>CAYODE010000122.1:0-10953 GCA_964402685.1 uncultured Aestuariivita sp. | reverse complement strand
GATCGAATACGTCCCCGGCCCCGATTTCCCGACCGGTGGTATCATGCTGGGTCGATCTGGTGCGCGCAAAGCCTATTTGGAAGGCCGCGGCAGTGTCATCATTCGCGCCAAGACGCGGATCGAAGAGGTGCGAAAAGATCGCTATGCCATCATCCTGGACGAGATCCCGTATCAGGTGAACAAAGCCGCGATGATCGAAAAGATCGCAGAGGCCGTTCGCGAAAAGCGGATCGAAGGGATTTCGAATGTCGAAGATCAGTCAGACCGCGACGGTGTTCGTGTGGTTGTCGAGCTCAAACGCGATGCTACGGCTGAAGTTGTTCTGAACCAGCTGTTCCGCTTCTCGCCTATGCAGACCTCATTCGGCTTCAACATGCTGGCCCTGAACGGCGGGCTCCCTGAACAATTGACCCTGCGCGGGTTCCTGACCGCCTTCATCGACTTCCGCGAGGATGTCGTCGCCCGCCGCACCGCGTTTGAGCTGCGCAAAGCACGCGAACGCAGCCACGTTCTGTGTGGTTTGGCAGTGGCTGTGTCGAATGTGGATGAGGTGGTGGCAACAATCCGCGCCTCCGCCGATGCGGCCGAAGCGCGTGAGAAGCTGATGACCCGGCGCTGGCCAGCAAGCGACATTGTCGAATATCTCAAGCTGATCGACGATCCGCTGCACCCGGTTAATGACGACGGCACCTATAACCTGAGCGAAGTTCAGGCCCGCGCGATCCTGGATCTACGCCTGCAACGGCTGACTCAGATCGGGGTCAAAGAAGTCACTGACGAACTTGAAGAACTGGCCGGTAAGATCAAGGAATATCTGGAGATTCTCGGCTCGCGCGAACGGATCATGGGCATCATCGCCGATGAGCTGCGCGAGGTTCGCGAGCAGTTTGCTGTGCCTCGCCGCACCGAAATCGTCGAATGGTCGGGCGATATGGAGGACGAGGACCTTATCGAGCGTGAAGACATGGTCGTCACGGTGACCTCGGGCGGCTATATCAAACGAACAGCGCTCAGCGATTTCCGCGCGCAGAAGCGTGGCGGCAAAGGGCTGTCGGGCATGCAGACCAAGGAAGAGGACGTAGTGACCACCCTCTTCGTGGCAAATACCCACACTCAACTTTTGTTCTTCACCACAGATGGGATGGTCTACAAACTAAAGACCTGGCGTTTGCCGCTTGGCGGACGTACGGCCAAAGGCAAAGCAATCGTCAATATCCTGCCTATCCCGCAAGGTGTATCAATTGCGGCTATCATGCCCGTGGACCGACCGGATGAGGAATGGGACGATCTTCAAATCGTCTTCGCGACCAGCGCGGGTGATGTTCGTCGCAACAAGCTCAGCGATTTCACCAACGTGATGCGCAATGGCAAAATCGCGATGAAATTGCCGGAGGACGGCTCGGTCAGCCTGGTCAACGCGCGGATTTGTTCGGAAGACGACGACGTGATGCTGATCACGAATTCCGGCCGCGCAATCCGCTTCCCGACCACGGCCGTGCGCGTCTTTGCCGGGCGCAATTCAACTGGCGTCCGCGGGATCAAGCTCGCCGGTTCTGATCGCGTGGTGTCGATGTCGGTGATCCGGCACTTTGAGGCCACTCCAGATGAACGCGCCGCATATCTGAAAATGCGCCGCCTGATGGCAGGCGTCACAGAAGATACTGGCGCGGATGAGGATGGTGGCAACGCTGATAGCGTGCTGCCGCAAGAACGCTATGCCGAAATGTCCGCCATAGAAAACCTGATCCTGACGGTAACGTCGGGGGGATCCGGCAAGCTTAGCTCGTCTCATGACTACCCCGTGCGTGGCCGGGGTGGTCAGGGCGTGACGGCTTGGGAAAAGCGCATGCAAACCGGAGACATCATCGCCTCCTTCCCCGTGGAAATGGACGACCAGATCATGCTGGCAACCTCCAAAGGGCAATCGATCCGCGTACCTGTCGACGGCATCTCGTTCCGCTCACGCAGCGCGGGTGGCGTTAAAGTGTTCGACACAGGCAAAGGCGAGGAAGTCGTCAGCGTCGCTTGGATTGCAGATCAGGGCGAAGACGACGAGGCCGAAACCGAGGAATAGGGGGCGCTGCCCCCGACCCGTTCCGGGTCTCCCCCGGAGTATTTGGAACCCAAAGAAAAGAGCGTGCGCCTTGTTTCTTTGGGTTTGGAAGTACTCCGGAGCGCGAGGCAGAGCCTCGCAAAATCCGTCAGGTCTCCACAGGCGAAACGACCAGAGCTTCAAGCGCAGCTTTCACGTCGTCCGGCCAAGGGATCGAGATGTGTTTGTCCAGATCCGAGGCGGCCAGAACCTGCGTAGACCCCCAGCGTTTCTGACCCTTACAGCTGATCTCATGGCGAATGGTGACAGAGGACCGTCCCACTTTCAGAACGGTAACTTCGAACTCAAGCTCTTCACCAAAGAACGACGGGGAAGAAAAATCCGACGAAATATGCACCGTTGGTGTGCCCCAGCGTTCCTCCCAGATGATCTTGTGCCATGGCCACCCCAGATGCAGCCAGAACTCTTCATTCACGCCATTCAAGATATTGAGATAGCTGGGAAAATACGCGGTGCCTGAGATATCGCAATCACCGAAATTCAACATGCGTTTGGTGCGAAACGGACTATCCATATCAGCCTTTCAAAGTTCGTAAAGAGCGGTGAATTTGGTCTCAAGATACTCAAGCAGAGGCGCCTCGGACGGCGCCATGCCACTCGCCTTCTCAATCACGTCACGTGGCTCGTAAAGACCACCGTGACGCTGCAGATTTTCCCTAAGCCAGCCCGTCGCGTGTTCTGTCACGCCTTCGGCCAATTGTACATCCAGATCAGGGAGCGCTTTGCGCAGCGCTTGGTAAAGGCAGCCCGCGTAAACGTTGCCCAAGGAATACGTCGGGAAATAGCCAAACAGTCCCACGGACCAATGCACATCCTGCAACACACCGTTCGACGCGGTATCGACAGCATATCCGAAATCCGCTGCGAACCGGTCGTTCCAAGCGGTTTCAAGATCAGCAACTTGCAGGTCACCCGCCATTAATGCGCGTTCCAGATCGAACCGCAACATGATGTGCAGGTTGTACTGGACCTCATCCGCTTCGGTGCGGATGTAACCATTTTTTACGCGGTTCACGGCAGCGTAAAATGCATCCGGAGTTTCGACACCAAGATCGCCGAAAGCGTCTTTCATCTGTGCGAAAAGATACCCGGTAAAGGCGGCGCTGCGTCCCAACTGGTTCTCGTAAATCCGGCTCTGGCTTTCATGCACGCCCATCGACACGCCCCGCCCCAGTGGCGTCAAACGATAAGCGGGGTCTATCCCTTGCTCATAGGCTGCGTGGCCGACCTCGTGAATGGTCGAATAGAAACAGTTGAACGGGTCGTCTTCTGCAGTCCTGGTGGTGATGCGCACGTCAGACCCAGACCCTGAGCTGAAGGGATGAACCGCCTTGTCCACGCGCCCGCGCCCCATGTCATAGCCAAAATCTTTGGCCAACTGGCGGGTCAGTTTCATCTGTTTACCAGCGGGATAGATGCCGCCCAGACCTTTGGGTTCTGGCTTGTCGAGGATGGCAGCGCGTAGGGCCACCAACCGGGGTCGCATCGCATCAAAGATCGTGGCGATATCGGCGGCGGTCGTACCGGGCTCGTAATCTTCAAGCATGGCGTCATAAATGTCGCCGCCATTGGCCAAGGCTGCCCCCTCCTCCCGCTTCAGCGCGACGACCTCCTCCAGAACCGGCGCGAAAGCTGACCAGTCTTCTTCTTCTCGCGCGGCGGCCCATTTTCCCTGCGCTTCGGACGTGAGTTGCGCAAGCTTGGTCGCCAAGGCCTCGGGCACCTTTTGCGCGCGCTCATAAGAGCGACGAATTTCGCGAAGATGCGCGGCCTCAACCTCGTTTTCCGGATCTGCTTTAGCGAGCCAATCACCCACACGCGGATCGGATCGGCGGGCGTGCAAGACGGCTTCGATGGCGGCCATTTCTTCTCCGCGCTGCTCTGCTGCACCTCGGGGCATCATGGTTTCCTGATCCCACCCCAAACGGCCCGCTATTTGCCCCAAAGCCTGGGTCTGGCGATCGAACGCCATCAATTCTTCAAATGCGCGCATGTCAGGCCCCTTTAATCGAAGTCACGACCGGATAAGCCGCCAGAAAACGTGCGCGCAGGATGCTGACCCACAAGATCACTGCAAGGAGCTGGTGGCCAATGGCGATGTGCCAGGGCGCCGCGTAAAGCACTGTTATGATGCCCAATACAATCTGCAAAAGCAGAACGGACATCACCATGTTGAAGGCAAACCGTGTGTTCGGATGCGCAGATTTGCGCCCGCGCAGCCAAACGATGACGCCAAAGGCCAAAAGCAAATAACCGGTCACCCGATGGATAAACTGCACCAAGCCGGGGCTTTCAAAGAAGTTTCGCCAGACCGGTTCCAGCACCAGTGCGCTGTCGGGGAACCACTTGCCACCCATCATGGGCCAGTCGGTATAGGACCGACCCGCGTCGATCCCGGCCACCAAAGCCCCAATTAGAATTTGTAATAAGGCAAAATGCATCAACCCAGTTGCCAAAGAAAACTGCTTTGCTTCTTTGCCCCGGCGCGCCTGTATCAGATCGCGTTCCTCACGGCCCAGAAGGAACGTGTACCACGCAATGAATCCAAGGATCACAAAGGCGAGGCCCAGATGGGTGGCCAGACGGTAGGACGCAACATCCACCATGCCTTCGCCCTGGGTAACGCCTGAGGCCACCATCCACCAGCCAATGGCACCTTGCAGTCCGCCCAAAGCGCCGATGAAGACAAGGCGCCCGCCCCAGCCGGTGGGTATTTGACGTCGAATGGCAAACCAAAGAAGGCCCAAGGCCCAGACAAGCCCGATCACCCGGCCCAATTGCCGGTGGCCCCATTCCCACCAGTAGATCACCTTGAAATCAGCCAGCGTCATCCATTGGTTCTGGATCCGCCATTCGTCGATTTCTTTGTATCGATCGAATTCGGCTTGCCAGTCAGCCTCACTCAGAGGAGGGATCGCCCCCGTGATCGGCGCCCATTCGGTGATGGACAACCCCGAGTCCGTCAGTCGTGTCAGCCCGCCCACGGCAATCATCACGACGACCAGGCCAAACAGGATCATCAGCCAGACCCGTATGGCGCCGCGCGCGCCGCGCTTGCCTGCATCGATCAGCCCAGGCTGGGCCGCAGGTTTCGCGCTTGTTTCCGAGACCTCTTCAAAAATGCTGCGTTTACCGCTCATCTTTTTCTCAGACCTTCATCTGTGTTCTTGGCGCAGAACCTATGCCTGCGACCCCCCGTCGTCCAGCGTCACTCGCCTCTCTCTTTCCAACGGACCATCTGTCGCATCATCCCATGCAGCATCTGCACATCCGCACGCGTGAGCGGCATGCGGCTCCACAGGTTGCGCAGGTTGCGTTTCATGCCGTCGGCCTTGGTTTCGGGATAAAAGAAGCCTGCGTCCTCCAATCGCTGATCATAATGATCGCCCAGCCGCTCAATGTCATCGCCTGTGGCCCACTCCGACCCAGCGAGTTCGGTCGTCTCATGCACAACTTCGGTCGTCTGCCTGCGCCATTCATATCCTGTCAGCAACACGCATTGTGCCAGGTTGAGCGAAGGGAACTCCGGATTTACCGGAACGGTGATGATCGCGTTTGCACGGACAATGTCGTCGTTTTCCAACCCGGCCCGCTCGGGGCCGAACAAAATGCCGACTTTCTCGCCCGCCGAGATCTTCTCAGCCGCCAGTTTCATCGCACCTTCGGGGCTGAATACCGGTTTGGTCATATCCCTTTGGCGCGCCGTTGTGGCAAAAACATAGGTGCAGTCACCAATTGCTTCGGTCGTGCTATCGTATAGCTGCGCCTCGTCCAATAATCGCCCGGCACCGCTGGCCATCGCAATCGCCTTCTGGTTGGGCCAGCCATCACGGGGGCTTGTGATCCGCATCCGATCCAAGCCGAAATTCCACATCGCGCGCGCCGCTGCCCCGATGTTTTCACCCATCTGGGGACGCACCAAGATCATGACGGGCTGTGGGCCGGGTGTAGGCATGCGCGTTCCTTCTGCGACTGTCGCTGCGCGGGTCTAAGCGGCCAACGAACCAAGCGCAAGAGCACGTGCGAGGGCATTTTCATTGCACGGACAATGGTCTATGCACGCTGCAAAAGACAAAAGGACCGGATGCGATGGACACGCCCGAGCAGCCCCAGATCTACCTCATCACGCCATCCGAATTTGAATTGAGCGCGTTCCCCGATCTGCTGGGCCGCGTGCTGGATGCACATGAGATCGCGTGCATCCGACTGGATCTGGCTACCCGCGACGAAGATCGCATTTCACGCGCAGCGGATGCCTGCAGGCAAGTGGCCCATACCCGTGACGTGGCCCTGGTGATTACCGATCACGTGGTTCTGGCAGAGCGGCTGGGGTTAGATGGAGTCCACCTGAGCGACGGCGCGCGCCCCGTTCGCGCCGCGCGCAAATCCCTTGGACCAGATGCGATCGTCGGCAGCTTTTGCGCAACGTCCCGGCATGATGGCATGACGGCGGGCGAGGCAGGCGCCGATTACGTCAGCTTTGGCCCTGTTGGGCAAAGCGCACTAGGTGACGGCAGCGTGGCCGATCCCGAGCTTTTCCAATGGTGGACAGAGATGATTGAATTGCCTGTAGTGGCCGAGGGCGCGCTGGATATCGCGCTGGTCGAGACGCTGGCGACGTCCACTGATTTCTTTGGAATTGGTGAAGAGATCTGGCGCGACGATGACCCGGCGGGCGAACTTGGCCGATTGCTCGCGCCGCTTGGCTAGGTGTCGGCGCCTTCTCTAATTCGCTGGTCTACAAGAAAACCCGTTCTACGAACCAAAACGCCCCCACCGCAGCAATTATGATGGACGCAGGCATCGAGATGCGCGCGCGGTACCAGTTTTTCTGTCCAAACCAATAGCCAACAGCGAGAAACGCAAGCGCGATCACTGTCAGTTGCCCCAACTCCACACCGACATTAAAGCCAACCAACGCAGGAATGAACTGACCGGTCGGCAAGCCGAACTCTCCCAAAACACTGGCAAATCCGAGACCGTGGAGCAGGCCAAATCCGAAAACCACCATCGGGCGCCAAGGATTGAGCCCCTTCGCGAACAGGTTCTCAACGGCCACGTAGACGATTGAGGCAGCAATCAACGGCTCGACGATTGCCCCGGCAATGCTGACAACCCCCAATGCGCCCAGTGCCAAGGTAACTGTATGCGCGACTGTAAAGGCGCTGATTTGCCAGATAAGCGGACCTAAACGGGTGCTCAGAAAGAAAAGACCAAGCACGAACAGGATGTGATCCAGGCCCTTGGGAAGGATGTGGTCGAACCCAACCGGAATGTACTCGACAAAGGTCTGCCAACCCCCAAGCTCTCCATTACCGGAGATTGGGATCGGATCGGTGCTCTGCCCGCCCTCAAGATATCCCGTAAATGGGGCCTCAACGCCTTGTTGCCGCAGCACCATGTCGCCAGCGCCTTCAGGCCAGGTCACAACGAGGGACCGCGCCCCATCTGGTAGAAGACCGCCAAATGTCAGAAACGATGCGCGGGGGAGTTCGACATTATCAACCGGATCAATTGCGATGCGTTCAAGATCTAAATCAACGCGCCCCGCGTTGGTTTCCACACCCATTTGGGGCAGCCACTCAACAATGAAGGACCGCACCTGACCTTCCAAAGCAACCGGTTCCAAAGCTCGCAACTGGTCGTACAAATCTGATTGGTCGCTATCATTGATGTCGGTCATCCCATCGAGATTGACGCCCGCTACAAAGGCTTCGATGTTCATGCGGAGATCGAAGGTGATCTGCCCTTCCTGAACGACAAAATCACCAATCGTCGGCGTGACCTCGTGCGCATGCGCGAAACATGCGCCCAATATCATCCAAAGGCTTGACACTGCCGTCACAAACCGCAGCTTGCCTGCCGTGACTTGCTTGAACATCTCCCGCCTCCGTTTGTGCGCGTGCCTGGCCCTTGCCTGGCTTACGACGCCTGTCTTTGCACATGAATTCTGGATCGCGCCAGACAAATACCAATTATCCTTGAATGAAAACCTCGTCGCTCAGTTCAAAAATGGCGAAAACTTCAAAGGGATCAATTTGGGCTTTTTTGAGAGACGCTCGGAACGGTTCGAGTACGTGATCGGAGAGACGACCCTCTCTTTATCTCCGCGCACAGGCAACATTCCCGTGCTCGACATGCCCGCTCCGGCTGACGGTTTGATGGTCATCGCGCACGAGACAGCCGCTTCGTCCATCACATACAAGAACTGGGACAAGTTTCAGGAATTTGCCGATCACAAGGACTTCCCGGATATCCGCGCGCGCCATTTAGCACGTGGTTTGCCCGAAGAGGGGTTTTCCGAAAGCTACACACGTCACGTAAAGGCGCTTGTGGGGATCGGATCCTCAGAAGGGGCAGATCGTGCAATGGGCCTTGAGACAGAATTCGTGGCCCTCGCCAACCCGTACTCAGACAGTTTGGACGATGGCCTGCCGGTTCAACTGTTTTATCAGGGCGAACCGCGCGCCGATGCGCAAGTCGAGATTTTTGCCCGTGGACCGGATGGTACAGTCACCATCACTGAAATGCGCACAGATAACATGGGACGCGCTGTCATCCCCGTCCGGGGCGGGCATGAATATTTGCTTGATGCGGTTGTTTTGCGCGAAAGCCCTGACGGATCGGATGACGTGTGGGATACCCTATGGGCGGCGCTGACATTCAAGGTTCCCTGACCTTGCGCCCCGCGATGGATGGGGTCACAAACGGGCCATGACGACATCACCCCAGATCCTCTGCATCGGTTCTGTTCTTTGGGACATCATCGGTCGATCCGCCAGCCATATGCGGCAGGGATCGGATGTGCCCGGACGCATCACGCGTATTCCCGGCGGCGTGGTGTTGAACATCGCGATGACCCTGGCCCGCTTTGGCATGCGTCCCACTCTTTTGACCGCTGTGGGCAAAGATGCCGAGGGCGTCGAACTCGTCGCCAATTGCGCGCAAATGGGGCTGGATGTGGACCACATCTATCGCTCAGAAGACTTGCCAACCGATCGATACATGGCCGTCGAAGGAGCCAATGGGTTGATCGCCGCCATCGCAGATGCGCATTCGCTTGAAGCCGCCGGCGCCAAGATACTTGAGCCGTTGCGCAATGGCACCCTTGGGCATCCCAACGCGCCATTTGACAGCTATGTCGCGCTTGATGGCAATCTGACCCATTCTCTGCTGGAAGACATCGCTCAGGACTCTGCCTTTGCCCAAGCGGACTTACGCGTTGCACCCGCGTCACCGGGCAAGGCGGAACGGCTTTTGCCTTTTGTAAACCACGCGCGCGGGACGCTGTATGTCAACCTCGAAGAAGCGAGTATCCTGTGCCAGACAGAATTCGCCACGTCGGCCGCTGGTGCACAGGGATTGTTAGAGCGTGGAGCCGCGCGTGTTCTGGTCACAGATGGCGGCAAGTCTGCGACCGAAGCCAGCATGAGCGAAGGTCTGATTACGCAAACTCCGCCCGAAGTTCTGGTCACCCGTGTGACCGGTGCGGGCGACACGTTCATGGCCGCGCATATCGCGTCGGAAGCAAAGGGCGCAGACCGCGAAACGGCTCTTTCTCGCGCGTTACACGCGGCCGCCACTTATGTCTCAGGAGAAACCCCACTGTGATCCCCATGATACTGTCAGCCGAGGTGCAGACCGCCCAAGCGGCTGGCAAGGCCATCGTCGCTTTGGAAAGCACCATCATTACCCATGGGATGCCTTACCCTCAAAACGTGGAAGTCGCCCGACAAGTCGAAGCTGACATACGGGCTCAGGGCGCGGTGCCTGCAACGATCGCAGTGATAAAGGGGGCGTTGCACATTGGCTTGACGGATCAAGAGCTCGACGAGCTCGGTCAGAGCAAAGGCGTCGCGAAACTCAGTCGGGCGGACATGGCGGCCTGCATTGCAACAGGCGGAACCGGGGCAACAACGGTTGCAGCAACGATGATCGCAGCACATGCCGCGGGCATATCCGTCTTTGCCACTGGCGGGATTGGCGGTGTGCACAAAGGGGCTGAAGCCTCCTTTGATATCTCGGCCGATCTGCAGGAACTGGCGCAAACACCAGTCACCGTTGTAGCAGCAGGGGCAAAGGCCATCCTGGACTTGCCGAAAACGTTGGAAGTTTTGGAAACGCTCGGCGTCCCGGTCATATCAGTCGGGCAAGATGATTTCCCTGCCTTCTGGTCGAGCAGTTCCGGCCTAACCGCCCCGTTGCGCATGGATGACCCAGAGCACATTGCACGCGCCCACAAGACGCGGACCGAGTTGGGTGTACCCGGCGGGCAATTGATCGCAAACCCAATTCCGGCAAAAGAAGAAATTCCCGGAGAAACTCTCGCGCCGATCATTACGCAAGCCCAGCAAGATGCCGAACGGCACGGGATCTCAGGTAAAGGCGTCACACCCTATTTGTTGCAACGCATCTATGAGCTGACGGAGGGGCGATCACTCACTGCCAACATCGCATTGGTCAGAAACAATGCCCGCCTCGCTGCACAAATTGCCCAAGCCTTGGGCACGGTTTGAGCCAAGCGCACACTTGCGACGCGCCTGCCATTGTAGCCCGGCAGCAAAGTGCCTAGGTTCTGAGCAGAAACGCCCCCGGATCCCTGATGACGACCCCATTTGACGAAAACGAACCCCCGCGCCGCCCTGGCCTTTTTTCAGGATTGCGCGCCTCCTTCCTAACGGGATTGATTGTTATTGCCCCAATCGGGCTGACGATCTGGCTGATCTGGACCGTTGTGGGGTGGATCGACGGTTTTGTCTTGCCGCTGGTGCCCTACAACTTCCGTCCCGAGCAGTATATCGGCATCAACCTGCGCGGCGTCGGCGTCATCATCTTCCTGA
>CAYODE010000121.1:0-11185 GCA_964402685.1 uncultured Aestuariivita sp. | reverse complement strand
GGGGCCGAGATCATCCAGCTGGGCGATGCGCAGATGAATTCGCGCGCCTATTGCTCGGCGTTCAACTTCAAAGGCGGCGATCAGCAAAAACCGGTGAACCTGCTCTCTGGTGGGGAGCGGAACCGGGTCCATATGGCGCGTCTTCTAAAAGAAGGCGGCAACGTGCTGCTTTTGGACGAGCCGACGAACGATCTGGACGTGGAAACGCTCCGCGCCCTGGAAGATGCGTTGGTCGACTTTGCCGGCTGTGCCGTGGTGATTTCACACGACCGGTTCTTCCTTGACCGGATCTGCACGCATATCCTGGCTTTTGAAGGCGATGCGCATGTCGAATGGTTCGAAGGCAACTTCGAGGATTATGAAGAGGACAAGAAGCGGCGTCTGGGCCCGGATGCGCTGGAGCCGAAGCGGATCAAACACAAGAAATTTGTGCGTTAATCGGACAATGATCTGCGCGTGGTCGAGCGAACGGATAAACCTTAGAACTCGACCACCGCGACGGCACTGACGTTATCGAGTGCGCCCACGCTTTCCACGCCAAACGTGCGCAGTTGGACAGCGTTTCGGCCGGTAAATTTGTCCACCTTTTCCTGATCCTTCTCGGTCAGACGGTTGGCTTCGCATTGACCCGTCTGCTCCCAAAGTCCACGTGAAATCGGGCCCGCCACAGCGCGGGAAATCAATTCGGGCGCAACATCGTCTCCGCTCACCTTATTCGCTTCAACCAAGGTTTTGATCGCTTCCCCCAGAAGACGCGCGCTTTCGATGAACTCCATATCTGCGATGTCGGTTTCGGATCCCATCGCCATGTCGTCGTTCAGGCACTTGCGGGCTACAAAAAGCCAATCATGGATCAAGTAGGCTGGCGCATATCCCCACGGGTTAAACCCCCGGAACACCTGCGCTGCGCGCGGTATGGAACCGCCATCGGTATAAATGGCGGTTGGTCGGATCGTCTGGACAGTTGCCAGTGGATCTTTGCGATGAAACACCAACTCCTCGCCCGGCATCGGGACGTAGACGAAAACGCCGTCTCCCTCGCCTTTGTCGCGGCCACCTTCGATCCAAAGCACCAGCAACGACCCTTCGAACTCACCGGCAGATAGCTGCTCATAATCCACCCGACCGCAGGCCGAGGCCGCAAGGCAAATAACTGCTGTCAACCATCGCATGACGACACTCCCTGATCTCGAAAATCAGGGTAATTCAGAAATACGGCTCCGCTAAGGCGCGGTGGTGGTGCAAAAAATGGCGCTGCGCCCGCACCAGCAGGAAACCGCGCCCTGCGACAATCTGACTTGAAACTGTTACACCATCACTCCATATGTACCGGTGCTACGTTTTTCTAATTCCGACCTGTCTCCTTTCTGGCGCTCAGTCTTCGAAATCAGACCAACACCGCCAAACCGTTGCACTTCCGCGAACGGGACTACGACTAAGGAGAACACGGATATGGCCAATGGCACCGTGAAATGGTTCAACACTACAAAAGGCTACGGCTTTATTGCACCAGAAGATGGCGGAAAGGACGTTTTCGTCCATATCTCTGCCGTTGAACGGTCCGGGCTAACTGGCCTGGCCGATGACCAGAAGGTCACGTACGAGCTGCAGGAAGGCCGCGATGGTCGCCAAAGCGCGATAAACCTCGAGCTGGTCTAACAGCCGCGTATTGAATTTGAAAAACGGCCTCTGATCGGGGCCGTTTTTTTTGTTTCAGCGTTTCACGTTGGCGCGACAGGGCTCGCAATTCCTTCAGCGCTGCGCCACGTCATCTACATGAATTATTTGATTGCGCTGATTGCCCCCGCATTTGCCGCCGTTTTGGCCTATACTCTGAACTTGCCGCAGACTTTTGGTGCGCATCCCTGGTGGTCACAACCGGTGATCCTGATTGGCTTCCCCATAGGTATCGGCATCGCAGCTGGCCTAGCGTGGATTGGTATCGGGCGCTTGGTGCGCATCCTCCTAAGCGCTGGATTGGCCGGTATCGGGTTTGCGGTCGCAACGGTTGGCAAGGCCCGGTTTGCGGCCTCCTATGCCGAAGATGCGTTCGCAGGTCAGATGTGGTATTTCGGATGGATTGCGACCTGTGCTCTGGCCGCCGCACTCATCGCATCGGCGTTTTGGCCGCAGCGGAACGCCCTTTGATTTATTGCCCATTTCCGGCAAAATCCCGCTATATTGATTTGTATCCGAGTGAGGGCATGCCATGCTGACCCGGCGAAATTTCTTAACCACATCGGCGGCCACAACGGCCGCGTTATCCCTGCCAAGCCTTGTCGAGGCTGAGGAGTATGTTTTTGATCCCCTCCCGCAGGAGGTTCGCATCAAGAAGGACTTCTTGCCGGGCGAGATCCTGGTTCTGCCGCGATCCTTTTATCTGTACTGGGTGACAGAGCCACGAACCGCCATCCGCTATGGCGTGGGTGTCGGTCGTGCGGGTCTTGAGTTTACTGGAAGCGCTACCATTGATCGCAAACGCGAGTGGCCCAGCTGGCGCCCCACAAACGAGATGATCGAACGGGAACCTCATCGGTATACCGAGTTCATCGACAACGAATACATTATGCCAGGTGGGCCACAAAACCCCTTGGGTGCGCGGGCCTTGTATCTTTATCAGAATGGAGTGGATACGTATTTCCGGATCCATGGCACGAACCAGCCGCAAACAATCGGCAGCTCGGTGTCAAACGGCTGCATCCGCATGCTGAACGAGCATGTGACGGATTTGTATGAACGGGTGCCGGTCGGCACCAAAGTCACGGTGCTGTAAGCGCGCTCAGAAAACCACGCGCCACAACAGCAGGCTGGGCACCAGAAACGCGAAGCCGATGCAAAACATTTGGGCCAGTTTAGCGCCCTTCATGTAAAGATCGTCTTCGGTCATGCCGCCTTCGGCAGACCGTTGTGCCCGAAGCTTGGCTTCTTGCAATTCAAGCTCGGTGTCCAAGTTTTCCATCCGTGACATGTGCGTAACCTTCTTCTCCCTACGTCATTGGACATGGGACTGATGTTGGAAATGTCCACTGATCCGGCGCGTTTTTGCTGACCTTTGCACTATGCCCCGTGCCAATCCACACCCGTTGCCTCTTCAACATTTAGTGAGCCATCGGGCCATGATCGCATCAGTAGGGATGCGTCATCGACCGATCCACCCAACCAAACTGGAATGTCGTCGCCCTTCAGGATCACGGCCATACGATGATGAATGTCGCGGACATCTGCACTGGGTTCGCAGGTTACCGTGGCCACTTGCGGCACTTCTACACCGCCCGGACCGGACCACACATCGGTAATTGCAGCAAAATACAGAAACGTCCCGGCGCGCGGAGTAATGCGCCACGCTGTCTTCCTGCGTCGCTCCCCCGTCCACTCATACCACCCATTTACCGGGACGACTGCCCGACCGGTTTCAGCATAGGCTGATTTGTCAAAAACGGTTTCTGATCGGGCATTGATGATCGTCTCCATCACCGGGCGACCGCGGGCGTTGACCCGACCGACTGGGATCATACCCCAGCGCATATGGGTCAGCCCGTCTTGGGTCAGCGTCACGATCTGTTGGCCCGGGGCAATATTGGCGCGTGGTGGTTCATCAGCAACCGGATCGATGGACACATCCAGCGCCTCCGACAACTCGGCCATGGGCGATGTCAGAAAGACCCGCCCCGGCATGTCAGCTGGATCCCGCTTGGGCGATCAGATCGAGGACTTTGGGACCTATCCCTTCCACGATCTGCGCGACGCCGTCCGCATTCGGGTGGATTCCATCGCCCTGCATCACGTCACGCAATTGGGCAGGGTCTTCTGCGGCCTCCCCGAACCCGGCAAAGAAGCTATCGAGGTAAAGCGTGCCGTAGGCTTGCGACAATTCTGGATAGATGGCGTCGAACTGAGCCTTGTAGTCCGCACCATAGTTGCCCGGGGCCTCCATCCCTACAAGCAGTACGTCCACGCCTTGCGCCTGTGCTTCTCTCAGGATCGCCTCGATATTGCCTCGGCTCACCGCCGGATCGATCCCGCGCAACAAATCATTCCCGCCCAAAGCAACAATCATCGCATCGACCTCTGGCGTCAGGGTCCAAGCGACGCGCGCGGCCCCGCCTGCCGTCGTGTCTCCTGACACGCCCGCATTGATCAGACGCACATCGGCGCCCTGCGCCTCAAGCCAGCGTTGCAGCTGAGGGACAAACCCCTGCTCTTCGACCAGTCCGTAGCCTTGGGTCAAGCTGTCGCCGAGGGCGGCAATCGTGACGGTTTCGGCCCGCACAGCAGCGGCCGACAACAGGAAAACAATCAAAATCCATGCCTTGCGCATGTCTCAACCCGCTCCATATCCATCAACAACCCCAACCCTGAACGTGGTGCCATGGCTGAACCTGTCCTTTCTCTTAAAGATGCGTCTTTGTCGCTGGATGGCAATGCGGGGCGTGTCGACATTTTGCACGGTATTTCCCTCGATGTGCTCTCAGGCGACACGTTGGGCCTAATCGGCCCCTCTGGATCGGGCAAATCCTCGCTATTGATGCTGATGGGCGGGTTGGAGATGGCCACGGGCGGCACGATCACCGCATTGGGTCATGATCTGACTGCGATGGACGAGGACGCATTGGCGCGGTTTCGCCGGGATCATATGGGCGTTGTCTTTCAGTCCTTCCATCTGATCCCGACGATGACGGCCTTGGAAAACGTCGCGACACCATTGGAGCTGGCAGGTCACAGCGATGCATTCGACCGTGCAGAGGCCGAGCTTGAGGCTGTAGGTTTGGGCCATCGCGCCGGCCATTATCCGACACAAATGTCGGGGGGCGAGCAGCAGCGCGTGGCGCTGGCACGCGCATCCGCTCCTCGCCCGGACATTCTGTTGGCTGATGAGCCAACGGGGAACTTGGATGCTGCGAACGGGCAAGCCATCATGGATCTCCTGTTTGATCTTCGCGATCGGCATGGAGCGACACTGGTTCTGGTGACCCATTCTCGCGAACTGGCCCAACGCTGCAACCGTGTGATCCGTCTCAGGGACGGCCGCATCGATCCGTCCACGTTGCAAGAGGCTGCTGAATGAGCCTGAAGATCGCCACGCGCTTTGCCCGACGCGAGCTGCGCGGCGGCTTGTCGGGCTTTCGCATCTTCCTAGCCTGCCTTGCGCTGGGTGTTGCGGCGATCGCTGCCGTGGGCACCGTGCGCGCCTCCATCGAAGCCGGACTGGCGCGCGAGGGGGCGGCCCTCTTGGGCGGCGATGCGCAGATGGAATTCACCTATCGCTTTGCATCGGACGAAGAACGCGCATGGATGGACGCGCAAGCGCTTGCGGTGTCAGAGATCGCTGATTTCCGGTCCATGGCCGTGGTCGATGGTCCGGACGGCCCTGAACGTGGGCTGACACAGGTGAAAGCGGTGGATGCCGCCTATCCTTTGATTGGCTCGGTTGAGCTGAACCCGGAAATGCCTTTTGACGCGGCCCTTGCGGGAACGGACGACCTGCCCGGTGCGGTCATGGAACGTGTTTTGATCGACCGGCTTGGTTTGGCGGTTGGTCAAACGTTCCAACTGGGCACGCAAGATTTCATATTGATGGCCGAAATCACGCGCGAACCGGACACCTCTGCCGGAGGGTTTGGGTTGGGTCCGCGCACGATTGTTCGCACCAAGGCGTTGGATGCATCGGGTCTGCTAGCGCCAGGAACGCTCTTTTCCACGCAGTATCGTTTAAATCTGCCGGAGGGCACAGACCTGCCAACCATCGCCGCGGAGGCGCGCGGGCAGTTTGAAGACAGCGGATTGCGCTGGTCCGATGCCCGCAACGGGGCGCCGGGCATCGCAGAATTCGTGGACCGGCTAGGGGCGTTTCTGGTGCTCGTCGGACTGTCCGGGCTTGCCGTGGGCGGTGTTGGCGTGTCCGCTGCAGTGCGGGCCTATCTCGCGCGCAAGACATCCGTGATCGCCACACTCAGGACCTTGGGCGCGGATCGTGCAACGATCTTTCAGACGTATTTCATACAGATTGGTGTTCTTTCGCTTGTGGGTATCACGCTGGGTCTGATCCTTGGGGCTATCATACCCGTTTTGCTGTCACCGGTGATCGAAGCGCGTTTGCCTATTCCGGCAGCCTTTGCGATCTATTCAACGCCTTTGTGGGAGGCTGCGATATACGGCCTGCTGACGGCGTTGATCTTCACCCTCTGGCCACTTGCCCGTACAGAAGAAGTCCGCGCAGCAACGCTGTTCCGCGACGCGCTCTCGACCGCAAAACTGCTCCCACCCTTCCGCTACTTGCTGGCCACTGCCTTTGGCCTTGGCGCGCTGATCGGCCTGGCGGGCTGGTTCAGCGAGGCAATGACCCTGACGCTTTGGACCGCTGGCGGTATTGCCGGGTCGTTGTTTCTGCTAGCGATTTCTGCGGTGCTCATCCGCTTCGTCGCCAAGCGGTCCGGGCGCGTGGCGCGAGGTCGCCCGGCCCTGCGCTGGGCGTTGAGCGCTATCAGCGGTCCGCGCGAGGGTGCCGCGTCGGTCGTGCTGTCCTTGGGCCTGGGCCTGTCTGTATTGGCTGCGGTCGGTCAGATCGACGGCAACCTGCGCAACGCGATCTCTGGCGATTTACCGGAAGTCGCACCGTCTTACTTCTTTGTAGATATCCAACGCGATCAGATGCCGGGCTTTAGCGAGCGTTTGGAGAATGATCCTGCCGTCAGCCGTGTCGATAGCGCGCCGATGCTGCGCGGCATCATCACCCAGATCAACGACCGCCCCGCGCGTGAGGTAGCTGGGGGACATTGGGTTCTGGAAGGTGATCGTGGTGTAACCTATTCCGAAGATTTGCCGGACAACACCTCCATCACGGCGGGCGAATGGTGGCCTGCGGATTATCAGGGACCACCACTCATCAGCTTTGCGGCCGAAGAAGCCGAAGAAATGGGAATCGGCATCGGCGACAAACTGACCGTCAATATCCTGGGGCGGGATATCACCGCGGAAATCACATCGCTGCGCGAGGTCGATTTTTCCAACGCGGGCATCGGTTTTATCATGTCGATGAACCCCTCGGCGCTGGCGGGTGCACCCCATAGCTTCATTTCGACGGTTTATGCCGAAGAACAGGCCGAAGCACAGATCCTGCGCGATCTTGCCGGACAGTTTCCCAATATCACCGCCATCCGAGTGCGGGATGCAATCGATCAAGTGACGGATCTTCTGGCGGGTCTGGCAGCGGCCACCTCCTATGGCGCGGCAGCGACCTTGTTGACCGGCTTTCTGGTTCTGATCGGAGCAGCTGCCGCAGGCGAAGGTGCGCGCACCTATGAGGCCGCCGTGCTCAAAACCCTGGGCGCGGGCCGTGGACGGATCTTGCGATCCTTTGCATTGCGTGCAGCCATTCTGGGGGCAGCCGCGGGCCTCGTGGCTCTGGCCGCCGGTATCGGCGGCGGCTGGGCGGTGAGTTACTTTGTGATGGACACCAGCTTTGAGGTCATCTGGACCTCGGCCTTGGGCATCATTGGCGGCGGGATCACCGCAACCCTGTTGGCAGGGCTGTTCTTTGCGTGGCGCCCTCTGGCAGCACGTCCGGCACGGGTATTGCGCGCGCGTGAGTGATCAGCGGACGCACGCCACCGGATTGAGGATTTTCAGTAGATCAACGTTGTCGCAAATAAGCGATTCCAGCGTAATTTCGTCCAAATGGGCGTAAAACGCTTGGGCCGCATCGGCCAGAGCGAGCTTGAGTCGGCAGTGTGCGACCAGGGGACAGGTGTTGTCCGCATCGGCAAAACACTCGGCAATCGGCAGGTCACCTTCGATGTCCCGGAACACGTCGCCGATGCGGATTGTCTCGGCCGAGCGCGCCAGTGTCATACCACCATTGCGGCCTCGCTGTGTGTGCAAATAATTCAATTGACTCAATTGGTTAATAACCTGAGCCAAGTGATTTTCCGAGATATTGCAGCATTCCGCAATCTCGGACTTCGTTACCAACCGATCATGGTTGGCAGCGCAAAACATCAAAAGTCTTACAGCGATATTTGTTCGTTTGGTAATACGCACAAACGCGGTCCTCTCCTGACCATGATACACAAGGCTTGCACAAAAGCTGTAAGAATTGTTTGACATACATCAATTCAAAGCAAGGAAGATGTATGCAACCTGCGCCTTATTTTTTTGGCTATGGCAGTCTGGTCAACACATCCACCCACGACTTTCCCGATCCGCAACCAGCGCAACTGACAGGATGGCGGCGCGCCTGGCGGCATACTGATCTACGCCCCGTCGCATTTTTGACGGCTATTCCAGATGCCGGTTGCACAATCGATGGCATGATTGCCCATGTGCCGAATGACGATTGGGAGGCGTTGGATGCCCGTGAATGGGCCTATGATCGTGTGGCCGTGACGGACCACGTCACCCATCGTCGCGCACAGCCCACAGACGTTGCCGTTTATGCAGTACCCGAAGGGCGTCACACCACACCCAGTCAGGCCTATCCCATCCTGATGAGTTATCTTGATGTGGTCATCCAGGGCTATCTGCGCAGTTTCGGCAAGGACGGCGCGATGCGGTTTTTTGAAACCACAGATGGTTGGGGCTCCCCCATTCTGAATGACCGAGAGGCGCCCCGGTATCCACGCCATCAGCTTTTGAAACCAGAAGAAACTGCCTTTGTCGATGATCAGCTTGAACGTCTATCGGCGGTTATAAAACATCTGGAATAGATGCGTCTGCTTGAAGGGTTGATCGACGCGGGCACCGCTTTTGTCGTGGATGACACGCGCGGTCAGAACCATGCTGATAATGCCAAAGATCACACCTGCAGCGGCTTGACCGATTAACACACCGGGCGCACCCAGCCAGATGGTTAAAAGCATCACGAGCGGGATCGTGCCCAGCGTGTGCCGACCCCAGTTGATCCAGGTCGAATAGAACGGGCGTCCCAGATTGTTGAACGCCGCGTTGCCAACAAAGATGACTCCGTTGAAGAAATAGAGCAGCGCCAGCGGTCCGCAGAATAAGAAGACGAGCTCCTGCGTGATGCCGGTCGCGCCAAACAGGGCCGCAATCGGTGCGCGCAACAAAAATAGCACAAGCGAAATGAACACGACCACCAACCCGGTAAAGATCAGAGCCGCCGAATAGGCGCCCCTGACCCGATCACCGTCGCGCGCGCCGTGGTTCTGGCCGATGATGGGACCCACGGCGCCGGACAACGCGAATATCACGCCAAAAGCCACTGGCGTCAGCCGGGCAACAATGGCCAGTCCCGCGACGGCCTGCTCTCCATACTCCGCCATCGCGCGGGTGACGTAAGCCTGGCCAATGGGTGTGGCGAGCTGCGTCAAGATCGCGGGAATGGCGATTGCGAATATCGGGCGGAAATCCCCGGACACACCCCGGATGCTGGGGCGGGTGAAGCCGCCATAGTGGCGTAGCAATGGCAAGAGCGACGTTGCAGCGATCACAAGCCGGGCACAAACTGACGCCACAGCCGCGCCCGTTAGTTCCATGTTCAATCCGAAAATCAGGATCGGGTCGAGGATCGCGTTGACCCCGCCGCCATAGATCGTGGCCATCATCGCCCGGCGCGCATCCCCATGGGCACGCAAAATAGCGCCTCCCATCATACCAACGAGCAAGAACGGAAGGGACGGAACGATGATCTGCAAATACCAAACGGCCAGCTCGGCGGTGTCGCCAGTTGCACCTAAAACTGCCACCAGAAACGGCAGGTTCATCCAAACCAAAATGGAAAACCCAATGCCAAACAACACGCCGTAGATCAGCGCGTGGGTGGCACGTTCCCGCGCCTTTTCGCCATCCCCTGCACCCAAAGCCTGGGCCACCAAGGCGCCAGCAGAGATCGCCATGCCGACCCCGAAGGAAGTGGTAAAGAACAAGATGGCTCCGGCATAGCCAACTGCCGCCGCAAGCTCGGATTTGCCCAGCATCGAAATGAAGATCATGTCGATGAAATCGACCAGAAACACGGCCATGAGACCGACTGAGGCGGTCAGCGACATCACGGTGACATGGCGAAACAGATTGCCGGTCAGAAACTTGGCCTGGACGTCAGACACGCTGGACCTCGCTCAGATTGAGCGCATTGATTGAGTTGCTTTCGAGCCGCATAGATGCTCTCCGCGTCGATGGTTACGACACTCTAGGAGAGCATGGGCAAAAAAGGCGACGCGTTCTTTAGCCGCGCGCTTTGACCACCTGTAGCAGCGGCATGACAGAACTCATGTCTGGTCCATGGCTTTGACCAGTAAGCGCTTTGCGCAAAGGCATAAAAAGCCCCCGCCCCTTACGGCCCGTGGCTTCTTTCACCGCAGCAGTCCAGTTGGACCATGTGTCCGCGTCGAACGGACCTTCTGGCAAAAGCTCCATGGCTTCCGCAACAAAAGCGGTGTCTTCGTCCTCAATCACCGGATCAGCACCATCGCGGAAGAGTGTCCACCACCCCTCCAGATCGTGCAACGTTGTGATGTTGTCGCGCGTCACTGTCCAAAACTGGTCTGCCAGCTCTGCCGGAACGCCCAGCGAGGCGATCAATTCGACCACATCTTCCAACGGCAGCGTGTGCAGATAGCGTGCCGTCAGCGGGAACACATCCTCGACATCGAATTTCGTCGGAGCGGATCCGAAATGCCCGATGTCGAACCCGTCAATCAACTCGGCCATATCTGTACGTAGCTCGACCGGATCGGAAGAACCCAAACGCGCCATCAGGCTCAGGAGTGCCATAGGCTGAACACCGCGGTCCCGAAGATCGCGTAGAGCCAGAGTACCAAGCCGTTTCGAAAGTGCTTCGCCCTGTGGTCCAGTCAGCAAGGAGTGATGGGCAAAACTGGGAACAGTCCCGCCCAGCGCCTCGATAATTTGGATCTGCGTGGCCGTGTTGGTGACATGATCCGATCCCCGAACGACATCGGTCACGCCCATCTCGGTATCGTCCACAACAGAGGCCAGAGTGTAGAGCACCTGCCCGTCCTGACGGATCAGCACCGGATCAGAGACCGAGGCGGCATCGATAGATGTGTCGCCAAGAATGCCGTCTGTCCATTCAATCCGAGCGTGGTTCAACTTGAACCGCCAGACGCCTTGGCCTCGCTCAGCGCGCAGGGCGTCTTTTTCACTCTCACTGAGCTCCAGCGCGGCGCGATCATAGACCGGCGGCTTACCCATGTTGAGTTGTTTCTTG
>CAYODE010000120.1:0-11386 GCA_964402685.1 uncultured Aestuariivita sp. | reverse complement strand
AGATCATCAAGTATTTCTACGGCGCCAACCCGATCCCGACCCCCGCCCCGGACGCCTTCATCGGCTCGTTCGACTTCGGCGCGATGCTGGGCTTCGATCCGGGCTCGATCATCTATCCCTACTGGCGCCTGGTCTATTTCCTTTTCGCCATGGCGATCATCGCCGCGGTCTTCGCCTTCCTGCAATTCACCACCTTCGGCATGGTGGTGCGCGCCGGCATGGCCGACCGGGAAACGGTTCAGCTTCTGGGCATCAACATCGACCGCCGCTTCACGCTGATGTTCGGCATCGCCGCTGCGGTGGCCGGGCTTGCAGGCGTAATGTACTCGCCGATCACCTCACCCAACTACCACATGGGCATGGACTTCCTTGTACTAAGCTTTGTTGTGGTGGTTGTAGGCGGTATGGGCTCGCTTCCCGGAGCGGTTCTGGCAGGGTTCCTGCTGGGCATTCTGGAGAGCTTCGCTTCGATGCGCGCGGTGCTCGAAGTAATGCCGGGCCTGAACCAAATCGTCATCTATCTTGTGGCCATTGTGATCCTGCTGACGCGTCCGCGGGGTCTGATGGGCCGCAAGGGTGTTATGGAGGAATAAGAGCATGTTCGGTCTCGACGCCAAAGACACCCGTCTTCTCATCCTGGTGGCCATTCTCACGATTGCGGCACCCTTTATTCTCAACCCCTTCCCTGAAGGGTCCGCCATGGCGCAGTTCAATGCGGGCTATCCCGACCTGATGCAGCGTTTCGTGATCTTTGGGATCTTTGCGATCGGCTTCAACATCCTGTTTGGCCTGACCGGGTATCTGTCCTTTGGTCACGCAGCCTTCTTGGGTGTGGGGTCTTACGCAGCGATGTGGATGTTCAAGTTGTTTGGCATGAACGTTCTGCCCGCCCTGGCTTTGTCAGTTGTCGTCTCGGGCGCTTTTGCCGTGCTGATCGGCTATGTCAGCCTGCGGCGATCGGGAATCTATTTCTCGATCCTGACACTTGCTTTCGCGATGATGTCTTACGCTCTGGCCTATTCGGTTCTGGCGACAGATATGGACGGCCCGACCCAACAGGGTCTTCTGCAAAAAGGTCTGACAGGCGGTGAGACGGGCCTGCAGCTGACGCTGGACGATCCCCGTATCTTTGGCGCCCAAGTCACCGAGGCAGGTAACATTCCTGTACCAAACCTGTTCGGCCTTGAGATGCGCGCTGCATCCGAATTGGAAGTGGGTAACTGGCTCTTCACATTCTCTGCTGGCTACTATTTCAGCGCCTTTGTGATGCTGATCGCCTTCTACGTCTCGATCCGCATCTTCCGGTCACCCTTCGGCATGATGCTCCGCGCGGTCAAATCGAACCAGCAGCGGCTAAACTATACCGGTTTGAACACCAAACCGTACATGCTCGCCGCATTTGTCATTTCGGGCATGTATGCCGGTTTGGCTGGCGGTCTGATGGTGGCCATGGACCCGTTGGCCGGGCCAGAGCGGATGTTCTGGACGGCCTCAGGTGAGGTGGTTCTCATGACGATCCTCGGGGGTGTTGGCACACTCATTGGGCCTGTGCTGGGCGCCGGTGCGATCAAGTACATGGAAAACATCCTGTCCAAGATCAACTCGGATATCCTGCATAGCTGGTTTGCTTTCCTGCCCGATGGTTTGGAAGACATGATTGTGACGCTGATCTACCCGTTCATCGGAAAAGGCTGGCACCTGACATTGGGCATCATCTTCATGCTCGTCGTGATCTTCCTGCCGGGTGGTCTGGTCGAAGGCGGCCAACGCATTGCCGGTTTCTTCCGCCGTCGCAAGGCGGCCAAAGAAACGGGTAAGGGCGCAACCGAGCCTGCGGAATAAGGAGAGAAACCCATGGGTATTCTTGAAGTCAAAAACGTAGGTAAGCGGTTCGGCGGCTTGCAGGCTTTGTCCGAAGTGAACCTAAGCGTTGCCGAAAACACCGTGCACGCGATCATTGGTCCAAACGGCGCGGGCAAATCCACTCTGCTAAACTGTTTGGTCGGCAAATTGATCCCCGACACAGGGTCAGTGATGTTCGACGGTCAATCGGTTCTGGGCCGCAAACCGTTCGAGATCAATCAGATGGGCATTTCGCGCGTCTTCCAGACACCCGAGATCTTTGGTGATCTGACGGTTCTGGAAAACATGATGATCCCCTGCTTTGCCAAACGCGATGGAGCGTTCGAAATGAACGCAATCGGTGCGGTGACCTCGCAGAAGGACATCATTGAGCGGGCCGAGCATGTATTGGAAGACATGAACATGGCGGACAAGCGCCATATGCATGCAGCCGCCATGTCGCGCGGGGACAAGCGGCGTCTTGAGATTGGCATGTGCCTCAGCCAAGAGCCGCGACTGCTGCTTTTGGACGAACCTACGGCCGGTATGGCACGTGCGGATACCAACAACACGATCGATCTGCTGAAAGAGATCAAAGAAAAGCGCGACATCACAATCGCAATTATCGAACATGACATGCACGTTGTGTTTTCTCTGGCAGAACGCATCACGGTATTGGCGCAAGGCACGCCGTTGGTCGAAGACACGCCCGAAAACATCAAGGGCCACCCCAAGGTGCGCGAAGCGTATCTGGGCGAAAGCGCGTAAGGAGACAAGTCAATGAACGTCAAACCAGACTTTTCCAAAAACGCCAATCAGGCCACAACGGCCCCGGCCTTCCTGTCGGTGTGGGATATGCACAGCTATTATGGTGAAAGCTATATCGTGCAGGGCATTTCCTTTAACGTGCACGAAGGTGAAATCCTTGCCCTTCTTGGTCGGAACGGCGCTGGAAAAACATCGACGCTGCGGTCCATCGCGCGGATGGGCGATCCCCAGGTCACACATGGTGAAATCTGGCTGGACCACCAACCGCTGCACAAAATGACCAGCTACGAAGCATCGGGCGCAGGTTTGGGACTGGTGCCCGAGGATCGCCGGATCATCCAGGGCCTCACAGTCGAAGAAAACCTGAAGCTGGCCCAGATCGCCCCTCCAATCGGCTGGTCACTTGATCGGCTGTATGACCTCTTCCCTCGTTTGGGCGAACGAAAAAACCAGGAAGGTACTACCCTATCAGGCGGTGAACAGCAGATGCTTTCGATTGCGCGCGCGCTTGCACGCGATATCAAAGTGCTTTTGCTGGATGAGCCATACGAAGGTCTGGCACCTGTGATCGTGGATGAGATCGAAAAGACACTCATCCACATCAAAGAACAGGGGATGACCACAGTAATCGTCGAGCAGAACGCAATCCGCGCGCTGGAGCTGGCCGACCGTGCGGTCATTCTGGACACCGGCGGGATTGTCTTTGACGGGACTGCCGCCGAAGTTCTGGAGAACGCAGAACTGCGCGCGGAATACCTCGCGATCTAAGAACCCCCATCCTCTTATTCCCTTTGGGATCACTCATGAGGATACGAGCCGGCTCCCTTTTCGGGAGCCGGTTTTCTTTCATTAAGAGGCCAAAAACAGGACCGGAAAAACCCCGGCCCTGCTCGATCGATTTGTGCAATACGTTACTCGGCAGGTTGTGCCGCCTCGCCGCCGTTGATCTCAACATGGGTCTTTGGCAAGCCGTGCGCTTCGCAGCGACCATCGCGCCTGATCGCTTTGACCAGCGCCGGTCCCATCAAGACCATTACGGCACTGAATGGCAGGGCCTGGATCACCATCGCGGTTTGAATAGCGCCCAAACCACCAGCAATGATCAGAACAGCGGAGTCTGCTGACGTGACGAGACGGGTCAGCAACTAGAGTCACTGTTCGAGGCAACCATACACGAACACTGCCCCAATTCGTGTGGTCCATGAAACTGTGGTATACTGCGCTTTTTAAGGGGGAATTTGACATGAAGCGTTTCGTGTTAGCCGCCGCGCTTTTTTCCACATTCTTTTCCGCGACGATCGCGCAATCACAAGGCCTTTTACTGTCTCAAATGCAGTGCAACGCAAACTACCGCGGTACCATGTTTTCTGGTGTCGTTCAGGTGCAGCTGTTGCAATACGCTGGCGCTGCCGGGATCGGTGCGTCTGGTGAACGTACCCAGATGAACTTGCTGCTAAGATCGGGGCGCGCAAACGAAATACCCGGCACTCTATATATGTTGGGTGAGTTCGGTGCTCCTGGCGCCATCGTCCACATTGAAGCCCCTAACATGGTTGGCGGGCAAGGCGCAGGATCCATTGTTGTGAATGGTGCGGTCCATCGCGCGACATACGCGAACTTCGCGCTCGTGCCCGGCGGCATCATCGCATTGACCGAAGACGGCGAGCGTATCGAGTACATGTGTCAGTAGGTTTAGAATAAGTTCCAAGGGTCCGCTGCAGTTGGTTTAGACAGCAGGAGACGTGGCACTTGCTGCGACATGGTTTCGACCAGCAGAATGCCGTTGTCGCCCTGGTCTACTAACGACACATGTGGACATTTTGTGCAGGCAGTTTAGCCTGCTCCAAGCAGCGGATGGCCGCACACGAACTACTCACTGTGAGACACAACCGAAAGGTATCAATTCAGGATGGTGAGGTCTGCCGCGTTGCTAGTGTGCAAAAGGGCTCTCGCGTCATCCCTTTTGGCAGGTTTGCTCATTGGGTGTGGGCCCGGTGTTTATGACGAGCGTGAGTTGATGCCGTCACCTGTGCTTTATTCCGCGGCAAATTTTGATCCTTTTCCCAACCTCACTGCGCAAAACGTAGAAGATCATACGAAACTGTTCTTTGTCACAGACCGACAACCTGCGCGCGAGGAAGACCCGCAGGCGCATTACAACAATGAACGCGGTTTCGTCTTACGGGCGGGCGTCGCAGAAATTGACGTCGACCCGCCGCTCTCTTCCTGGGAAGAGGCACGTCAGGTGACACTTTCTGCGGATCGCGCAGAAGAGCTTACTCTGACAGTATCCGGCGTAGATGAATTTGGCGTCCTACCCTTCAGCGCCACACAATACCTAGAAGACGCGCCCACAAAAGCACGGATGGAAGACGCTGGCCGGAGGTTTGCGAAGGTGATTGATCAGCAACTTGCCCGGTCAAAGAATAAGGACATTTTCATCTAT
Organism: uncultured Aestuariivita sp.; assembly: GCA_964402685.1. Classification (GTDB taxonomy): domain Bacteria; phylum Pseudomonadota; class Alphaproteobacteria; order Rhodobacterales; family Rhodobacteraceae; genus Aestuariivita. The sequence goes on along the minus strand of CAYODE010000120.1, from coordinate 6,330 downwards.
ACCCACGGCTATAACGTGGACTTTGACTACTCGACTTTGGTGTCTAAGGAGTTGCAACACTTCTTAGGATATCAGGGCGCCTTCATCAGCTACAATTGGACTGCAACCCCTTCCAGGTTCGCCTATTTGCGTGATCAGGAATCGGTGTTGTCCACGCGCCGCTACTTCCGGTCGCTGATCGAGTATCTGTCAGAAAACACGCGCGTGCGCCGGATTCACTTGATCGGGTACAGTGCCGGGTCGCGTTTGGCCTTTGAGGCCGCCTATCAGATCGCTCTGAAACAGGGTCCGAAGCCAGAAATGGGCCGTCTCATTCTGATTGGAAGCGATCTTGACTCGTCATTTGTCGTTCAGTCCTTTGAGGACGGTCTTTTGGAGACATTCGACGATGTGACCTTCTATCAATCTCAGACAGATAGTGCGCTGGCTATGTCTCGGTTGTTGTTCGGACGTCAACGGATTGGCCAGGCGTCAAAACCTGGAACGATACCGGCACGGGTGGTGGATGCTCTGTCGCAGATTGAGGATTTCCATCTGATCGACGTTACCAATGCAGAAGCTGCGGATGCTGGGAACGGGCACCATTATTATCAGTCTTCGCCCTGGGCGAGTAGTGATTTGTTTCTTGCGCTTCTCTCCGACAAAGATCCCGGTGAGCGTGGGTTGGTGAAAACGGACGGAGACCCGTCTTGGCGTTTTCCCGAAGATTATCCTGAGCGCTTAAAACAGGTCGCCGTCGGTCCGTAGTCGCCAGCTGCGTTACAAGGCGGACCAGTCTGTTACGTGCCTGGACGTGCGAACTCGCTTCTCGACGTACCAGATCGGATGTCGGGATCCCCTATTGCGCAGTCCAGCCCCCATCAATCGGGATTGCTGTGCCCGTCACGTTATGCGCCACCGGGGCGCAGAGCCAAAGGGCTAGCGCGCCAATCTCGGATGGGTCGGACGTGCGCAGGGACGGCTGTTTCTCGGCCAGCAGTTCTGCGATGCCTGCCTCGCGGACACCGTCATGAGCGGCCGCGCGCGCATCGATTTGGGGTTGGATGATCGCGGTTTCCGTCCATCCGGGACAGATGCAATTGACGGTGACACCGCCGCTTTTGCGATCTCCTCTGGCCGCGTATTCCAATGCGGCAACCCGGCTCAGGCCAACAAGCCCGAATTTTGCAGCCGCATAAGGCGCTTTGTCTTTGGATGCGACAAGCCCGTGGACAGATGCGATGTTGATGACACGGCCGTACCCGCGCTGTGCCATCACAGGCATGGCGGCTTGCATGGTGTGGAACGCGGCCGAAAGGTTGACGGCAAGAATATCGTCCCATTTTTCGCGCGGCATGTCTGCCAGCGGTGCAGTGTGCTGAATTCCTGCATTATTGACGAGGATGTCTGCGCCTCCCCACGCGGCGACAGCCTCCATCAATTCGCTGATACGATCGGGGTTACGCATGTCGCCAGCGAAAAACTCCGCTTGCGGTGCCCCTTTGTTTTCGAGCTGCGAACACACCTCTTCGATCTGCGCATCACCTGCGATCCCGTGAACCGCGATGCGGGCGCCAGCTTGGGCCAGTGCCTCGGCGATGGCCAGCCCAATCCCTTGCACCGACCCTGTGACCAACGCTGTTTTACCTGAAAGATCAGTCATCTAACCCTCCCCAAAGGTCTTGCGCAGCTCGGTTTTCAGGACTTTGCCGTAGTTATTCTTGGGCAGTTCCTGGAGCCGAATATACGCCTTGGGCCTTTTGAACCGCGCAATGTTGTCGATGCACAACTTATCAAGCGCTGCGGGTTCAGCCTCACCCACGATAAAGGCCACCACCTCTTCCCCCCACTCAGGATGAGGTCGCCCGACCACGGACACTTCCTTCAAGTCTGCATGGGTCAAAAGTACCTCTTCCACTTCGCGCGGATAAACGTTGGAGCCGCCGGTGATGATCATATCCTTGGACCGATCCTGCATCGTCAGGTAGCCGTCAACATCAAGAAACCCCATGTCGCCGGTCATCAACCAGCCGTTTACAATGGTTTTCGCGGTCGCCCGCGCGTTCTGCCAGTACCCCGGCATGACGGTGTCGCCGCGCACCATGATCTCACCATGTGTGCCCGTTGGCAGGACTTGGCCGGTTTCATCGCCAATGGCCACCTCGACAGCAGATTGGGCCCGTCCGACACTTCCCAAACGCTCACGCCACCGGGGATGGGCCCGATCACAAACATCATGCCGGCTGAGTGCCGTAATCCCCATCGGGCATTCTCCCTGCCCGTAAATCTGCACGAAAATGGGGCCGAAATGATCAACGGCCTCGATGATGTCAGCGTTGTACATGGGGCCGCCCGCGTAGACGACGGTCCGCAGCCCTTCCCCGGTCTCGCCCGTTGCCTTGGCCACCTGGGTCATACGTTTGACCATTGTGGGCGCGGCGAACATCTGCACGGCTGAGAAATGGCGTGCCAGATCAAAGATCTCTGCCTCGTCAAACCCACCAGAGGGTGGGCAGACGTGGCGTGCACCTTTGAGCACATGCATCATGTTATAGATCCCGGCCCCGTGGCTCATCGGCGCCGCATAAAGGATAGCGTCGTCTGGCTGCACGGCATCGCAATCAGTCTCGTAGCAGAGGGACATAGAGATCAGCATGCGATGTGTAATCATCACGCCTTTGGGCTGTCCGGTCGTGCCGGATGTGTAGAAGAGCCAGCACAAATCGTCAGAGGCCCGAGGCAGGACAGCAGGCGCGGGTTCCGCATTTTCTGCGAACATCCCGGCCCAAGCATCGCTGGTGATGTCAACAGCTTGGCAGGGAGCCTCGGCCTCAACCAACGCCTCGGTCAATCCGGGTGAGCTGAAAACGATCTTGGCCCCGGAGTTTTCCAGGATGAAAGCGGCCTCCCGACCATGCAGTTTCGCGTTGATCGGCACGGCGGCTGCGCCCGCATACCAGATCCCATATTGCGCGATCAGATAGTCGGGGCAGTTCTTCATAAAGATGGCCACACGGTCGCCCGGCTCGACGCCTTGCGCCGCGAGCCATGCCGCGACCTGCAGGGCACGCGCGTGAAACTCTGCATAATCGCAAACCATGTCGCGCCCCAGGAACAGCGCGGGTCGGTCCGGGACACGCGTCGCCGTGCGCTCCAACCACTGCCCGATGTTCATTTCGCCGCCTCCAGAACACTGGCATAGCTGGCGACGCCCGATCCGCCCATGTTGAACACCAATCCGGTTTCCGCTCCGGGATGCTGCATCGCGTCAGCCTGCCCCAGAACCTGACGCGCGATGAGGGTGTGCATCGATACCCCCGTTGCGCCGACAGGGTGCCCCTTTGCCTTGAGCCCACCAGAGAGGTTGACCGGCAAACGCCCGCCCGCATGAACAACCCCGCCCTGCAGAACGTCAGCACCGTGACCATGGGCCGCCAGCCCCATTGCCTCGTAAATCAAGAGCTCGGCAATGGTGAAACAATCATGCACCTCGGCCACGTCGATGTCCGAGACCGTGACCCCTGCCCGATCATAAGCAGTGTGGATCGCGCGACGCGGACCTTCAAACGCCAATAGATCGCGCTGTGACATCGGCAGCACGTCGTTCACTTGTGCCACACTGCGCATACGTACGGCACGCGGCGCATCACCTAAAAGCTCTTCACCCACCAAAACGAGGGCGGCTGCACCATCTGAAACCAACGAGCAATCTGTCACCTTCAGCGGCGGAGCAACCATCGGGTTTTTCTCGGAGACTTCAGCGCAATACGCCTCATCCAGCGGTTTTTGCAGCTGGGCGAGCGGGTTGTTGACCGAGTTTCCGTGGTTTTTCGCCGCTATTTTGGCAAGCGCTTGGGTATGATCTCCGTACTTGTCGAAATAGGCCTGTGCGAATTGCGCAAAGACGCCTGGGAAGCTGAGCCCAGCTTCTTCCTTTTGATATGCGGCGTGACCCAAACACGTAGCCACATCTCGCGTGGCAAGGTGCGTCATCTTTTCGGCACCAATGACAAGCGCGGCCTTGGCCTCTCCCGACAGGATCGCCTGTCGCGCGGAAAAGATCGCAGCGGCTCCGGATGCACAGGCGTTTTCCAGACGTGTGGCTGGCTTGAACCGCAGGCCCGGAGCGATACCCATCGCCAGAGATGATGGAAATCCGTCTCCCACCATGCCACCGTTGAAATGCCCCAGCCAGATGCCGTCTATCGCATCGGCACTCAGACCAGAATGGACCAGCGCTTCGCGCCCCGCCTCTACAATCAGGTCTTCTAGGCTCTGATCGGTCAGTTTGCCGAATTTCGTGTGTCCCCAACCGGTGATATAAACCATGACGTCCTCCCTCTTTGATCTCTTTCATAGCCAGCACAGGCCACACTCTTCAATTCCGTAGAAATACGCGGCAGGGTGTCCCGCGATGTCCGATCTTGCCTTTCAGAATGCGCCCATCGGCCTGGCCGAGCTGGAAAACCGCACCATCACCCGGTGTAACAGGCAGTTCGCGACTGTGTTTGGTGGAGAACCGGAGGAGTACACCGGGCAGCCAATGGCGCTGCTGTACCCCACTCTTGAAGACTATGAACGGATCGGAGTTCGCGGGCTACGAGCGATGCGTGAAACAGGCGCCTATGCGGATGAACGGATCATGCGCCGTAGCGATGGGACGCTCTTTTGGTGCCGGGTTCGCGGTCAGTCGCTGACGCCCGAAGACCCATTTCGTCACGGCATCTGGAGTTTTTCGGACATTTCAGACGATCGACCCGTTGTGGATCTGACACCGCGGGAACGCGAAGTGGCCATCCTGACCGCGCGCGGATTGTCCGCGAAGGAGATCGGGCGGGACTTAAACCTGAGTTATCGCACAGTCGAAGCGCATCGCGCGCGGCTTCAGGCCAAGTTCAATGCGCGCAACTTGGCCGAATTGGTCGCCAAGCTGTCTGGCATGCCGATCTAAATGACGGGACCGGTTTTGCTTTCCCTCTGGTCATTTTCATCAAAAACCATCATCTAGGTCGAAATCGCCGACATGCTTTGCGTTGTGCACGGCTTGGCGTATAACCCAAACACGAACGCCTGCAGGCAGATGGGCGGCTGAAAGACGTGGTCGAGGACACTTATGGCAAATAAAGCGCATGATGCGGATGTGGCATTCATCAAGGCTCTGGCCGAGCTTTTGAACGAAAACGACTTGACTGAATTGCAGGTCAAACGTGATTACGGCGAGAGCGACAGCCTGAATGTACGCGTCAGCCGGGCAACCGTTGCAGCCGCTGTCGCACCTGTGGCCGCTGCACCTGCTCCTGCCGCTGTACCCGCGGCGCCAGCCGCGGCCCCGGCAGCACCCGCCGCCGCAACTGCAGAGACACCCGAAGATCCAGCAAGCCATCCTGGCGCCGTCGCCTCCCCCATGGTGGGCACTGTTTACATGCAACCCGAACCCGGGGCCCCGTCGTTCATCAGCGTGGGCAGCAGCGTGAGCGAAGGCGACACATTGCTGATTGTGGAAGCCATGAAAACCATGAACCACATCCCTGCACCGACGTCCGGCACGATTAAGCGGATCCTGGTTGAGGACGGAGCAGCAGTTGAGTACGGCACTCCCCTGGTGATCATCGAATAAGGCGGCCCGCAATGTTCGACAAAATTCTGATTGCCAACCGCGGGGAAATTGCCCTGCGCGTTGTGCGTGCCGCGCGTGAGATGGGCATTGCCACAGTTGCTGTGCACTCGACCGCAGACGCGGATGCGATGCACGTGCGCATGGCCGATGAAAGTGTATGTATTGGCCCACCACCCAGCCCGGACAGCTACTTATCCGTCCCCGCCATCATGTCGGCATGTGAGATTACAGGCGCTCAAGCGATTCACCCAGGTTATGGGTTCCTAAGCGAAAACGCGCAATTTGTGCAAATCGTGGAAGACCATGGGATCAGTTTCATTGGTCCAACCGCCGAGCACATCCGGATCATGGGCGACAAGATCACGGCCAAGGACACGATGAAAGAGCTGGGAGTGCCGTGCGTTCCTGGATCTGACGGGGGCGTTGACACTCTGGATGACGCCAAACGGCTGGGTGACGAGATGGGATACCCCGTCATCATCAAAGCCACCGCCGGCGGTGGCGGACGCGGTATGAAAGTCGCAGCTTCCGCAGCCGACATGGAAAAAGCGTTCATGACCGCGCGGGCCGAAGGCAAGGCTGCCTTTGGCAATGACGAGGTCTATATCGAAAAATACCTGCAAAAGCCGCGTCATATCGAAATTCAGGTCTTTGGCGATGGCAAGGGAAACGCTGTGCATCTGGCCGAACGTGACTGTTCGTTGCAACGCCGCCACCAGAAAGTATTCGAAGAG
>CAYODE010000119.1:0-11394 GCA_964402685.1 uncultured Aestuariivita sp. | reverse complement strand
GAGGCGAATACACATCGAGCGCCGACGCAATGAGCGCGGGGTATCAAAAGCTTCGCTTCGATTGGAAGCGAGCCGTGTTCGCCTCACCAGAAATCGGCCGGAGCGCAAAGCAACTCGCGGTCGTGCTCTGCGACACGTATGTCAACAAAGAGACCGGGATGTGTTGGCCTAAGAACGCGACCCTCGCAAACAGTCTTGCATTATCGATTAGAGCAATACAGCGGGGCCTCAGAGCGTTAGAAGTGTCAGGGTATCTCGAGCAGGTGAAAGTGCCGGGAAGGAGGCGCGTGTACCGCATCTGCTTCCCTTTGCAGCACCATGACAGCGAACCTGACAATCTGTCAGGTTCCAACGTGACATCGGTGGACGCTGGACCTGACACCACTGTCACCCCCTATAAGAACCAAGGGAATAACCAAGGAAAGCGCAGCAGCTTCAGCGGCTCACACCTGACAGTCATTTGGGTCGGTGAAGATGAGACAGGTTGCATGTCAGACTGGAAGCTGTGGATGGCCGCTGAGTTCGGTGATGAGACTAAGGCGTTGTTCAAGTTGCTGAGAAAGAGGAGCAAAGTGGCGTTGCCGTGCCGTTACCCCAGAGAAGAAGACAGGCTGATCTACGTGCGTTTTTTTGAGATGGTTAGAGCCAGCGACGGCCGATGCTTGGACGGTCCTTGATTGAGGCTGCTATTAGAAGGTCGCCTACGTTTGAACCCTTCCGCTTGCTGCTTAGACGCCAAAAGCGATTGAACGGAAGAGTGGGGGTCAATGGATCGTATCGAGATGACCAAGAGCGAGACCCTCAATGCAAGGCCGGTGATAACTCAATGTAACCTAACCACCGGGGGTGTCTCGAGAATAAACAGCTGTCCACTGAAACCGGGCTGGGTACCCTGGTTTGTGTCGATGCATATTTGGAGAAAAAAGCCCTCTCAAAGCCTATTTGCTCAGGGCGAGAAGGTGGTAGCTCACCTTCCCAAGCTCCGCTCACTCATTTACCGAAGAAAATGGTGGACAGCTGACTTTAGCTACAGTGGCTTTGTAACATCTTTGTTCCGCGACAACTTGACATGCACTACAAAGTGTAAGTCCGCCGGTAGCGATCGCCCCGTCATCAGACTTCGAGATCTTTCAGGATGGCAATCAGGCGGTTTTTCTCTTCTTTTGGAAGATCCTTGAAGGCGCGGCGGTCCCGTTCAAGGGCAGCAGGCAGAATCAGATCAAAAAGCGCCCATCCGTCCATGGTCATCTCCCAGGAATTGCGGCGAGCGTTTGTTGGATCGGGCTGTCTGGCGACGCGCCCAAGTGTCTCCAGCCGCCTCAGCGACCGGCTGACTGCCATCTTGTCCATCGCCATCCTCTGAGCTACTGCCTCACCGGAAGACCCAGGATGAGCGGCCAGCGCCATCATGCAACGCCATTCAGGAAGCGTCAGGTCGTGCGGCTTCCCGAAATTGTCCTGGAACGGTTGCACGATACGATTAACGGCGACCAAAAGACGAAAGGTCAGCGTTTCCTCGATCCTTTTGTCCGTCCGCTTCTCGTTCACCCGCTAGCCCACTCCGGCAGCCACAACACTACCCCTGGTGCGGCAACCGCAAGTACCAGAGTCGCGAAAAGCGCGACCAGGAAAGGCAGGGTTTCGACAATCACTGACATAGTACGAGATTGGGCCTGCGCCGCAGTGATGTAAAGCAGGATGCCAACTGGTGGTGTCACCAGTCCAATGGAGGCTGCGAGGATCGACACAAGGCCAAGGTGCACCAGGTCAATTCCGCCTGCCTGCGCTGCGGGGACAAGCAGGGGCACAACCACGACGATCAGTGTGATAGGCTCCAACACCGTTCCCAGCAACAGCAAGATCAACGCGATGAGTCCGAGCAGCGCGACCCCGTTCAAACCGGTGCCCGCGATCAGTACTGCCAAGTCCCGGGCCACTCCGAGGCTGGCAATAATCCACACGAAACCGCCAGAAATGGCGATGATGATCAGCACCTTGGCGCTGTCAGCGGCTGCTTCGCAAAGGGCGCGCCACAGTTCGGCAAGACCTGCCTCCCGGTAGATCAGCGCGCTGATGGCGGCGGCATAGACGGCGGCGACGGCCCCGATCTCTGCGGTGGTGGCAAAACCGCCGACCAAACCGACGACAACAAGCACCGGCATGAGTAGTGCCAGGGACGCTCCACCAAAGGCGGCGGCCACTTCCCCCCAGCCTTGCCACGGCGAGGAGGGATAGCCGCGGCGCAATGAAAGAGCCGCGGAGGCGATAATCAGGAACACCCCCATCAGAAGCCCTGGCAAGACACCTGCCAGAAAAAGCGCTCCGATGTCGGCGCCGGTGAAAAGCCCGAAGATCACCATCGGGATCGATGGCGGAATAACCAATCCGATTGTGGCCGACGTGGCGGTCACAGCGGCTGCGTAGGCACCTGGATACCCTTCCTTTCGCATTGCCGGGATCATGATGGACCCCACGGCAGCAGCATCGGCCACAGCGGACCCCGACACACCAGCAAAAACAACCGACGCCCCGATATTCGCGTGGCTCAGGCCGCCACGCAGGTGTCCCAGACATGCGCGTGCAAACCGTAAAAGCCGTGCGGACATACCACCGAGATTCATGATCGCACCCGCCAGAAAAAAATAGGGGATTGCCGTGAAGGCCGTGTTGTCGAGTCCCTGCATGAAGGTCTGCACCAACACGATTGACGGTAGCGCCGGGGAAAAGGCCACGGCAAAAACACCGATCGAAAGCGCCATAGCCAACGCCACTGGCGCGCCGATCAACAGCACGCCCAGAAACGCGCCAAAAAGGACCGCCAGTTCGATCATGTGCGGCGCACCACTAGCATCAGCGCTGCGGCGATGCACAAGAACCCGGTGCCAAGAGCGACAGGCGCGTATTTGATAGAGCCTGATACCGGCAGGGTCGGCAGGTCGATAAAGGAGTAGGCTGCCATCGTGTCGAAGATCTGAGGCATCAGAATGATGCCACCAATAAGGGCGGCCAGATCAAAGATCACCGCCAGCGCTCGGGCTGTGCGCGGCCCTGCGCCCAGCAGGTCAACTGCAATGTGCGCCCGGCGCAGCCACAGGTGCCCCGCTCCTATCCAGGCTAAGGTGAGCAAAAGGATAATGCTCACATCGCCCGCCCAAGGCCAACTTACACCCAGCACATAGCGCTGTATGACCTGCCAGAAGTCTAGGCTGACCAGTGACAGCAGGCACAACCCCATCGCCCAAAGCGAGGCCCTCACAAGGGCCTCGTGCAAGCGGTGACGCATCACATGTCGCCAATGATCGCGGCTAGGCCTTCAGGCCACACTTTGCCTTCCATATTCCCTACAATCCCATCACGGGCGTAGAGGAATGCATCGCGGTCCGGTTGTGTGACAGTCACGCCCAGTTCAGAAAGTTTGTTCATCGCCGCTTTCATCTGGGCTGCGTGTAGCTTGCGCCCTTCAATACCGGCTTGAACTGTCGCCTCGCGCACCCAGCTCTGCTGTTCTTCGTTCAAAGTTCCCCAACGTTGCGGGCTCATCCAGATGCCGACGCCCGAATGGATATAGTCAAGCGGGATGTAGTGCCCCTGTGCCTCGGCGTAACCCGCTCCGATGAAGTCGATTACACCGTTGTCCTGTCCATCAACCAGTCCGGTCTTGAGAGCGTTAAAAAGCTCCGATCCTTTGATGGGGGTCGGGGCCGCGCCCCAGGCTTCGAACGCACCGATGATCATCGGATGTTCAGGCGTGCGGATTTTTAGCCCTTTTAGATCCTCGGGCGTAGTCACAGGTGTCTTTGCTGTAGTCACGGCGCGAGGCGGACGGTCGCCAGCCAAGCCAAGGTAGACGACGCCGGTTTGATCCTCAACGTCCGACATCATGTCTTTGAAGGTGTCCGAGGCAAGGAAGCGATGGAAATGGTCCTGATCCGAGAAAAGGAAGGGTGTCCACATCACGAGAAATGGCCGAGCTTCTTTCATCGCGATTGTCGCTGAGACGTCGATTAAGTGCAGATCCAACGCGCCGGCCCGGGTCTGTACCCAAAGTTGGCTCAGGTCGCCCAACATGCCGCCCGGAATGATCTCGACGGACATTGTGCCGCCCGACAGTTCCGTCAGGTTCGCGGCAAAGCGCTCTGCGGCGGTTTGGTAGGTCGTCTGTGGCGGTGCTACATGAGCTAGGCGCAAAGTAATTTCCTGCGCCTGAGCTGCAGCAGTGACCAGCGACAGTGCAGCTACCGCAGCGGCACTGCGGATGAGTGTCTTGAACAGCATTGATGATCCTCCCTGAACGCGGGATTCTTCCCGCTTGCGCGGAAGATAATATGTAACATATGTTACATTACAAGCGGAATCTCAGGGAGGATCGAGACGTGGTCGACATTGTTCATGCGCGCGCCAATGGTGGTATCTACGGATACGACAAACGCGAACTTCAGTGGGTCACGACCGATAAGAAAGGGATGCAGCTTGCCCCCGTGCGCGCAGATCGTGAGCAAGGGCAGTACTTGGGCTATCTGAAGTTCGACAGCATGGCGGAGACCGGTTTGCATCAGCACCTGGGGCCGGCTTTCTCCTACTTTCTTGAAGGAGGTCTGGCAGACTTTCAAGGGTTTGCACGGGCGGGTGAAGTCGGCATCAACCTTGCTGGTGCCACGCATGCGGCCATTGCTTACGCGCCCACGTTAATGGCCTCTCGTCTCGAAGCGCCGGTGATCTACCCTAGCGAAGACAGTGTAAAAGGAGAAACACTGCATACCGGTGCAACTGCGGGTGAAATCGTGAACGAGAACCCGGAAGTCATGCCGGATATCAACATATTCCTGGACGATCTGACATGGCAGGGCACTACGCAGACGGGTGTTCAGCGACGAATTGTCTTTGACTACACCCAAACAGAGCACAACCGCCGCCATGTCCAGTTGCGCCTGTTGCCGTATACGCGCTTGCGACCCTTTCGAGCGTGTGGGCCGACGGATATCTTTATCATTGGCGGCGATCTCAGCATCGGCGGGGAGATCCGAGGTGCAGGAGACTTTTTTGTGATCGAGGCGGATGCGACGGTTGAGATGTCGACGCAATTTGGTGTGTTGCTACTCGCCTGGGCGGACGGGCCGTCGCACTGGCTTCAAGCAGGTGGCCCTGATCTTTGGGGATATTGATGCAAGCCTAGTCCGCAACCCGAGTAAAAGCGCGACTGGTTTTCCTCTAGAAACAGACCGACACTTCTGCGGAGATATTCGCGTATCGCAGCTTCTGCCGAATAACCATCAATCCTCAGGACTGCTTTGGTGATCTCTATTTGGTCCAGCTGTGAGTGGCGGATTACATCGCGGTTTATGAGGGCCAGTAACTGTAAACTCACTAATGGGTTTCTCAACTACATCTCTGTAGTTGAACCCCACCCACAAATTAGTTCTTATGATTGTGCAGGCACTATGCCGACCTGTGACGGATGGAAGGCTTGGAGCTTTTCCTCACTGACCAAGCCACTTTGGGAAATCCTCACCCAAGAAGTTGATAAACGCTCGAACGCGTCGCTTTCGTGGAGAAAGCGGAGACCAGACGAGCGACACTGGTCCTGTGCGTTCGCGCCAACCAGGCAAAACATCCACGAGCCGCCCGTTCTTCAGCTCTTGTGCGATTGCAAAACTCGGAAGCAACCCAAACCCAGCTCCTTTCTCAACGAGCGCGACAGCACAAAGACCGCTGTTGGTCCGGTAGCGCGGGCTCACGCTCAGTGTTCGCTGACGGCCGTCTTCGCTCGATAGAGTGAACTCTGGACGTGGATTTGTCGTGCTGATGACGATCCAAGCTTCGTCCGAGAGCTTTGAAGGGTCATCTTTGTCGTTGATCCGATTGACCAAAATGGGTGTCGCTGCAACGATCATCGAAAAAGTACCAAGTCGTCGAGCCACGAGATCCTGTGATTGAAGCTCTCCGACTCTCAGCGCAAGATCGACGCCTTCTTCGTGGAGGTCTACGAAACGCTCCCTTATCGAAAGGTCGACTTCCACTCTTGGGTTTTCCGCCTGAAACCGGGTGACAGCTTCTGCAAGATACTGAATTGCCAAAGTGTGAGACGTGGTGATTGAGACCCGCCCAACCAGGTCAGCTGTTTCATGCGCCGAGTGTTCAGTCACGGCATGCGCTGCTTCCGAAATCTGATGGCAAAACGGAAGAAGCTCCTCACCAGCGTCGGTCAGCATGATCTTGCGTGATGTGCGCGTCAGCAGGCGCAGACCGAGATCCTTTTCGAGCGCCGAAACATGTTGACTGACTGTGCCTTTGGTCAGGCCAAGCTCCTCGGCCGCTTTGGTGAACGAAAGATGCCGCGCGACGGCTTCAAATGCCACCATTCTGGAAAGATTGGAAATCTTCATCGTATGATAAAACCAAACGTTGAGTTCGAAACAACGGTATTTCAGATGGAATAAACAGACAATACCGTCATAGGAACAGGGATTGAGGAGGAGCACCGTGGCAGGACCGCTAACTGGCATCAAAGTCGTAGATCTGACCTCCATGCTGTCGGGCCCATGGGCCACAACGATCATGGCAGATCAGGGAGCAGACGTGATCAAGGTCGAGCCTCCGGTGAAGGGCGACCACGTCCGCTCCTTGGGCAACCAGCGAGGCGGCATGTCCTCCATGTTTCTCAATATCAATCGCAACAAGCGGTCGATTACAGTCAACCTGAAAGACAAAGCTGGCGTTGCGTTGGCACGCGAACTTGCCAAAGACGCCGACGTCGTGATCCAGAACTTTCGCCCTGGCGTCGTCGAGCGTCTTGGCGTCGGCTTCGAGGACATCTCAGCGATTAACCCTGACATTATCTATATGTCGCTGTCGGGCTTTGGTGAATCCGGACCGTGGCGCGATAAGCCCGTTTATGACCCAGTTATTCAAGCGGTTTCAGGCCTGACCACGATACAGGCTGGTGGAGACCAGGAACGCCCACGGCTTGTGCGCACGGTTCTTCCTGACAAGTTCAGCGCGATGGCCGCATGCCAAGCGATGACAGCGGCGCTTTTGCATAAAGCACGGACTGGCGAGGGACAACACGTGCGGATGTCGATGTTGGACGCGGTGCTCTCTTTTCTTTGGGCTTCAGATTTTGGTGCGCAAACCTATCCCGATCTGGATGTTAGCAACCAGGGCGCAGCCAGCTTTATTGACCTGATCTACGAGACAGCTGACGGGTACATGACCGTATCCACAATGTCGGACAAAGAGTGGCAAGCATTTTGTGCCGCAATGGAGCGTCCCGATCTTGGGGCTGACGCACGGTTTGCGACACCCGCCTTACGGGACCAGAACGTTGATGATCGGTTGCGGGTCATTCAAGAATGCTTGAAGCACAGCACGACGGACGAAAACCTGGCTAAGTTGGAGGCGCATGGTGTGCCTTGCGCCCCTGCACTGACCCGTTCGCAAGTAGTGAACCATCCTCAGGTGGTCAATAACCAGGTCCTTTTCGAAAGCGACCATCCAGCTGCCGGGCGTCTGCGGCAAGCGCGCAACGCCGCACGGTTCGCGGCCAGCCCGGCAGAACACCGTATGGGCGCTCCTGAGCTGGGGGAACACACAACCGAGATTCTGGAAGAGCTTGGGAAATCGCAAGCCGATATCGCGTCCCTTTTGGAAGCTGGTGTGGTGGGTGCTGAGAAAGACAATCGCAAGCCGCGTGCTGCCGCGGAATAGGACAACAAAGACATGAAAAACTATCTGATCGTAGGTGCTGATCGTGGCATTGGGCGTGAGATCGTGCGTCAGCTCTCTGACCGAGGAGACTACGTCCTGGCCGCCTGCCTTGGTGGCGATACCTTGGAAGGAAAAAACGTCGTCACGTTTCCCTATTTGGACGTGACCTCGGACAGTGCAACGGAGAAGCTGGCAAAGGCGTTGGACCACGAAAAACCGGTTGACGTCGTCATCCACGTCGCGGGCGTCCTTGGATTGGACGAGTTTGGCAAGATCGACTTCGATGACGTCCGACGGCAATTCGAAATCAACACAATAGGTCCGCTTCGAGTGGCACAGGCCGTTGAGCCTTATCTCGCAAAAACCGCCAAACTGGGCATCGTGACGAGCCGTGTCGGCTCTCTAGCCGATAATGGCTCAGGCGGGATGTACGCCTACCGCGTATCAAAGTGTGGGGCGAACATGGTGGGGCTGAACCTGCACCACGACCTGAAAGACAAGGGCCACTCGGTGCTCTTGCTGCACCCCGGCATGGTGGCCACCGATCTGACCAAGGACATGCGCGGGGATCTGGAATGGGACACGCCCGAAAACGCGGCGGCCGGTCTGATCCGCAACATGGATGAACTGACACCGGAAACATCCGGGCGGTTCCAACACGCGAACGGGGAGTTTTTACCCTGGTAAGCGGTCTCAAGGGAGGGAGACGAACATGACAATCAAGATTTATGGATACATGCCCGGTTGGTCGGTGCCCGATATCAGCCCACATGTCAGCAAGCTGGTGGTGTACTGCCGCATGGCTGGCGTCGATTACGAGATGGTGCCGCAGGGCGTGCCGGATTTACCGAACTCGCCGCGCCACAAGCTGCCGTTTATCGAAGGGCCGGACGGTCCGATCCCGGATTCGAACGAGATCATGGCGCATCTGAAGAAGACCAAGGGCGATCCGCTGGACGGCGATGCCACAGCTGAAGAACGCGCGACGATGCACGCATGGCGCCGCATGATAGATGAATACACCTATTGGTGCGGGGTCATTCAACCACGCTGGCGCAAGGACGAAGGATGGGAGGTCTACAAGCCGATCATCGTCATGTCCTCTGACCCGATCCCTGATCCGGTGCTCGAGGTCCTCGACAGCTTTCGCGAACGCATACTGACCCAATTCAACAACCAGGGCATGGGCGGGCGCAGCGACGAGGAGGTGCTTGAGACTTTCAAGGAAGACGTCGACGCAATCGTCACACAGCTCGGCGACAAACCATTCTTCATGGGCGACAAGCCCCGCAGCATCGACGCCGCCGTCTTCACGATCCTAACTCACACGATCGAAGCGCCCTTCGCATGGAAGGGGCGCGACTACATCGCCGGCAAGCAATCGCTGCTCGACTACATCGACAGGATGCGAGGCAAGTTCGATCTGACCTGGCCACATCTTTCGTACTGAGGCGGGCGCGGCGATGATCGACTTTTACTACTACAAATCTCCGAACGGGCGCAAAATCCTCCTTGCGCTGGAGGAGATGGGCCTTCCTTACAAGGTCCATTGGATCGACATCGCCGCAGGCGACCAGCACGGTGAAGCCTTTCGACAGATCAGTCCTGCGGGCAAAATCCCTGCCATTGTAGATCATGACGCGCCGGATGGGCCTCTTACGTTGTTCGAAAGTGGCGCAATCCTGATCTATCTGGCGGAGAAAACGGGTAAGCTGCTCCCAAGAGGGGCGGCGCGCCTTGAGGTTTTGTCGTGGATCAGCTGGCAGGTTGGTCAACAAGGCCCAATGCTGGGACAGGCTGCGCATTTCTTCAGCCATGCCCGCGCCAATGGCGTCGACATACCCTACGCGGTCGACCGCTATGTGGGTGAAGCCCGCAAATGTTATGAAGTGCTGGAGCTTCAGCTTCTAGGCAACGAATGGGTGGCTGGCGATTTCTCGATTGCCGATATTGCCCTTTTCCCCTGGACCCGCGTTGCAAAAGGGCAGGGCATCGACATCACCGAGTTTCCAAACGTCAAACGTTGGTCTGATGCGATCGCTGCGCGCCCATCCGCCCACGTCAAACCCCAAATCGAAACTGAGCGAGGGCGGGGCGCGGGTCGTGCCTATTCAGATGAGACCGCAAAGGCGGCTCTCTTCGGTGACGCGCTCAAGAAATGAGGACACCAGGCCATGCCGGACGGACAAACAAATACAATCGACACCGCCCATTTCACACCAAGTCTGCGGATCGGCGGTGAACCCGTTGCGACTGCGGCAAGAGCCGACGTGATCGACCCAGCCACTGGTGCACCCTTTGCCACGGCGCCTGTTGCCTCGCGCGACGATCTGGACCGTGCGGTTGACGTTGCCGCAGCAGCGCAGCGTATCTGGGTGGGGAAAACCTGGGCCGAACGGGCCGACTTGGTGCGTGCATTTGCAAAGGCAATCTCAGATGATGCCGAGATCCTCGGCCATCTTCTGTCACGTGAGCAGGGCAAACCTCTTGCCAAATCCAAGGCAGAGGTGATGGGTGCTGGCTTTTTCATGAACGGCTTTGCCGACTTAACGCTGGAGCCGCATGTCTACCGGGACACTGAGCAGCAATATGTTCACGAGGAACGGAGGCCCATCGGTGTGGTCGCAGGCATCACTGCGTGGAACTACCCTGTGCTGCTAGGTGCTTGGAAAATTGCTCCCGCGATCCTAACCGGCAACGCTGTCATCTTGAAACCGGCACCGACCACCCCGCTGGCATCGCTTCGCATGGCCGAGATCGCAGACAGCATCTTCCCTGCAGGCTTGGTGACGGTGCTCACAGGTGATGACGCGCTTGGTCCTTGGATGACGAGCCATCCCGACATCGGGAAGGTCAGCTTCACCGGGTCCGTTGCCACAGGCAAATCCATTATGGCCAACGGAGCCGATAGCCTAAAACGCCTAACGCTGGAACTTGGCGGCAATGACGCTGCAATCGTGATGCCAGATTTTGATGTAGCCAGCGGTGCAGATGGCCTCTTTTGGTCAGCGTTTTCAAATTGCGGGCAGGTTTGCGCTGCAGCTAAGCGCATCTTTGTGCCCGACGCCCTTTATGACGATGTTGCCCAGGCATTTGTAGACATCGCGGAGAAGGTTAAGATTGGCCCATGGGACGCTGAAGATGTCGAGATAGGCCCGATGCAGAACCCCAACCAGTTGGCGAAGGTCGCTGACCTGGTTGCCCGCGCCAAGGCCGCTGGGGCCACGGTGCTCTTTGAAAGCGAGACACCGGACGGGCAGGGGTTCTACCACCCGCTTGTGGTCTTTGGCGACGCTGACGACGCAAACCCAGCCATGGCCGAAGAGCAGTTTGGTCCGGTCATTGCACTATCGCGCTACACAAACCTCGAAGAGGCCGTCAGCCGCGCCAATGACGACCCGCATGGTTTAGGCGCCTCGGTTTGGGGCACCGACATTGATGCTGCAAAGGCCATCGCCACGCGGCTTGAGGCGGGCTCGGCCTGGATCAATCAACATCCCTCTATGGGGCCGGAAATTCCGTTTGGTGGTGTGAAGGCCTCTGGCATCGGCGTGGAATGCGGAGTGAAAGGCTTAGAGGAATACACCGTGCCGTTTGTTCTGAACGTGAAGAAGGCCTGATCGCCGCAACACTTTAGATATGCAGAAAGGATCTCATTTAGGCAAGCTAGTCGGATCATGCCCTAGCATT
>CAYODE010000118.1:0-11530 GCA_964402685.1 uncultured Aestuariivita sp. | reverse complement strand
CCATTATTGTTCCCTGTTAACGGTGTGTTCAGAATTGATTAACAAATCATTAAAAACGGCAATTCGGGAAATGACGTCGGCGCGAATCCGCGACATAAGCTCTACACGCTAGTACCAGCATCAGACCAAGGAAACGGTATGCAATCAGTCTCCAGTTCTCGCCAAACACGCGACCATGGCGGCAATCTGGACGCTGCGGTCGCACGATTTGGTGGCGCGCCGGAAGATTGGCTTGATCTGTCTACTGGAATAAATCCTGTACCGTATCCAGTTTCATCTATCTCGAGCGAGCACTGGACGAGATTGCCGGACATCCACGCCCAATTGCAATTGCTAGATGCAGCGAGGACGTTTTGGTCCGTACCAGCAGAGGCAGCTGTACTCGCGGCGCCGGGCGCCTCAGCGCTGATCGCTCGGATCCCTGACCTGTTGTCTCGGCGCACCGTAGAAATCTCCATGCCCACCTACAACGAACATGCGGCCGCGTTTTCGCGTGCTGGTTGGCAGGTTGTGGAAAAGGGGCCAGCGGCGGCGCGTGTTTTGGTGCATCCGAATAATCCAGACGGCAGGTTGTTCTCTCAAGCTGATGTCGATGGGCAACTGGTTATCATCGATGAGAGTTTCTGTGACATCTGCCCTGAGCGCAGTTTAATGGAGCATGCGGTCACCCCCGGCGTAATAGTTCTTAAGAGTTTTGGGAAATTCTGGGGCCTCGCTGGTGCGCGCCTTGGTTTCGCAATTGGCGATCCTGCACTCATTCAAACGTTGTCGGATATGCTGGGTCCGTGGCCCGTATCGGGACCTGCACTACGCATTGGAACGGCGGCCCTGTCAGACCGTCCATGGGCAAGAGCGGCCCGACGCCGGCTGGCTGACGATCGGGTCTGGTTGGATCTGTTGATGAAGAAGGCCGGGGCAAAAGTAGCAGGTGGGACGGACCTGTTCGGGCTTTATGAAGTCGAGAATGCGGCCGATCTGCAGGACCACTTGGCACGGTCACACGTCTGGACGCGGGTTTTTCCTTACTCCAAAACGCTGATCCGCTTGGGAATGCCAGCCCCGGATCATCGTGAGCAATTGGAGGACGCAGTTTGAACGCTGTTTTACTCTTTGCAGCTCTGGTCCTCGACGGGATTTTCGGGGAACCGCGTTGGCTATGGTCCCGGCTGCCTCATCCGGCAGTGTTAATGGGGCGCGTCGTCAGTTGGTGCGACGAACGCTTCAACGTCGGTTACGATCCCAGGCCCGGTGGCATCAAGACGGTGATGATCCTGGTAGCAGGAGCGGTTGCGATAGGGTGGTTCTTAACGTTGTTCGGGCCAGTCGTAGAGGTGATCGTAGCCGCGATACTATTGGCGCAAAGGTCGTTGGTTGACCACGTACAGGCCGTCGCAGATGCCCTCAGGCTTTCTGTTCAGGATGGACGCATGATGGTCGCCAGGATCGTCAGTCGGGATACCTCCAGCATGGAAGAAGCAGACATTGCCCGGGCCGCGATTGAAAGCGCCGCAGAGAACTTTTCAGATGGCATAGTCGCACCGGCGTTTTGGTTTCTGGTCGCCGGCCTCCCCGGGATCCTCATGTACAAAGCTATTAATACCGCGGACAGTATGATCGGATACCGAACCGAGAAGTACGAAGAGTTCGGATGGGCCGCCGCGCGCCTTGATGACCTACTGAACTGGATCCCAGCGCGTTTAAGTGCGGTCCTCATTGCCGCCTCTTCGAGATTGATAAAGGGGTGGGGCGCCATCCGCGATGACGCGCGTCTTCATCGTTCTCCAAATGCGGGATGGCCCGAGGCCGCCATGGCCCGTGTCCTGGGCACGGCTCTCGCCGGCCCTCGTGTTTACGATGGTGAGCTCCGCGACCTGCCATATGTCTATGAAGACGGCGCGCATGAAATCGGCTCAGATGCGATTGATGGCGCGATCAGGGTGCTTTGGCGCGCCTGGGCCACAATGCTCGCTCTATTGCTACTGATTGCGCTTTTCTGATGCGTCGATACTGTCGCGGGAACAACATGCCAAAGGAAAACGGATGCGCTTACTCTCAGCTCTGATTGCCTCAATCTGCCTTTCAGCCCCTGTGCACGCAGCTTGCGGCGGTTCCTTTTCAGGTTTTGTTAACGGCCTCAAATCTGAGGCCGTATCCCGTGGTCACGAACAGGCCACGGTGGATCGTTTTTTTGCGTCTGCCCAGCTGGATCAAAAGGTGTTGCGTGCTGACAGGTCGCAAGGGGTCTTCCAGCGTCCGTTCATCGACTTTTCCCGCCGTTTGATCTCACAAGATCGGATCAATCGCGGGCGGCAGAACGCTCAGAGACACGCCGACACATTCACACGGATCGAAAGGGACTTCGGCGTGTCGCGCAGCGTCTTGTTGGCGTTTTGGGCGTTTGAGACTGACTATGGTGCGTTTCAAGGTGACTACAACACACTCAATGCTTTGGTCACATTAAGCCACGATTGCCGCCGTCCCGAACTGTTCCGTCCTCAAGTGTTCGCAGCTCTCGAACTTTTTGAGAACGGGGATTTCGACCCGGTACGCACAACCGGTGCCTGGGCCGGTGAGATTGGCATGGTCCAGATGCTACCCGAGGACATCATAGAAAGCGGTGTCGACGGTGACGGCGACGGGCATGTTTATCTAAGAACCTCCGCTGCGGATGCGCTCATGTCCGGTGGTAAGATGCTACAGAACTTCGGGTGGCGCGCTGGCGAGCCTTGGCTGGAAGAGGTCAGCTTGCCCGGCAGCATGGACTGGAGCCTGACAGGATTGCAGACGGCCAAATCTGCAGGGGAGTGGGCCGCATTGGGCGTCACACCTCGCGCGGGGTCGTTCGCGCGAACCGATCTGCCCGCATCCATCATTATTCCGCAGGGCCGCAAAGGACCCGCATTCCTCGCATACCCCAATTTTGATATATATTTTAAGTGGAATCAAAGCTTTACCTATGTTCTGACCGCGGCTTACTTTGCCACTCGGCTAGATGGCGCACCGGTCTATGACGCTGGAAACCCAGAGACAGGCCTGAATTCGGATCAGATGAAAGCATTGCAACGCAAGCTTCAGGACCGTGGGCATGATGTTGGCAATATCGACGGTATCTTGGGGGCAGGCACACGCGCCGCGGTGCGCGCTGAACAGGCCAGGCTCGGAATGCCGGTCGATGCTTGGCCGACTCCGACGCTACTCAATCGTCTCTGACCCTCTGACGTTAAGGAAGACTGCGGGTCAGGGCGACACCCCCTTTTCGCTTTTGATTGGGTATCGTTCTCCGTCTTCCGTCAACAACACCAATCGGCCCGCATTTCTCACGTACATATCGCAGCGCGAAAAACCGTTGCGATAGTCGATGCAAATTTGGCCCTGATCCTCAACGCGAAAACGCCCAAACGCTGTGCCGCCGTTGTTGGCATAGGTATACGAGTAAGAACCACCCGCCGAAAATAGGGACACGCCATCATCGAAGTACGTTAACGTCCCGCCATCTGCGATAAGGCCCAGCGCATCCGCATCCAGCACTATATCCGTGTCACGCAAGTTCCAGTCTTGGGCGGTTGCTGTTGAAGCACAAAGGGCCAAGATGGGCCAAATCATCCGGTAAGTCATGACGCCAAGGTAGCGGCTTGTGCGCGACAGTCGCATCACAATGCCGGTATCACGCGACCAGAGCCTCGGCCTTCTTCAGGTCAACAGACACCAGTTGAGACACACCCTGCTCGGCCATCGTCACCCCGAACAACCGGTCCATCCGGCTCATCGTAACGGCATGGTGGGTAATGATAAGGAACCGCGTCTCTGTCTGGCGGCACATCTCGTCCAACAGATCGCAGAAGCGCGTGACGTTTGCATCATCCAGCGGCGCGTCGACCTCGTCCAAGACGCAAATTGGCGCTGGATTGGCCAGGAAAACCGCAAAGATCAGCGCCAATGCCGTCAGCGTTTGCTCGCCACCGGACAAAAGGCTGAGCGTCGAAAGCTTCTTGCCGGGTGGCTGACACATGATCTCAAGTCCAGCGTCAAGCGGATCGTCGCTTTCCACCATGACGAGGTTTGCCTCACCGCCACCGAAGAGATGTTTGAACAACATCGAGAAATTGCTGTTCACCTGTTCAAACGCAGTCAGCAGGCGTTCCCGCCCTTCACGATTCAGACTGGCAATCCCGCCCCGCAAGGTTTTGATCGCCTCTTCGAGGTCAGTCTTTTCCTGCACCAGCCCGTCATGTTCTTCCTGTACCTCTTTGGCGTCCTCCTCCGCACGCAGGTTGACCGCGCCCAAGGCGTCTCTTTGCCGTTTCAATCGTCCGACATCGGCTTCCAGATGATCGGCATCCGGCATTTGATCAGGATTCACATCCAGTTGGGTCAGCAATTGGTTCGGTGTCAGTTGCTGATCGTCCGCGATCCGTTCCGCAGCAGCCGCGACGGTTTCTCTGGCGGCGTCCGCCAAAGCTTCGGCGCGGGCGCGGGCTTCGCGGGCCTCGGACGCGCCCCTCTCCGCATCTCGTTCTGCTTGCAAAGCAGCCCTTTGCGCGGCTTCGCCTTCCGACAGTGCGTTTGCAGCTTCCGCTTTCCGTGCTTCGGCCTGAGCAATCTCAGCCGCCAAAGCTTCACGCTGTGCTGCAATTTGCTCAGGCGCGTCGCTGGCCGCTTGCAATTCGGTTTCCGACTCCTCTTTGCGAGATGTCAGTTCAGCGATCCGCTTTTCGGCCGTTTCCAGACGATGTTTCCAACCACTGATCTCTTTGGTTACTTGCTGCGACCGGCTGATGCGTGCTTCGCCTTCGCGCCGCAGTTCGTCATGAGCAGATCGCTTGGCCATCATGGTCATACGCGCGGCTTCGACGGTAATTTTGATATCTTCGACCTCTGCCCGCGCGGCATCCAGATCGCCCAACTCCTCCGCTGCTTTTTCGGCCTCCCTAAGCTGCAAGCGGGCCGCTGTGGCGTCTTCCTTGTGACGCGCGACAGCAAGGTTCATCGTCTCTAACCGACCATCGGCCAAATTCCGATCAGCCTCGGCACGGCTCAAAGCGCGCCCGGCATCGGCGACCTGCGCATCTGCTTCGCGACGTGCCTGGCGCGCGGCGCGGTCAGCCTCGGTCAATTCAGCAAGCCGCTTGGTCAGGGCATCATGCGCCAGACGGGCGGCATCAGCGCGCGCGCCGACACGCTCCATCTCCTGCTTCAAAGCTTCCAGCCGATTAAGCTGCTCAAGCCGCAATGCAGCAGCGGACGGCGCATCTTCTGCCCAAGCGCGGTATCCGTCCCACCGCCATAAATCGCCATCCATTGAAACAAGACGCTGACCCGGTTTCAAAAGCGGTTGCAAGCGCGGGCCGTCATCCGCATCGACCAGTCCGATCTGCGAAATGCGGCGCAGCAAAACCGGGGGCACGTCAACATGGCTGGCCAGGCTATTCACGCCATCGGGTAATGACTGGTTCTGATCGTAAGCTGGCAATGAAGCCCAACCAGACGGCCCCTCAGCATCCACAATGGGTGCCCGCAGATCATCCGCAAGGGCCGCGCCCAAGGCTTTTTCGTATCCGGGCGCAACCGTTAGGCTATCGAGGACCTGCCCATCTTCGGACGCGTCCCGCTGTACCAATTTCGCAAGTGCCGACACCTCGGCGCGAAGTGCGCCCATTTCGCCTTCGGCTTCTGAGCGTTGGGCACGCGCCTCCGCTTCGCGCGATTGCGTTTCAGCGCGCGCAACATCGGCAGCGTTCAAAGCATCATCCGCCCGCTTGGCAAGGGCCTGTGCCTCACCTTCTGCGGCCTGTGCATGTGCCTGATCTTTAGTGGCCTTTCGCAATGCCGCATCGGCGTCCGCGACAGCCGCCTTGGCTTTGTCGGCTTCAGCCTCAGACTTCTCCAACGTCTTGCGACTGTCATCCAACAAGCGTTGCGAAGACTGATGTCGCGCAGCCAGTCGGGCGACATCTTCTGTGATCTGACTAAGATGTGTTTCGCGATCTTGAAGAGTCACTGCCGCCTCGTGGGCGACTTCTGCAGCTGTGTTCAGTTTGGCGTCATGCCCATCGGCGGCTTTGGCGAGCTCTTGGGCCTCCCACTCCAGCCTTTCGATCGTTTCACCAGCGTCCCGATTCAATCCACCTTCACGATCAATATCCTTTGACAGCTGTTCAATACGCCCCTGCAGCGTCCCGATCATATCTCGGGCACGGGTTTCTTCGTCTGTCAGGCGATCGCGCTGAACGATCAGACGCTGCAGAACGGCGGCTGCAATTGCCTCTTCCTCACGCAAAGGGGGAAGCTTCTCGTCTGCGGCGGCCCGCGCCGTCTCGGCCTGGCGCGCCGCTGCCTCAGCCTGGGCGGCCTCGCTGGTACGATTGCGCAGGGTGTCATCTGCCACAAGGCGCGCTTCATCAGCTTCGCGCCACCGCCTGTAAAGCAACATGCCTTCCGACATGCGGAGCGCCTCTCCAATCTCGCGGTAGCGCGCTGCCTGACGCGCTTGCCGAGCCAACTGTTGCAGCTGGCTGGCCAGTTGTTCGATGACATCGTCGACACGCGTCAGGTTGGTCTCTGCACCTTTGAGTTTGAGCTCCGCCTCATGACGACGCTGATAAAGCCCGCTGATGCCGGCTGCTTCTTCCAGAATGCGGCGGCGTGCCTTTGGTTTGGCGTTGATCAACTCACTGATCTGACCCTGCCGGACCAATGCAGGTGAATGCGCGCCTGTAGAGGCATCGGCAAACAGCATCTGCACATCCCGCGCCCGGACGTCCTTACCGTTTGTTTTGTAGGCACTGCCGACGTCCCGAGTGATCCGCCGCACAATTTCAAGATTGTCATTTTCATTGAACCCGGCCGGGGCCAAACGGTCCGAGTTGTCTATGTGCAGCGACACTTCGGCGAAGTTGCGGGCCGGGCGCGTCGCAGCGCCGGCAAAGATCACGTCCTCCATGCCACCGCCACGCATAGCTGTCGGGCGGTTTTCTCCCATGACCCATCTAAGCGCTTCGAGCAGATTCGACTTCCCGCAGCCATTCGGCCCAACAACGCCGGTCAACCCGTCCGAAATAATCAGATCGGTTGGATCAACGAAGCTTTTGAAACCAGTCAGTCTGAGTTTGGAAAATCGCACCCTAACGGCACCCCGTGATTCCGTTTGAACCCCCAGCGTGACGTTTGGAGACGGGCTCTGTCAACGGCTGACCCCCATTATCTGCGTGTATTGACCGGGTTATCCACAAGATATTGGGGTTTGAGATCGCGGTATGCGGTGTCATTTAGGGCGCGGCGTCAGCCGTGCAACGTATGATCATGATCCGCAGAAACGGCTTCATAGTTAAGCTTGATCCGCTGCTTTGGTCGGAAAATGATGCCCTTGCCACCGCAATCTACCTGCCTTGGAAGCAGAAATTATCATTAGTCGCTTTCCCCTCGGGGCACCCGATCACAGCGCGTATGGCTAAGTTGCAATCAACAAAGTATTGCTCCTTGTGGGTAGAGAGATTGCGGCAACCGGAAACTGGTCATATATTTTGACCAACTTTGCGAGGTGCCATGCCCTTTGAACCCATCCAAGCCGAAAAACTGTCCACGTCAGTCGTGCGCCAAATCGAAGGGTTGATTTTGCGCGGCATTCTGCGACCCGGTGAACGGCTGCCATCCGAGAGGGAGCTGTCCGACAGGCTGGCCGTATCCCGCCCCTCATTGCGCGACGCCATTGCCGAACTGCAGGAGCAGGGGCTTTTGGCCTCACGTGCGGGGTCAGGCATTTACGTGGCCGAAGTTTTGGGCTCCGCCTTCTCCCCAGCCCTCACGCGGCTATTTGCAACTCATGACGAAGCCGTTTTCGACTATTTGTCCTTTCGAAAGGACATGGAAGGGCTCGCTGCCGAACGCGCGGCGCGCATGGCCTCCGATAGTGATTTGAAGGTTATTCAAGTCATCTTTGACAAGATGGTTGCCGCGCATGAAAAGCGAAATGCCGAGAAAGAGGCCGCTTTGGACGCGCAGTTTCACACCGCCATCATCGAGGCAAGCCATAACATTGTAATGCTACATATGATGCGGTCGATGTTCGACTTGCTGCGCGAGGGCGTGTTCTACAATCGGCAAGTCATGTTCAAACAACATACCACGCGCGAAGCGTTGTTGGATCAGCATCGCGCCATAAACGATGCGTTACAGGCCCGCGATCCGGCGCGCGCGCGCGCCGCGATCGAGGCGCATCTGGGGTATGTCTGGCAAGCCTTGGCTGACCAACAGAAGTCTGACAAAAACGAGGCCATCGCGCAAAAACGGCTGGCTCAGGAGATGGAGAAGTAACGACGCTGTTGGCGCCGTCATCCCATGTGCCCCGAAATGAAAGACTGTGTTTTAGGATGTCGCGGAGAGTCGAACACAGATTGTGTTGTGCCGCATTCCAAAAGCTCTCCCATATGGAAGTAAGCAACGCGGTCTGACACGCGGCGCGCTTCCATCATGGAATGCGTGATGACCACCACGGTCATGCTCTGCCCCAGCTCCATCATCAACTCTTCCACGCGAGCCGTTGCTACCGGATCAATGGAGCCTGTGGGTTCGTCCATCAGCATAACCTCGGGCTGCGTAGACAATGCGCGCGCAATGCATAGTCGCTGCTGCTGTCCACCGGAGAGCGCTGTCCCCTGCTTTGAGTGCAGGCAGTCTTTGACCTCGTCCCACAACTGCGCCCGTTTTAAACAGGTCTCGACCAACTCGTGCAGCTCGTGCCGTGATTGGGTCAGCCCATGGATTCTGGCGCCATAGGCAACATTCTCGAAGATTGATTTTGGGAATGGGTTCGGTTTTTGGGCAACCCACCCGAAGCGACGCCGATGGACCGGCGGATCTACGTCATGCGCATAGATGTCATACCCGTGCATGGTGATTGAGCCTGT
Source organism: uncultured Aestuariivita sp. (assembly GCA_964402685.1). Classification (GTDB taxonomy): domain Bacteria; phylum Pseudomonadota; class Alphaproteobacteria; order Rhodobacterales; family Rhodobacteraceae; genus Aestuariivita. The sequence continues at coordinate 2,627 of CAYODE010000118.1, read as the reverse complement.
GATACGGACATCGCGTATGTCGTCGTGCATTCGGTTGAGGCACTTCAAGGCAGTCGACTTGCCGCATCCCGATGGCCCGATGAAAGCCAGCACTTCTTGGTCGTAAAGATCAAAGTTCACGGATTTCAAAGCTTGCTTTGGACCATAGTGCAGAGACAGGTTTCGTACACTCATGATCGGCGCCGAATTCCGGCGATCCGCCGTGTGACAGGTTTGGGTTAGGAACGTGTTATCCAGCATCGCATCCTCCATCGTGGGGTTGCGAGAACGCTCTCACAATGCTGGCGTCATGAATTTGATCTGGATGAGCTTTTACAAACTCTTCATCAAAACTTCACAAAGCAAAGCCCCGGACACGGGGCGCGTCCGGGGCTGAACAAACTTAATATCTCGACTGCGCGTTAGTGCAGTTTCGCGTCGACCTCGCCGATCGCATCGTCGATCAGCTTGTTGCCAGCATCAGCTGTGATGTCTTTCGCGATGACTTCACGTGCTGCGGCAATCGCCACGGTGACGGCCTGATCGCGGACCTCCCGCACAGCCGAAGCTTCGGCTGACGCGATTTGATCTTCGGCCGCGGCCAAACGGCGCGCGATTGAAGTCTTGAGATCCTCTTTCGCCTGCTCCGCAGCCGCTGCCGCTTCTTCTTTCGCAGCAGCAACAATTTTGCTGGCTTGTTCCTGCATTTCCTTCTGCTTGCGCTCATACGAGGCGAGAAGGGTTTGCGCGTCTTCACGCAGGGCGCGGGCTTCATCCAATTCCGACTGAATGCCCTCGGCACGCTTATCAAGCATACCACCCAGCATCCCAGGTACTTTGAAATAGAACAGTACGCCGATGAAAAGGATGAACGAGATCAGGACAATAAAGTCCGTATTCGCCAGCGAGAAGAAAGGACCTTCGGCGGCCAACGCCGGGCCGGCAGCGGCGATTAGGATAAGGGTCAGTGCATTCCGCATGTCGTTTACCCCTTTACCCGCGCGTCGACGGCAGCCGCCAGCGCATCTGCATCCGCTTTGCCGCCCATCGCCGTGACGATGTCAGCAGCGGTTTCTTTCGCCACTTCTTTCACGCTTTCCAAGGCGCCAGCTCGGATATCGGCGATCGCCTTTTCCGATTCCGCGGCTTTGGCTGAAATCTCTGCATCTGCCTTTGCGATGGCCGTGTCCAGATCTGCCTGGATCTCGGCGCGGGCCTCGGCAGCGATGCGCTGTGCTTCGGCGCGGGCTTCGGCCAACGCACGGTTATAAGCCTCTTCGGCCTCTACCGCTTGTTGCTTCAGCTCTTCGGCCTTGGCGATGTCATTTGTGATGGTGCCCTGCCGTTCGGCGAGCACTGCCCCGATCCGCGGCAGGGCCACACGCGACAAGATCAGATAGATCGCAATCAGCGTCAGGACCAGCCAGAAGATCTGGTTGGGAAAGGTCGAGAAATCCAGCTGTGGCATGCCGGGACCGGCAGCTTTTTCCACAGCATCTGTTGCCTCGGTTGCCATGTCGTCCTCCTTGGGAAGGGGCCGTTACACCGGGCGGCTCGCTTTTGCGTGCCGCCCGACCGTAAGGATGATACTTCCGAGAGGTCTTAGACGGCGAACATCAGCAGCAGAGCAACCAGGAACGCGAAGATGCCCAGAGCTTCTGCGAAAGCGATGCCGATGAAGAGCGTAGCAGTCTGACCAGCGGCGGCCGACGGGTTGCGCAGCGCGCCTGCCAGGAAGTTGCCGGCCACGTGGCCCACACCAATAGCAGCAGCACCTGAACCGATAGCTGCCAGGCCTGCGCCGATGAATTGACCGAGTTCTGCGATATTACCTTCCATGATGTCGTCTCCTTACGATGGAATAGGTTGAAAGCTGTGGGCGGGGACAATCCCGCTCGCGTTGTTAGTGATGCGGGTGAAGCGCGTCCTTCAAGTACACGCATGTCAAAATGGTAAAGACGTAGGCTTGGATCGCGGACACCAGAACCTCAAGTCCGTAGATGGCGATGACACCAAAAATTGCGACTGGCGCGATTGCGGTAACCTGCGCGAAGCCGGCGAACACTTTCAGAACCGCGTGGCCCGCCATCATGTTACCGGCCAAACGAATGGAGTGGCTCACCGGACGCACGAAGTAGGAAATCAGTTCGATGATCGCGAGGATGGGCCGCAGTGGCAGAGGTGCGCTCGATACCCAAAACAAACTCAGGAACGCCGAGCCGTTCTTTACAAAGCCTAGGATCGTAACGGCAAAGAAGACACCAAATCCCATTACTGCAGTGACGGCGATGTGCGACGTCGTTGTGAACGACATGGGGATCAGGCCCAGGAAGTTCGCGCAGATGATAAACAAAAACAGCGTCATGATGTATGGGAAGTATTTGATGCCGTCTTTCCCAGTGACATCTTCGACCATTTTGTAGACAAAGCCGTAGGCGAGTTCGGCGATCGATTGGCCGCGCGTGGGGACCATGGCGCGCTTCGATGTGGTCAGAACCATCAAGGCCGTGACGGCGAGGACGGCAAGGAACAACCAAAGCGTTACGTTCGTCGGTGTGTACCAGCTGATCGAGTCGCCACCGAAGAGCGGCGTGACTTCAAACTGCTTCATCGGGTCAAAGGAAAGACCGCCACCTTCTGCCGGAGTT
>CAYODE010000117.1:0-11599 GCA_964402685.1 uncultured Aestuariivita sp. | reverse complement strand
GGGACCTACTGACCAAGGCTCGTCCGCTTGTTCTGGAAATTCAGCCCGATATCCTAGCGGGGCTGTCAGAAGAGGAAAAAGAGACCTTCATGATGTTGATCGACAAAGTCACGATGGCTGGAAACGCGCTCAGCCGTGCTCCGCTGAAACCGCTCGGAAATTAGCCTGATAGTGGCTCGATAAGCTCGGATCCGCTTGCCCGGTTGGAGTTAACGGCTGGGTCCACGCGATGATACCGCAAGATCTCCTCTGCACCTGACGTCATCAACCGCGCTGCACCTTTACCTGCCTCTCCCAACCAAAGCGCCCATGCGTCTTGTTCAAGAATGAGCGGCATACGATGATGGATCTGCCCCATGTGTGTGTTTGCCGGGGTCGTAACGATGGCGCAGGTTGGCATGCGGGCCTCATCTTTTCCCCAGCTCTGCCAAACCGCCGCAAAAGCAATGGGAGCGCCATCAGAACGCTCAATATACCACGGCAAACGAGCGCCTTCGTCGGTTTTGGTCCATTCGTAAAACCCGGTGGCAACAATGAGACAGCGGCGCTCTCGCGCCGCGGTTCGGAAGGCAGGCTTTTCTGCAATCGTCTCGGACCGCGCATTGATCAGGAGCGGACCATCGCTGGGTTTTTTGTACCAATGCGGCAGAAACCCCCAGCGCATGCCCTGCAACCGGCGCACACCGTCTAGCGATGTGACAACATGCACGCTGTTTGTGGGGCATACGTTGAAATTCGGCACCACGGGCAAATCATTGGCAGGCTGCGCCTGAAAAAGCTGCGCCATCGCATCATTGGGTAACGTGATTGCAAATCGTCCGCACATAGCAAATACGGTAACAATAACATTGGTGATCGGCCAGACCGTCACGCGTCGGGCTTTAGCTTCTTCAGTCTTAGCCAAGACCGAAAGACCTGCCTTGACCCCCGCGAGTGGCCGAGGCATCACGCAGTCATGCAGATCTACAAGATTTTCCGAGCCGACGAATGGGCCGCGTTTCAAGCTGACAAAAAAACACGTGGGGCACCAATCGACCTGTCCGACGGATACATTCATTTCTCAACCGCTGAACAAGCGCCCGAAACTGCCGCCAAACACTTTGCTGGTGCGGACGGCCTGGTTCTACTGGCATTTGACGCCGATGCGCTGGGTGAAATGCTTAAATGGGAACCATCGCGGGGTGGTGCGTTGTTTCCACATCTCTATCGCGCCATGACCTTGGATGAAGTGCTCTGGGTCAAGCCTCTCCCCCTCAAACAAGGCGAACACCAGTTCCCGCCAGAGATGACATGAGCGCGTTTATTGATCCCACTCGCGAGCAGTTCGAAACGTTCAAAGGACTCAATCGCGATCAACCTATAGAGATGTTGAACCTCGTCCGGTTCCGAGATGTGGCCAGATACCCGCAAGAACACCCGTTAGCAGCCCAAAACCTGACGGGCGCGCAGGCCTATGCAAATTACGGGAAAGACACTGCGCCAATTCTGGAAAAGGTGGGCGGATCAATCCTTTGGCGGGGCGGCTTTCAATCGGTTTTGATCGGTCCTGGCGATGAGGCATGGGACCAAGTGTTTGTTGCCCGATATCCGACAGCACATGCTTTTCTTCAGATGGTCACAGATCCTGATTATCGCATCGCGGTAGTTCACAGGCAGGCAGGGGTCAGCACGTCCCGCTTGATCCGTTGCGCGCCGTCTGACACCGGGGCCAGTTTTGGATGAAAGGCGTCGTCGAAAAGATCGGGCTCGCGCTCTTGCACAACATGGATCCGGAGGCGGCGCATGGCGTGTCGATACGGGCGTTAAACACGGGGCTGGCCCCCGCTCCCGGGCCCATCACGTCCCCTCGCCTGCGCGCCGAAATCGCTGGTCTCTCCCTTCCTAATCCGATTGGTTTGGCCGCTGGATACGACAAAAATGCGGAAGCATTGTCCGCGCTGTCACGGGGTGGTTTTGGTTTTATCGAAGTCGGCGCCGCCACGCCACGCCCGCAGCCCGGCAATCCGCGTCCGCGTCTCTTCCGGCTGAGCGAAGATCGCGCTGCGATCAACCGCTTTGGTTTTAACAATGATGGTATGGATGTCATCGCAGACAGGCTGGCGAAGCGGCCGCGCGATACGGTGATTGGACTCAATCTTGGCGCCAACAAAGACAGCGAAGACCGGGCTGGTGACTTTGCCAAAGTTCTCGCCCGCTGCGGCGCGCTGGTAGATTTCGCGACGGTGAATGTCTCGTCGCCTAACACAGAAAAGCTACGCGATCTTCAGGGACGCGATGCCTTGGCTGCATTGCTGGCAGGGGTGATCGCGACGCGTGACAAACTTGCGTCCCCCATTCCGGTCTTCCTGAAAATCGCGCCGGACCTGACGCCCAAAGATTTGTCGGACATCGCGGCAGTAGCAAATGAGACTGGCGTCGATGCCATCATCGCTACGAACACAACGCTGGACCGCGACGGGCTGAAAAGCCCTTTCCGCGGTGAAATGGGCGGATTATCTGGCCAGCCTTTGTTTGAAAAATCGACCCGCGTCTTGGCACATCTGTCCACGCTCACCGACATACCGCTGATCGGCGTCGGCGGGGTTGGATCAGCTCAACAAGCCTATGACAAAATCCGTGCTGGCGCATCGGCTGTGCAACTTTACACGGCGCTCGTGTATGGCGGCCTTTCTCTTGTCAGCGACATTGCGCGCGGGCTCGATGGACTATTGGAACGCGACGGGTTTTCTTCTGTGGCGGAAGCATCGGGCACACAGAAAAAGGACTGGCTATGATTACTCTTTGGCACAACCCCCGGTGTTCCAAATCGCGACAAGCGCTGACGCTTTTGCAAGACGCGGGCGCGGACATTACCGTTCGACGTTATCTTGAAGACGCACCAACGCTGGCGGAGCTGGAGTCCGTGCACGCCGCATTGGGCCAGCCGCCAGTCATCGACATGATGCGTCCAAAAGAGCCAGAATTCAAAGCGGCTGGATTGAGCAAATCCGACGACGACGCGGTGTTGCTTCAAGCCATGGCCGTTCACCCAAAACTGATCGAGCGCCCCGTGGCGATCAAAGATAATCAAGCCATCCTTGGCCGCCCACCGGAAAACGTTCTGCAGCTGGTCTGAGACCGCGTCAGGCGACTGCCCGCGCTTCGATCCTTGGGTACCGCAAACCCAATGTGATACCGCGCGCGACAAAGGAAATGATCAGCGCCATCCAAAGCCCGTGATTGCCAAGCAAAGGGATGAACGCAAGCACCGCGACCCAGTAGATCACAAAACTGATCGCCATCATGTTGCGCATATCGCGGGTCTGGGTGGCCCCGATGAAAATCCCATCGAACATCCATGCCCAAACGCCAAGGATAGGCGCGACGACCATCCAGATCAGATAGATCCGCGCCTCGGCCTGCACGTCCGTCGACTTCGCCATCACATCGATCAGCCATCCGCCACCAAAAGCAAAGGCAATCATCAGCCCGATGACAATGACCACTCCCCAGCCGGTCGTCAAAACCGCACTACGCCTCAGATCGCGGACCCGCTTCGCGCCCAGGGCTTGTCCCACCAAAGCCTCCGCAGCAAAGGCAAACCCGTCCAGCGCATAGGCCGTGATGTACAAGAACTGGAGCAGCACCTGATTTGCAGCCAGCGTCACATCCCCGAAATTGGCACCAAGAAAAAGGAAGGACGTGAAGATGATCTGCAACAACAGCGACCGGATCAGGATATCGGTGTTGACCGACACCATCGTCTTGAGCCGTGCAACATCGAAGACGCGAGTCCAATCCCGCCAGCGCGGATGAGAAAACACACCTCGACACAACCACAACCCCAGCGCCGCGCCGGACCACTCTGCCAGGAAGGTTGCAAAGGCCACGCCTTCCACCCCCCACCCGAGACCAAGCACGAACCACAGATCCAACAGAATATTGAGCCCATTCATCCAGATCTGGATGACCAAAACGGCATGGGTGCGCTCTTGCGCTATCAGCCACCCTGTGATGCCGTAGATCGCAATAGCGGCGGGCGCGGACCAGATCCGAATGGCCATGTAATCGCCAGCAAGGCTTTCCACCTCGGCACTCCCGGGCGCGATCGCAAGCGCCAAAGCAAACACCGGCAATTGAAGCAGGATCAGTACTGCGCCAAATCCGAGGCCCGCAATCAAGACGCGCGTTAGCAACGCTGCGACTTCAGCTTCATCCTCTGCGCCCAAAGCCTGCGAGGTCAGCCCAACCGTACCCATCCGCAAAAATCCGAACATCCAGTAGACGGATGTCAGAATGATTGCACCAAGCCCGACTGCTCCAATGGGCGCAGCTTCGCCAAGCTGTCCCACGACACCCGTGTCGACGGCGCCCAATATGGGTACAGTCGCGTTAGAGATTACGATCGGAAGAGCAATTTTTAAAACCCGACCATGGGTGAGCGGTCCTTGCCCGGCCCCGGTGGCAGTTCTCATCTTAGCTTTTGTCCCGTGGCATCAGGAAATGCCCTGTTGCCTGTGCGAACTTCTTGTCGCGATGATCTTGCCACCCTTCAACATGTACCGACGCATAACGCCGCCCGGACCGGGACACGATGGCACGCGCATACGCATCTCTGGGAAGACCTGAACGCAGGTAATCAACGGTAAAGTCGATAGTTTTTGGCAACCGCGGCAGATTTCCCGCGGCCATGTTATCGGGATCAATCGCACCGCTTTCGATGTCCTCCCAAAGAAAGGCCCAGCTCAGCGTGATGACCGACGTGATTTCCAAGAACGCTGCCGTCACGCCGCCATGAATGGCTGGCAGTAAAGGATTTCCGATCAACTTTTCATCAAAGGGCAAAACGGCGGTCAATTCGTCGCCGCGTCGGTCAAATTGAACCCCCAAGTATTTGATATAGGGCACGCCGTCGACCAAAGCGTTAAGCGCAGCGTCGCGGCGTTGCTTCACGACTTGAACGGGTTCGGGCTTCACGCGTTTCATCTCAGCGTCCCTCTACGGTGAACGCGCCCGACGCCGAGGCAACCGGCTTTTCAGTGTCGTCATCGACTGCAATGGCGCGCACAAAAGCGACGGACCGTGTGATGTGATAGCAGGTCGCGCGTGTCGTGATCGCCTGACCCGGAGTTGCCGCGCGCATGTAGTCTATCCGCAGATCAATCGTCGCTGTTCCCGCTGGAGCTTCGGGATGGCTCATGACGGCAGCCCCGCAACACGTGTCCATTAAGGCCGAGACAGCACCCCCGTGGATGACGCCGGTTTTTGGATCGCCCACGAACCGCGTGTCATAATCCATAGTGATTTCAGCAGTGCCGTCGCCTATGTCCGTCAACCGCATGCCCAATGCGCGAGAATGGGGGATCGCCTCGATGAACTGACGGGCGAATTTGGCTTTGTCAACCATGGGTAGAACTTCCTCTTGGCGGTCTGCGTGACCCTTTATGTTCTCCTGCCTGCCCAAAGAGCAAGCCCGCCTGTTGAACTCCTTCTCGCAGAGGCATACGGTTGATGTGAGGAGAGGCCGCATGTCCGACAACCGTCTGGCGTTCAAAGAAATGTGCGCAAAGTTCGATGTGACGCCGCGCACTTTACGATACTATGAGTATATCGAGCTGTTGCAGCCCGATCGCGAAGGTCGTGCACGTTTCTACGGCCCCCGTGAACAAGCCCGAATGGTCCTCATTCTACGCGGTCGGAAGTTCGGCTTTCAACTGGAAGACATCCGCCAGTGGTTGTTGATTTATGAAAACGAAGGCACCGAGCCTCAGATGCGCGCATTTGTAGAAATGGCGGACCGTCAAATGGTCGAGCTTGAAGAGCAACAAAAACAGCTTCAGGAAGCCATGGACGCCCTGCAAGAACTGCGCGATCAGACGGCGGCCGGCCTAAGTTAATCCGGCGGAGGAACCGCAACGAATCCTGCTGTCTCTGCCCGACAAATTCGCAAACGCGCGGTTCATTGATAACTCCGCGGTCAGGTATTCCTTACCTTCTCAAAGGATCAGGCCGCTTTGGCCGGACAACAAAATGTCGCGTGACGCAGGGTGACGTTAAAGGAAGTTACGTCAACCCAGATGTGACGTGACGTCCAACTTACGTCAACGTCATCTGCATGTTGTAAATCAACTCGAACCTTCGCACCTAAACGTCATCGCCGAATGACGGAGATTTAGAGTATGAATGAAGAAGTAATGACAATTCGCGAGATGTGCGACGCCTACGAGGTGACCCCACGCACGCTGCGGTTTTATGAAGCCAAAGAGCTTTTATTTCCTATTCGTGAAGGACAAAAACGCCTTTTCACCAAACGGGACCGTGCGCGTCTCAAGCTGATCCTGCGCGGTAAGCGCTTTGGGTTCTCACTGGAAGAAATCCGCCAGTTGTTGGACCTGTATCACATGGGGGATCAGCAACTGACGCAGCTTTCGCGCACATACGACGTCGCCCGCGCACGCTTGGCAGATATGGAATCCCAGCGTGATGAATTGAACGAAGCGATCGACGATCTGAAGGAACAACTCAAGTGGGGGGAAAAGATGATCACCTCGCTGAGTCAGCCAAAGAAAGCTGCCGAATAATCTGGCAGCTTAACCAAAGAAGCCGACCCCAGGGAGAGAGACATGCCCAGCTATACCCCACCCACAAAAGACCTTCAGTTTGTTTTGCATGATGTGCTGAACGTCAGCCAATCCGACATCCCCGGATATGACGAACTGGAAGCAGATTTCACATCTGCCATCCTGGAAGAGGCAGGCAAGCTGACCTCTGAAGTTCTGGCCCCACTGAACGTCGTTGGCGACAAAGAAGGCTGCCGGTTGGAAAATGGGGTTGTGTACACGCCAACGGGTTTCAAAGACGCGTTTGAGCAAGTCAAAGAAGGCGGATGGACTGGCCTCGACATGCCCGAAGAATTCGGCGGGCAGAACATGCCCGTTGTGATGGGATCGGCCGTGGGCGAGATGTTTTCGTCGGCCAACATGGCCTTTACTATGTATCAAGGCCTTACACACGGTGCGGCCTCCGCGATCCTTGCCCACGGCACGCAGGCGCAGAAAGAAACTTATCTGCCCAAAATGGTCAGCTGTGAGTGGACCGGAACCATGAACCTGACGGAGCCACATTGCGGCACCGATCTGGGCCTAATGCGGACCAAGGCCGAGCCTCAAGCGGACGGAACATACAAAATCTCCGGACAAAAGATCTTTATCTCGGCCGGTGAACACGACATGTCCGAAAACATTATCCACCTGGTGCTGGCCAAGATCGTTGGCGGTCCAGAGGGCATCAAGGGTGTTTCGCTCTTCATCGTTCCGAAATTCCTGGTGAATGAAGATGGCTCTGTCGGTGCGCGGAACGGCGTTGCGGTCGGTAATATCGAAGAAAAGATGGGCATCCACGGCAACTCCACCTGCGTGATGAACTACGATGGGGCAACCGGCTATCTGATCGGCGAAGAGCATAAAGGCATGCGCGCGATGTTCACCATGATGAACGAAGCGCGTCTTGGTGTGGGGATGCAAGGCCTCTCCCAAGCCGAAGTGGCCTATCAGAACGCGCTGGAATACGCGAAGGACCGTCTTCAGGGCCGTGATGTGACGGGTACAAAAAACCCTGACGGTCCAGCCGATCCGTTGATTGTGCATCCAGACATTCGTCGGTCTTTGATGGACCAGAAATCCTTTGCCGAGGGCGCACGCGCTTTCATCCTTTGGGGTGCGACCATGATCGATGCCGCACATCGCTCAGGAGACAAGGATGCCGATGGCCTTGTGTCTCTGCTCACACCCGTCATCAAAGGCTTTTTGACCGATGTCGGTTATGACAACACCATCAAGGCGCAGCAGGTCTACGGCGGTCACGGCTATATCGAAGAGTGGGGCATGTCCCAATACACACGGGATGCCCGGATCGCGATGATTTATGAAGGCGCAAACGGCATTCAGGCGTTGGATCTGGTTGGACGCAAACTGGCACAAGACGGCGGCAAGCATGTAATGGCCTTCTTCGATCTGGTGAAGAGCTTCATCAAGGACAACGCTGGGCAAGACGACGCCTATGATGCGGAGTTCCTGGAACCGCTGAAGGCCGCGTCCAAGGATCTGCAAGCTGCGGGCATGTACTTCATGCAAAACGGCATGAAGAACCCCAACAATGCCTTGGCCGGTTCGTATGACTTCATGCACATGTTCGGTCAGGTCTGCCTGGGTCTGATGTGGGCGAAGATGGGCAAAGCAGCCAAGGATGCGCTGGCGTCTGGTACGTCAGACGCAGAGTTCTATGAGACCAAACTGGCTACAGGTCGCTACTACATGGCGCGTCAACTTCCAGCGACTGCATTGCACTTGTCACGCATCCAATCGGGCGCGGACACGGTGATGGCTTTGGACGCCGCCAACTTCTAAATCAAGCGGTGGGCAGCAATGCCCACCCTGCCCTTCCATCTGACCGGAGCCTTCCATGCCGAAGCGTTTTCGCATGACCCGCCGTTTCAATGTCGCCATGACCGAAGACGGCTATCGCAGGTTGAAACGTTTTGCATCAGAGGCCGGACTTGATGAGGGCGAAGCGCTTTCGTTCTTGTTTGAACATTTCGACAGCGTGACCAACGACGAAAACCTGCGCCACCGCATGCGGCTGTTCAACGCCGAACTGGATGAGCGCAAGCGCTAATAAAAACTGCGAGGGAGGACACAATGAAAGATTTCTTTTCTGCCAATTCATCCTGGATGACTGATGAGCATCGGATGCTGTCAGACATGGCCGGACAGTTCATCGACAACGAGTGGTCGCCCAAGTTCGAGAAATGGCGCAAGCAAGGCGAGATGGATCGCGAGATCTGGCAACAGGCGGGCGAGCTGGGCCTGCTCTGCCCCTCGATCCCCGAAGAGTATGGTGGCGTTGGTGGCGATTTTGGCCATGAAGCCGCGATCATGATCGAAAGCTGCCGCGCCAACATTGCGTCCTGGGGCTACCCGATCCATGGACCCATCGTGTCCCACTACATCCTCGAATACGGCACAGAAGAGCAAAAGAAACTTTGGCTGCCTCAGCTCATCTCGGGCGAGATGGTGGGCGCTCTGGCAATGACCGAGCCGTCCACGGGATCTGATGTACAGCGCATCAAGACCAAGGCCATCAAAGACGGCAATGCCTATCGTTTGTCTGGCCAGAAGACGTTCATCTCGAACGGTCAACACGCTAATCTGATCATCGTGGCTGCCAAGACAAACCCGAGCGAGGGTTCGAAAGGTGTCTCTCTGGTGGTTCTGGAAACCGACGGGGCCGAAGGCTTCCAACGCGGACGCAACCTGGAAAAGGTTGGTCTGCACGCGGCTGATACGTCCGAGCTGTTCTTCGACAATATCGAGATCCCACCAGAGAACATTCTGGGCGGTGAGGAAGGTCGCGGGTTTTACCAGATGATGGAGCAGTTGCCCCAGGAGCGTCTGGCGATTGCCTGTGGCGCGGTTGGCGCAATGGAAGGCGCGGTGGAACGCACAATCGCCTATTGCAAAGAGCGCGAGGCGTTTGGCGGTCCGTTGACCCAATTTCAGAACACCCGCTTCAAACTGGCTGAATGCAAAACCAAAACTGCTGTGGCGCGTGCGTTCCTGGATCAGTGCATTTCTGAACACATGCGGGGCGAGCTGACCTCGGACAAGGCGTCGATGGCCAAATACTGGCTCACTGACACGCAAGGCGAAGTGCTCGACGAGTGTGTTCAGCTTCATGGCGGTTACGGCTTCATGCAGGAATACGCTGTTGCTGAAATGTGGGCCGATGCGCGGGTGCAACGCATCTATGGCGGCACCAACGAGATCATGAAAGAACTGATTGCTAGATCGCTCTGAAACCCACGCCACGGGAGGGGCGTTCACATGACCATCAAACTCTATTGCTTCGGTGAATCAGGAAATTCCTACAAGGCAGCGCTTGCCCTGCAACTCTCAGGCTTGGACTGGGAGCCTGTTTACGTGGATTTCTTCGGTGGCGAGACGCGCACACCGGAATATCGCAGTAACGTCAATGAGATGGGTGAAGCCCCGGTTCTTGTGGACGGTGACTTCCACACAAGCCAATCCGGGGCAATCCAAGCATATGTCACGGAAACCTCCGGCAAATTCGGTGGAAGCACCCGCGAGGAAAACTACGACATCTTCCGCTGGGTCTTGTGGGACAATCACAAACTCAGCTCGATGGCGGGTGTGACCCGGTTCTTGATGAATTTCCTACCCGAAGACAAACGACCGCAAGACGTCATCGCGTTCAATCAAGGTCGACTTAAGGCAGCTTACACGGTGCTCGACACTCACCTGGCCGGGCGCGATTGGATCGTGGGCGACAGTGTCTCGAACGCCGATCTATCGTGCTGCGGATATCTCTACTACCCCGAACCATTCGGGTTTGACCGTACGGAATGGTCCAATATCGACGCGTGGCTGACGCGTCTTTCAGAACAACCAGGCTGGAAAGCCCCCTATGACTTGATGCCCGGCAGCCCTGCTGACCGCGCCTGAGAAGGAGATCGAGAATGACCGACGCCTATATCTATGACGCTCTGCGCACACCGCGCGGGAAAGGACGCAAGGATGGTGCACTGCACGAAGTGACCTCGCTGCGGTTAAGCGCCGAGACGCTCAACGCTGTCAAAGAACGCAACAATCTCGATGGCCACGCGGTCGAAGACGTGATTTGGGGCAACGTGACCCAAGTGATGGAACAAGGTGGGTGCTTGGCGCGCTCGGCTGTTCTCGCATCCGACCTCGATGAATCGATCCCCGGTCTTGCCATCAACCGATTCTGCGCGTCCGGCATGGAAGCAGTGAATCTCGCGGCGAACCAAGTCAAAGGTGGCGCAGGCGATGCCTATATCGCCGGCGGTGTTGAGATGATGGGTCGTGTGGCCATGGGCTCGGACGGCGCAGCCATTGCTGCCGATCCGTCCATCGCAATGGAAACCTACTTCGTGCCGCAAGGCATCTCGGCCGATATCATCGCGACCAAATACGGCTTCTCTCGTGATCAAGCGGATGCGCTGGCCATGGAATCTCAGCGTCGCGCAAAACAAGCTTGGGATGAAAACCGGTTCGAAAAATCGGTCATCACCATCAAAGATCAGAACGGTATTCCGATCCTCGATCACGATGAATACATGCGTCCTGGCACCGACATGCAATCGCTTGGTTCGCTCAATCCCGCCTTCCAGATGATGGGTGAACAAATGCCCGGCTTCGACAAAGTCGCACTCATGAAGTACCCCGAACTGGAGAAGGTTGATCACATTCACCACGCCGGCAACTCTTCGGGTATTGTGGACGGTGCCGCCGCGGTGCTGATCGGCAACAAAGAATTCGGCGAACAATACGGTCTGAAACCCCGCGCGCGCATCAAGGCAACGGCAAAAATCGGTACAGATCCGACCATCATGCTGACCGGTCCGGTGCCAGTCACCGAAAAGATCCTCGCCGAAACCGGAATGTCCATCGGCGACATCGATCTCTTCGAGGTGAACGAGGCGTTCGCATCGGTCGTTCTGCGCTTCCAGCAAGCCTTTGACGTGGATCCGGAACTGGTGAACGTGAACGGCGGATCGATCGCCATGGGCCACCCGCTGGGC
>CAYODE010000116.1:0-11775 GCA_964402685.1 uncultured Aestuariivita sp. | reverse complement strand
CGCAGGCACCTGGCAACAGAAGCCTGCACTTCCACCTCCTTGAATTGACGACCGACCCGCGATGTGGCACCTCTGTCATCAGGGGTACGCGATCACCCCATCAGGCCATGGCCCAAGCTCGCATCCTTTTGTTGTATCCAAGGATGTCTATGCCATGACCAACCTAAACTCCGTCTCCCCCAATACCCTTGCCGATCTTTTGGGCACGCCAGATGCGCCTGTCTTGATAGACGTATCGATCGACCAAGACGTGGCCGCAGATCCCTATGTGATTCCCGGTGCGCGTCGATGGCCGCATACTGACATAGCCTCACTTGCCAGTGTTTTGAGAGGACAAGTGGTGCTGACCATTTGCCAAAAAGGTCTAAAACTAAGCCAAGGAGCCGCGGCGATATTGCGCGCGCATGGGGTATCCGCGCGCGCCTTAGACACCGGAAACGTCGGCTGGAAAAAGGCAGGCCTACCGAGGATCGCCTTAACCACCCTGCCCCCTGACATACCTGCCAGCCAATGGGTCAGCGCGGAGCGTCCGGACATCGCGACCCTTGCCTGCGCTTGGTTCGTTCGCCGCTTCATTGATCCGGCGGCAACGTTTCTTTTTGTAGAGGCCACAGAGGTTCCTTCGGTTTCTGAAAAGTACGGGGCTACATCTTTGCACTGCGTAACACTCGCTCAATTCACGGCGCAGTTTGAATTTCAGGCGGAGGCAATGACGCAATTCGTGCGGATCATTGGCGCCGTTCATCAAAGTTGCAGTGTGGAAGTACCCGAAGCGCAGGGCCTTTCCGCGATCATCGAGGGTTTGTCACGTAGGTTTCAAAATGATCTGGAACTGCTTGAAGCCAGCTTGATTTTCTTCGATGCGCTTTATCAATGGACTCGCGAATTGAACCCCCACTGCCAACCTCGAACCGAGGCTGCGACATGACAGAGACGCCCAATATGTTGGAACTGGTCCGTGTCTTTAGTCGTATCGGGTTTCTGTCTTTCGGCGGGCCCGCCGCTCAGATCAGCCTTATGCACCGCGAATTGGTGGAGGAGCGGGGATGGTTGAGCGAAGAAGCCTATTTACGCGCCTTGTCGCTGTGCATGCTCCTGCCCGGACCAGAAGCCATGCAACTGGCCACGTATTCCGGCTGGCGTCTAAAGGGCGTCGCCGGAGGTCTTGTCGCCGGGTCGTTGTTTGTGTTGCCAGGTGCGGTAGTCATCGCCGCTTTGCTGCTGGTTTACGTGACTTGGGGAGATGTCCCACTTGTTGATGCGGCGTTCCTTGGAGTGAAGGGCGCTGTCGTTGCCATTGTCATTCAGGCGCTGCGAGGTCTCTCCAAACGTGCATTGAAAGGGTGGCAAGATTGGATCATCGCGGGGATAGCCTTTGCAGCGATTTTTGTATTTGGAACACCTTTTCCCATTTTGCTGGTCGCGGCAGCCCTGTTTGGATTTATGATGTCGAAAACCGCACCAACAGAGTTGCCAAGCGCGGACGTGCATTGGGGCAATACTTTCAAAACAGTCGTGACATGGGCCGCTTTGTGGCTTCTGCCCTTGGTGCTTCTCACGGCGTTAGACCTCGCAATTCTTGCACAGATCGGTTGGTTTTTTGCCTGGTTGGCAACGATCAGTTTTGGCGGTGCTTATGCCCTTTTGGCGTACATGACCCAAACCGTCGTAAGTGATTTCGGTTGGGTCACGACCGCGCAAATGATCGACGCTCTGGGTTTGGCAGAAACAACGCCCGGGCCCCTGATCCTTGTGACGCAATTCGTTGCGATGCTGACGGGATACGCCTCTGGCGGTGTCCCGTTGGCACTTGCGTCTGCCGGCGTGGCGCTTTGGGCCACGTTCATGCCATGCTTCTTGTTCATCTTTGCAGCTGCGCCCCATATCGAGCGGCTAGCCAATGCACCAAGACTACAGGGTGCACTGCATGCCATTACCGCCGCGGTGGTCGGCGTCATCCTCAATTTGTCGGTATGGTTTGCACTGAACGTGTTTTTTGCGCGCATGCACTCTGCTCCGGATGCGCTGCCTGGTCTTGCTTTGCCCGAGCCCGGCAGTCTGGATCCGATTGCGTTGCTTTTGTTTGCGATGGCGGCGATCGCATTGCTCTGGGTGAAACTGTCCCTGCCACAGGTTCTGGCGCTTTGCGCCGTGTCCGGTATCGGACTTGGATGGCTATGAAATTGACGCCCTTGATCCCACTTAAGACGCAAATGCGCATAGCGTTCAGAGTGCCCTTTTGTTTCCTCACGAATCCAATAAAGTGGTTGCAAACGTGAGTGACACATCCATGACGCGCAGTATTGACTACGGAAACCTGATGCACCGCGCAATGCGCGGTCTCATTAAAACTGTGCTAGAGGATGTGTCTGAACACGGATTGCCCGGTGCACACCACTTTTTCATAACATTCGATACGACACATGAGGGTGTCGACATTGCCGATTGGCTGCGGGACCGCTACCCGTCGGATATGACAGTGGTCATGCAGCACTGGTACGAAAATCTGGATGTTGGCGATGACGGGTTTGCGGTGACATTGAATTTCGGCGACCAGCCGGAACCGCTTTACATTCCGTACGATGCGATCAAAACGTTCGTCGATCCCTCTGTCGAGTTCGGGTTGCGCTTTGAGACGGGTGAAGACGAAGAAGACGGTGGGGATGATCCAGATCCAGGGAATGGACCGTCAACCGACGATGACACGCCTGATGCCGAGCCTCATGCCGACGCAGAAATCGTGTCGCTGGATCGTTTCAGAAAGTAGCTATTCTTTGGCCAGGAAGGTGCTGACCGTCCGAGCAGTCTCACCGTTCCTCACAGCTTTGAACTCTAGTTGCAGACCACCTTCCGCCAGACTGCGATCAAACTGCTGCAATTCGTAGTCGCCAGCTTCATCGACGAACAACGAAAAGACGGAAAGCGTGCCGTTCTGAATACGGGCCCAGACGAACGGCTCCCCTTTCATGGGGTCAAGCTGCACCTCATGTCCGAACACATTCCGTTCCATTGCGGCCGCGAACACGCCATCACGCTCACTGGGAACAAATTCGATCATGTAGTCTTTTTCGTTGATGCTGCCGTCTGCGCGAACGGATGTTGTGGACCAGGCAACGGTGAAACCTGATTTCGTCTCTGCTATCTCGACGCTCATGTCGCGGTTCGCAGTCTCGCCACTGGACGTTACGATCTGCGCAGATCCGGAATAGACGCCCTCAAAAGCTTCAAGAATAGGACTTTTGGCCAAAGCTGCGCCGACGAGGAAAAGCCACGTCGACATAAACAGTCCGAAACGGATCACCCACATCGGCACTTGAGCTGTTTGGGACACGACAAAACCTCCATATGGCGCAGACATAAGATAGGCTGGGATGCCAAGCAGTTAAAGCCTTTGGTTGCTGTCATTGTTCACGAAGGGGTCAATTCGTTCGGAGGGCTGTGTTCAGCTTTGCGCTTAAGTTGAGAAAGTGCAAACTGCGCGCAACTGGCCAGTTGAATGCCTCCTCTTCGAGCGCTAGACGGCATGCAATTGTATACAGACGGAGCACCTTATGTCCCAGACCCGCACTGAAACCGACAGCTTTGGCCCACTCGACGTTCCAGCTGACAAGTATTGGGGCGCGCAGACGCAGCGATCCATTATGAATTTTCCCATCGGTTGGGAAAAACAACCTGTCGCAATTGTGCGCGCGCTGGGTGTGATCAAACAGGCTTGTGCGATGCAGAACAAAGCGCAGGGCACATTGGATGCGACCTTGGCGGATGCAATTGTCCAAGCGGCAAGCGAGGTTGTTGCAGGGAAATTCGATGACAACTTCCCTTTGGTCGTCTGGCAAACGGGATCTGGAACCCAATCAAACATGAACGCCAATGAGGTGATTGCGAACCGCGCGATTGAAATCCTTGGCGGCACACTGGGCAGCAAAGACCCCGTACATCCCAACGATCACTGCAACATGGGCCAGTCATCGAACGATACTTTCCCAACCGCAATGCATATCGCCAGCGCGATGACGGCACATGATGTGTTGTTGCCCGGGTTGGAAAAGCTGCATGCCGCGCTTGAAGAAAAGGTGAAAGCGTTCGACGGCATCATCAAGATCGGTCGTACGCATACCCAGGACGCAACGCCTCTTACACTGAGCCAGGAATTCTCCGGCTATGCGCATCAGGTTGCCATGGGCATCGCGCGGGTCAAAGGCGCCTTGGGTCGAATTTATGAGCTGGCCCAGGGCGGCACAGCTGTGGGTACGGGATTGAATACGCGCCAAGGGTGGGCTGAAGCGGTTGCTGGTCATATGGCGGACATCACCGGCCTGCCCTTTGTGACCGCGCCAAACAAGTTCGAGGCACTGGCCGCGCATGACGCAATGGTGGAGATTTCGGGCGCGTTGAAAACCGTTGCCGCCTCGCTGTTCAAAATCGCCAATGACATTCGCCTGCTGGGCTCGGGTCCCCGCTGCGGATTGGGTGAATTGATCCTGCCGGAAAACGAACCTGGGTCTTCGATCATGCCGGGTAAAGTAAACCCGACCCAGTGTGAGGCGCTGACCCAAGTCTGTGCGCATGTCATGGGCAATGACGCAGCCGTCGGGTTTGCTGGGTCGCAAGGGCATTTCGAACTGAATGTTTATAAGCCCATGATGGCCTATAACGTATTGCAATCCATGCAGCTTTTAGGCGACGCATCTGTAGCATTCACCGACAACCTCGTCGATGGGTTGCGGGCAGACGACACGCGGATCGACAAACTGATGCGCGAATCGCTGATGCTGGTGACCGCACTGGCGCCTGAGATTGGTTATGACAACGCAACGACAGTTGCGAAGACGGCGCATAAAAACGGAACGACGCTGAAGGAAGAAGCCATCAAGCTTGGGTTTGTGGATGAAGAGACCTTTGACCGCGTCGTGCGTCCGGAAAACATGATCGGACCGAAATGAGCAAACCGGTCAACCTAAACCGGTACCGGAAACAAAAAGCACGGGCCGCCAAAAAGGCCCGTGCTGACGAAAATGCAATCGTGTTTGGCCTCAGCAAGGCAGAAAAAACGTTGAGAGAGGCGCAACACGACAAAACCGAACGCTACCTGGACGGCAAGAAACAGGAATGAGCGGCCGGCCTATCAAAAGATCACTGACGCTCAAAGGGCACCGCACCAGTGTGTCTTTGGAAGAGCCGTTTTGGACCGCATTTCGAGAGATTGCCGAAAGCCAAAACAAACCAATCAATCAACTCGCAGCCGAAATTGATGCCGACCGTGGAATGGATATGGGTTTGGCTTCGGCCATACGCTTGTTTGTTTTGGCTTGGTACAGAGATCAGTAGATCAAAGGTCGCAGCCCAGAGCAGCTGTTAGACCGACGCTTGATAAATCTTGTCGATATTCGCACCCAGAGCTGCGTCAAACGCCTCATCACTCATCTGCTTGCTCAGCCCTTCGGTCAGCGCGCGTGAGAAGCTGGCGATCATGCCCGGGTTCTGGCTAAGTTTCGCACAGGCATCATCTGTCGTGTATCCGCCAGACAGCGCAACAACGCGCAGCACCTTATCCTGAAGGCTTGTGTAAAGACCTGCCTCGCTTGGAATGGTCAGTTTCAGCATGATTGGTGCGGCTCCGTCCAAGGCATCAATATGCGCATCCAATTCGTCGCGCAGCATCGCTTCTGCCTCGGCTTTGGTCGCTGAGTGAATGTTCACCTCGGGTTCGATGATCGGCACCAGGCCAGCCGCACGGATCCGATTGCCGATCTGGAATTGCTGCGCGACGATGGCTTTGATGCCTTCAGCATTTGCTTCATGGATCACCGAGCGCATTTTTGTCCCGAAGATACTCGCTGCCTTGGCCTTGGTTAAAACCGCATCAAGATCGGGGATGTCTTTCATCAGCTGCACGCCGTTTTCTTCATCCGCAAGACCCTTGTCGACCTTCAAGAACGGAACAACACCGCGTTCCTCCCACATAAAGGCAGGGACAGGCTTGCCACCGACGACCTCGCCCATTGTGCGTTCAAACAGGATGGCACCGATGACCTTGGCGCTTGTGAATTCGGGCGCCTGCATAATGCGCGCGCGCATGGCCTGCACCTCGGCAAACATGGCCTCGTCGCCATCGTAATCCGAGGGCTCCACCCCATAAAGGCTCAGTGCTTTGGGTGTTGATCCACCGCTTTGATCCAGTGCTGCGATAAACCCTGCGCCCAAGGCGATACGATCGGTCATTGCGGTGGTCAAATCTGCTGGCATGGAGCCCCTCATTCGTCGTTTTGTCGCGTTGGGCGTTGGATAAATCAAACGATTTGCAATTGGTAGGGCCGTTGGCGCTAACGCGGGCGCAAACGAAGCCAGATTCCGTCTTTTGAGCGGACAGTCAAATGGGCAACCGGAATTGGATCGTGGCCTTCTAAGCGTTCGAGCACAAATCGATTGAGGATCATGGAGAGCAAGAGCGGCCCCTCGGCCATGGCAAATCCCGCCCCCGGGCACACGCGCGCGCCTGTGGAGAAAGGCATATACGCCTCCCGCATGCAGGTTTTTCCATTTTCGGTGTTCCAACGTTCGGGATCGAAACCGTCCGGATTATCCCAAAGACGCGCATGGCGATGCAGGTGCCACGGACTGAGTATCATTTGAGAGCCGGGTTTGATGTCTCGGCTACGGAAACTTTCCGGACAGGTCGTTTCACGCACCATCATCGGTACGGGTGGATAAAGGCGCAATGCCTCCCGAAACACATCTCGCGACAGTTTCAGACGGGACGTGACTGCAAAGTCGCGGGGCATATCGTTCAGAACAGCGGCTTCATGCGCCAGCTTGTCTTGCCACTCGGGGTAAAGCGCCATCAGGTACAAGGCCCATCCCAAGGCGGAGGCGCTGGTTTCATGCCCTGCCAGAAAGAAAATCGCCACCTGATCGACCATCTCGGCCGTGTCGAACGTGTCACCGGTTTCCGGATCTGCCGTTGTCATGATCCGCGTGGCCAGATCATCCGGAGCTGTGCCGTCCTTGATTTCCCTCGCTCGGTCTTCGATTAGACTGGTGATCAGAGCGCGGATATCGCGCGCAGAAGTTCGGGTGCTTCGTTTGTGTGGACGAGGCATCCATTTTGGCAGCGGGAGAAACGCTGCCAGGTTCAAAATCGGCTGACTGCGTTGATACTCCCGAAAGAGGTCGAAAACTTCCCTAGCGATCTCATGTTCGATCGGAATGGAAAACAGCGTTCGAAAGATCACGTCGGCCGCGACATGGCTGGATTCGGCTTCGATCTCCAGCGGCTCGCCGACCCGCACCGATAATCGCTCTAAAGCCGCCTCACCCGCATCCCACATCGGGCCAAAAGAATGACGGAGTTTCCCGCCCTCAAAGGCCGGGTCGATGATCCGGCGTTGCCGTTCCCAGTGTGGCCCGTTGGTGAGAAAAACACTGTCACCCAGCAACGGACGCAACCCTTCACTGATGCGGTCCGATTTCGGGAAATCCTGCGGTCGTTCTTTCAGGATGGCCGCAATCAGATCCGGTTGGTTCACCAAGTACGATCGAAAGAATGGCGTTTTGAATTCGGCCATCCACGCCCGATAAAGGCGTTCGGGCTGCGCCGATAGAATGTCTTTTCGAAAAAGTTTGCCATACTGCCAGAGCGAGACACGGTCCGCACGCGCGTCCGGTTTGGGCGGCATCGCCGTCATGCGGCCACTGACGTGTATTTGGAAACGGGCACGTCGATCCTTGACTGCGATGGCGGACGACCCTCAAAGCGATCTCTCAATGTCATCGGCCCGGCGGTAATCCGGAAGTAGTCATAGTCCCTGACCTGATCAAATGCGCAAAGGTACTGGAAATGCAGTCGGAAGAACCGCCATCGCAATTCCTTCCACCGGCTTTCTGACAGCGTGATGGTGAACGCGGCCGATATCACAAGCGGCCATTTCTTGTGTTCTGGCGCCACGCCGGTCACCGCAACGGGATCGCACAAGGCAAAGGAACAGCCATCACCGGGGGCCGTCACATCGATCCAGGCCAGCTCATCTCGGGTACTTAGGTACCTCAGGTCTGCTCTAAGCCTATGCGCATCTGGAAGGAATGAGACCATCGGCACCACTTGCCCCAAGGACAGGAATCCCAGTGCGGGGCCATCTTTAGGGATGCGTCCAGCCCTGATCAAATCCGCCATGATGGACACTGCCAAATGCGCGCCCGAGGAATGACCAACAACCAAGACTTCGTCCACGTCAGAAGACAGTGCGTCTGCAATTCTATCTCCGAACTGCGCCAGACGGTCCTCTAATTCCGGCGGATACGCGCCACGAAATTGCGCAGAATGCGCGTAGTCATGCATCAGGTAATAGGCGAAAAGCTTGTTGTCCTGCGCTTTGAACCATCGCAGTACATAGACGAACGCCGCAATACCAACGGCCCATCCCAGTATGGCAAACGGGTACTTCAACCAGGTTGCACCACCAATCAAGCCGACCAAACCTGTGCCAAGAGCTTCTATGCTCCCCTTGAGCACCGAAAACACCAGGAATGCGATGCCCAATTGTGCGAGAAGCACAACAACTGGGTAGAGAGCGGCGATCACCGGTCCTTTGCGCATGCGCATCAGCCGGGGCAAAGATCCGGTTGAAATGTAAATCCAAGCCGTGCGCAACAACTGGCCGTAGGTGGCCGGGATGCTATTGGCCATACTATCCCGAACGATGTCTGACCAGACAAGGACATCGATGTCGGCTTGAACGATGTCACCTTCCATCTTGGCGGCCACCTGCCAACCGTGACTCCCTTCGTCAGTTTTGGGTTTCAGGCCAATCTCATAGCCTGAGATTTCGGCCTGCGCTTTGCTTTCTGACCGATAGAGCTCGCGATATCGGCGCGGATGAAAGGGATCATAGCCAGGTATGTAGAGCACCCGCCGCTTGCGCACCGTTTTGGGCTGCGCGTCCTGAGTTTGCGCGTCATCCATTCTTTAGAACGCCTGTATTCACTCGTCTGCCACCCCGATCAGTGGGATGCAGAGTAGAGGATTTGTTTGGCAAGGTTAAGGCGCAGTGCGACTGGCGCTATCCAAGGGCTGCAAGACCCGGGAACGTCTCCAAAAGCCACCATGAAAAGTCCGTGAACTTGCCGGTTAGCATCAAAAGGCCAACGGTCCACAACAACAGACCCATTACTTTTTCGATGCGATCCATATGGCGTTTCATCCAGCCCATAAGACCTTGCATTCGTGGAAAGAAAGCGGCGACCAAAAGGAATGGCAACCCCAGGCCAATCGCGTAGGTGGCCAGCAAAGCTGTCCCACGGACCATATCGGCCTCCGTCGCGGCAAGCGACAAGATCGCACCCAAGATTGGACCAATGCAAGGTGTCCAGCCAAAGGCAAAAGCCAAACCCAAGACGTAAGCCCCGAAGGCGGATCCGCCCTGGTCCCCGGCGTCAACACGCATTTCCCGGTCAAGGATCGAAATGCGATACACCCCGATGAAATGCGCGCCGAAAATCATAATGACTACACCGGCGGCCATCACGAAGATTTCCTGATTGGTCAGAAAAAATCGTCCAAAGGCAGACGCAGTAAATCCCAAGAACAAAAAGACTGTGGACAAGCCCAGTACAAAAAAGAGAGCCGCCAACGTGGCTTTGCGCCGGGCTGCCGCCTCTCCTTGCATGTCGTTCATTGACACGCCGCTCATATAGGCAATGTACGGTGGGACGATTGGCAAGACGCAGGGCGACAGGAAACTGATCACCCCAGCGGTCAGGGCGATGAGCAGTGCAGGCAGCAAGCTTGCATCAATCAGATTGATCTCGATTCCGAACATATCTTTCATCTATGGGATTTGCGGCGCGGCGTCACGCGTTGGCAAGGTCACATCCTTGTGGCCCGGTTGAAACACGTAAGAGTATCCGGGTGAAAAACTCGTTCCTCTTGCTAAGATTCTTGATTAAGTCAGCAGTATGAATGATGCCACAGATACATTAGATGCCACCGGTTTGCTGTGCCCCCTGCCCGTCTTGAAAGCGCGCAAGCGTCTCAAGTCAATGGCTCCGGGCCAAACGCTACGAGTGTTGGCAGATGATCCAGCTGCTATCGTGGATGTTCCGCATTTTTGCGTCGAATCCGGTCATGAACTGCTGGATCAAAGCGATGACGGCAACATGCAGACATATCTGATCCGGAAAGCGGGCTAAGCGAGATTTAGGAATCTTTTCGGGCCGCCCCTAGGGACGACCCGATTGCTTTGCATCGGAGGTTTAAGACGACCACCAGCCACGGCGTTTTGGTTTGGGCGGGTCTTCAACCGTAACTTCGGCAACTGGTTCTGGAGTGGGTTCCGAGGAGGGTGTAGGTTCCGGTTCCACTGCCGAAGCGGCTGGAGCCGATACCTCTTCGGGCGTTGAGGTGTCAGCTGGCTGTTCAGCCGCTTTAGCATCTGCTTGGGCTGCTTCTGCCAGTTCCGCTTCTTTCTGAGCCTTCGTTTTCCGCGGGGCACGTTTGCGGGTCTTTTTCGGCTTTTCCTCGGCCTCTTCCGGTGTATCGGCGGTCGCATCGCCAGCGTCATTTGGCGCGTCTGCTGCTTGCGCTTCATCGACGGTCGCCTGCTGTTCTGACGATGGCTCTTCGGATTTCGCCGACTTGCGCCCACGACCGCCACGTTTCCGCGTCTTCTTGGGCTTTTCTTCGGCCTCAGGCGCGTCAGTCTGGGTATCCTCTGAAGCCTCTGGTTCTGCGGGCTCCTCTGCCAGGATCTTTTCTGCTGGTTCGCCGTCGGATGTTTCATCATCCGAGGACGCGTCTTCTGACCCATTATCCTCGGACTGGTTATCCTTGCGACCACGTCCGCGACGACGTCTGCGGCGACGACGCTTGGGTTTTGTTTCACCCTCTTCCTCGTCACGCGTTTCAGCCTCGTCTACGACGGCCTCGTCGTCCGCATCAACTTCGTCCATGATTGAGCTGTCCACCGAGACGACTGGCGCGGTGGCGGCAACGATAGATCGCGTCGCCGTCTTCAACTTCTCCATCGAGAAATCAGGGCTGACCATATGCACATCCCCTTCGATCCGGACAGACAATCCGTAGCGGGCCTCAATCTGTGCAATGTGCTCGCGTTTCTGGTTCATCAAGAAGTTGGCGATATCCACCGGACACTTCACAAGAACTTCGCGGGAACGTCGGCGTGTGCCCTCTTCTTCAATCTGGCGCAGGATTGTCAGGGCCATGCTGTCATCGGACCGGATCAAGCCCGTTCCGTGGCAATGCGGACAAGGCTGCGTTGTCGCTTCCAACATGCCCGGGCGCAGACGTTGTCGGGACATCTCCAACAGACCAAAACCGGAAATGCGGCCGACCTGAATTCGCGCACGATCCGTCTTCAGCTTGTCTTTCAGACGTTTTTCAACCGCGTTGTTGTTCTTACGCTCATCCATATCGATGAAGTCGATCACGATCAGACCAGCCAAGTCGCGCAGACGCAGTTGGCGCGCGACCTCTTCGGCGGCTTCTAGATTGGTCTTCAGCGCGGTTTCTTCGATCGAACCTTCTTTTGTTGCCCGTCCCGAGTTCACATCAATCGCGACCAAGGCTTCTGTCACACCGATCACGATGTAGCCGCCCGACTTCAGCTGAACCGTCGGGTTGAACATGCCTGCCAGGTAGCTTTCCACCTGATAGCGCGCCAGCAAAGGCAGGCTGTCTTCATATCGTTTCACGTTCTTGGCGTGAGACGGCATGATCATTTTCATGAAGTCTTTTGCGATGCGATAGCCTGTTTCGCCCTC
>CAYODE010000115.1:0-11799 GCA_964402685.1 uncultured Aestuariivita sp. | reverse complement strand
AAAGGGCGAACGCGTACCGCGTGCGCGATGTCGAGAAATATGCGGTCATCTGCTTAACGCCTGTCTTGTCCCGTTCGTCACTTTTTTGGTCCGGCTCCGATCGGCGATGTTCCACGCCTGAATCGATACCGGTTCAGCCCTGTTGGCCGGGAGCCAGATCCAGCTCACCACCCAATGCCACAATTGCCTGCCGCGCGCGTTGTTGCAAGTCTGTGGTGGCCTCGGAGTCCAACAGAAGATCACGCAGGCGCGCAATGGCCGCTTCGGTATCGCCTTCTTGGATATCAATCAGGGCCAATTGCTCTTGGGCTAAAAGGCGTAAAGGGGCGCCCGGGCTCGCAAGGTTTTCAAACGACAAGCGCCGTTCGTCAACCGACAGCGTTTCTGATTGCAGCGTCAGCGACTTAAACGAGGCGATGTTGCGGTAGATCTCTGGCACATCCCCATTGACTGCGAGCGCGTCAAGAGTGGCCACGGCTGCTTCCGTCCGTCCGGCTTCCATTTCTTCGGCTGCCAACAAGAAGTCGCGCACAGCCTGTCCGCCTGGCGATTGCGGTTCGACCGATGACAACGCCCCCGCGCGAGAGGCCGCATCAGGCTCTTCCAAGGCTGCGATCAACGCGTCACCCAGTTGCTGCGCCTGGCCGCGCTCTTGCGACTGGCGGAATTCGTTGAACGCCGTGCCCCCGACAATTGCAAAGATCACCAAAACGGCGATCCAGCCATAGCGGCGCAGATAAGCATAGAGCTGATCCTTGCGGACCTCTTCGGTCACTTCGTCAATAAAGCTGTCGGTATCGCTCATTCTGTGATGCCCTCAGACACATAATCCGCCCCATTCCCCGCCTCAAAAAAGGCGGGTTGAGGCGCTTCATACAGCGCGCGCAGTCTCAAGCCAAGAGCCGCCGAGCGGTGTTTCGACATGACACTTGCGCTGCAACTGCAAAAAAAATAATCTAAACTGGTTAGTTTAGTCTGGACGCGACCTATATGTAATCGCATACCCCTCTGGCGCCAGTAACGGCGCTTGCAAACCATAAGACTGCAAGAAAGACTTTTCGCATGCGTGTAATACCGGTTCTCACCGCGGTTTTGGTGACTGGAGTTCTTTATTTGGCCGTTTTCGAACGCGAGGCTTTGGTGGCCTTCGCGCGCGGAGAGAACGCCGCAGAACCACCCAGCGCAGCCGCAGCCCAAGCCGCTGAAGCATCTGATAGCGTTGAACCCGTTATTGGCGTGGTTGCCTTGCAGTCGCGCGCGACGACTATTGACAGTGCCGTGATTCTACGCGGAGAGACCGAAGCCGCGCGGGATGTAAACGTCATGGCCGAGACGTCGGCCGTTGTGGTGTCAGACCCGCTTCGCAAAGGCCGTTTTGTGGAAGCCGGAGAGGTCCTATGCCAATTGGATCCCGGGACACGCGAAGCCATGCTGATTGAGGCGCGCGCGCGATTGACCGAAGCTGAGGCACGCGTGCCTGAAGCAAAAGCGCGATTGACTGAAGCTAAGGCGCGCCTGGAAGAGGCCCGCATCAACAACACTGCCGCAAATCGATTGATTGAAGGCGGCTTTGCCTCGGAAACCCGCGTGGCAACAACCCAAGCCGCACTGAGCGCCGCAGAGGCCGGCGTCGTATCAGCACGCGCAGGATTGGACAGTGCACAGTCCGGCATTCAAGCGGCAGCTGCGGCTGTTGCCTCCGCAGAAACCGAGATTGAGCGACTGACCATCGAAGCCCCTTTTGCCGGTTTGCTTGAAAGCGATACGGCCGAACTGGGCAGCTTGCTCCAACCGGGCGCTTCATGTGCGACTGTGATCCAGTTAAACCCGATCAAGCTGGTCGGCTTCGTTCCAGAGACAGAGGTCAATCGGGTAGAGGTGAATGCGCTAGCCGGAGCGCGACTGGTCTCGGGCAGTGACGTGCAAGGGCGTGTCACCTTCCTCAGCCGCTCGGCTGATCCAACCACCCGGACCTTTCGTGTTGAAATAGACGTGCCTAACCCAGATTTCGCAATCCGCGACGGTCAAACCGCAGAGATTCTGATCGCAGCGCAAGGCGAGCCCGCGCATTTACTGCCGCAATCGGCGCTTACGCTGAATGCGGATGGTAAAATGGGTGTCCGTATTGTTGGTGCTGACAGTCTGGTTGAGTTTGTGCCGGTGGCCGTGCTGCGCGACACGCCGCAAGGTGTGTGGTTAAGCGGATTGCCGGACGAAGCGGATGTGATCGTTGTGGGTCAAGATTTTGTCACGGCGGGAGTTCGCGTCGCCGCAACGTATCAAGAGGCGACGCAATGACCGGAGTTGTCGCATGGGCCGCCGATCGGGCTCGCATGGTCTTGGCCTTTATTGCTCTGTCGTTGTTGGCGGGGACATTTGCCTATGTTGGTCTGCCCAAAGAGGGCGAACCTGATATCGAAATCCCTGCCCTTATTGTGTCGGTTCAGTTTCCCGGCATCTCGGCTGAGGACAGCGAAAGCCTTCTGGTCAAACCGATGGAGACCGAACTGGCCGACTTGGACGGTCTGGATCAGATGACAGCAACAGCGGCGGAAAACTATGCCAATGTTGTGATGGAGTTCGAGTTCGGCTGGGACAAGACCGCGACGATGGCTGATGTTCGCGATGCAATGAATGCTGCGCAAGCCGATTTCCCAGATGGTGCCGAGCAATACAGCATTTCTGAGCTGAACTTTTCCGAGTTCCCGATCATCATCGTGAACCTGACCGGCGCCGTGCCCGAACGCACCATGTCGCGCATTGCCAAAGATCTGCAGGATGAGCTGGAGTCGCTGGACGCGGTGCTGGAAGCCGGCATTGCGGGCAATCGCGAAGAGATGGTGGAAGTGGTCATCGATCCGTTGCGGTTGGAAAGCTACAATGTCACCGCAAATGAACTGATCACTGTTGTGCAGAACAACAACCTTCTGGTCGCAGCGGGTGAGGTTGAGACGGATCAAGGCACATTCTCGGTCAAGATCCCGTCGTCCTTCGACGATGCGCGCGACATCTATAACCTGCCCGTCAAAACCAACGGCGAACGGGTTGTCACGTTGGGCGATCTGGCGGAAATCAATTTCACGTTTGAGGATCGGCAAGGCACGGCACGCTTCAACGGCGAAAACACCATCGCGTTGCAGGTCGTGAAGCGCAAAGGCTTTAACCTGATCGATACCGCAACCCTGGTGAAAGAAACTGTTGCTGCGGAACAAGCCAAATGGCCGGTTGAACTGCAAGCGGCGTTAGAGGTCGGCACTTCGAACGACCAAAGTCGTATCGTGGATTCCATGGTGGGTCAGTTGGAAGGATCGGTTCTGACCGCCGTGGCTCTTGTGATGATCGTGGTTTTGTCCGCTCTGGGCAGCCGTGCGGCACTTCTAGTTGGATTTGCGATTCCAACGTCATTCCTTCTTTGTTTTGCGTTCCTGGCCGTGATGGGCGTTTCGATCTCAAACATCGTGATGTTCGGCTTGATCCTGGCCGTGGGTATGCTGGTGGATGGCGCCATTGTCGTTGTCGAATATGCCGACAAGCGCATCAAGGAAGGCTCCGGCCCGATGCACGCCTATGTCGAGGCGGCCCAGCGAATGTTCTGGCCAGTTGTGTCATCGACTGCGACAACGCTGTGTGCGTTTCTGCCGATGTTGTTCTGGCCGGGTGTCCCCGGTGAATTCATGGGCATGCTCCCCGTTACGCTGATCTTTGTTCTGTCCGCCTCTCTCTTGGTCGCTCTTATCTACCTGCCGGTGATGGGCGGTGTGTCGGGTCGGATGAGCCGAGTATTTGGTCGGGCGTCTGACGCGCTCCGTGCGCGGTATTCATGGTGGGTGCGCGCGTTGATGGTGCCACCGGCGCTTTACACGATCTTCTTGGGCGCGATGCAGGTGCTGAACCCTGAATATCTTTTACCAGCGGGTGTGCCCATGGTCGCTGCGGAACTGTTTGGTGCGGCACTGTTCATTCTGGGTGCTTTTGCCGGGTCTATTACGCTGAGTGCTGCACGCATTGAACGACCCGCACGGCCAATCAGATCAGGACGGCGTCGCAGCCCTTTTGGCTGGTTCATAAAGGCAATCGTCGGCAACCCGGTTATGCCGCTGGTGACGCTGGGTGTTGTGGGCTTTGCGGTTGTAACGGTCTTTGCGACCTATGGTCAGAACAACCGAGGTGTTGAATTCTTTGTCGAAAGCGAGCCAGAGCAAGCGACCGCCTATGTGCGAGGCCGCGGGAACTTGTCCCTGACCGAGAAGGACAACATGGTCCGCCAGGTGGAAAACGTGATCATGGCCCATCCGGCGGTGATAAACGTCTTCTCCTTTGCTGGCGAAGGCGGCTTGGACACAGCCGGCCCCGGCGCGTTTCAACCACAAGACACAATCGGCCAGGTCCAGTTCGAGATCATCCCTTGGGAAGATCGCCCAACGACGACCGAGACGTGGTTCTTTGGTTTGCTGGAACGCGAAGTTATTGCCTATGCCTTTGACGGAGATCGGGTTCTGGATGAGCTAGAGGCCGAACTGGCGCTGCTGCCGGGTTTCGAGGTTGAAGTGCAACCGCTGGAGCAAGGGCCAGGTTCAGGAAAACCGGTACACCTTCGATTGAAAGGCGATGCATGGGATGAACTCTACGCCGCTACCAATCTGGCACGCGCACAGTTTGAAGCCACACCAGGTCTCATATTGATCGAGGACACGACCCCCCTGCCCGGGATCGATTGGCAAATCAATGTCGACGTTGAAAAAGCGGGCCGCTACGGCGCTGACGTCGCCACCGTCGGAGCTATGGTGCAACTGGTTACGCGTGGCATCCTTCTGGATACGATGCGCGTCGACAGCAGCGATGAAGAGATCGAAATCCGTGTCCGCCTTCCAGAGGAAGACCGGGTGTTGTCGACACTTGATACGCTCAAAGTGCGCACATCGGACGGTCTGATCCCGTTGTCCAACTTCATCACACGCGAACCGGTTGAAAAACTGGCCTCTATCACGCGGGTGGATCAGCAACGCATCTTTGACGTGAAGGCTGATGTGGCGCCTGGCTTGGTCAAGTTGGTCAGCGGCGGTCGTGATGTTGAAACGCGGTTGGCCGTGGCCGAAGTAGAAGAAGATCCCGTTGTCCTGAACACTGATAGCAGCCTTATTCGACTACCCGGTGCTCAGGTGGGCTACCGGTTAACCGGCCTCGAAGCAGACGTCAGCGAAAGCGACCTCAATGCAGCACTTGACGCTGGGGACGTACGCGCCGTTCCGATCAATGCGAACGAACGGATCGCGCTGCTTACCGAATGGTTGGATACAAACCCAATATCGCCGCAGATTTCGTGGGAATGGACCGGAGACCAAGAAGAGCAAGAGGAGTCTGGGGCGTTTCTGGTGAATGCATTTGCCGGGGCGCTGGGGTTGATGTTCATCATCCTCCTGGCGCAGTTCAACTCGTTCTATAACGCGGTATTGGTTCTTTTGGCCGTGATCCTCTCCACCACCGGTGTCCTGATCGGCATGTTGGTGATGCAACAACCCTTCTCCATCATCATGACGGGTACGGGCATCGTGGCCCTGGCCGGGATCGTCGTGAACAACAACATCGTACTGATCGACACCTATCAGGAATACTCCCGCTATATGCCGCGGATCGAGGCAATCACGCGCACCGCCGAGGCGCGGATCCGTCCTGTTCTGCTGACGACAATCACGACGATGGCAGGTCTGGCACCGATGATGTTCGGCCTTAGCCTGGATTTCATCGGCGGTGGCTATTCGATCGACAGCCCGACCGCGCTGTGGTGGAAGCAGTTGGCGACGGCCGTGGTCTTTGGCTTGGGTGTTGCGACCGTGCTGACGCTTGTTGTCACACCATCACTGCTGGCGATCCGGATCTGGTTTGTGACCTATGTGGCTTGGATTGGTCGGGCGCTCGCACGGCTGTCCTTGGGTCGCACCAGTCGAGCGGCCCAGGACTGGGCGTTGCAGCGGGCTGCAAAACAAGTCAAATCGCCTGAAATCATCTGGGAAGATGAAGGCGTTTCCGCGGCGGACCCGCAAATCGCTGGTGCCCCGCTTAAGGCAGCGGAATAAAGTCGCGTCAGTCGTTCTGAGCAACCGCGATCCTTGCGGCGAAGAGATGGAACGCGGCAAACGCCATTAGCGTCAAAACCAACATCCCCGTGCCGAAGTGGAACGCGGCACGGGCGGTACCAAAAGCATCCGCGACGGCACCGGCGAGGACCGGGCCAATCGCAATAGCCACATAGTAAACAGTAAAGAAAACTCCCATGCCCAGGGAACTGTTGCCCGGGGTTAAAACCTGCGCGGGCAAACTCATGATCGGACCTGCGGCCAGACAACTGACGAACCCCACAAGGGCAAAAAGAAGATAGGGTGACGCGACTTCGGCACTCAGGCTGAGGGTAATCCCAAATCCGATTGTTACCAATACGAGCATCACATCACGGCGGCCTGTGCGATCAGCGATGAAGCCGCCCAAAGGGGTCGAGATGGCGGCAGCCCAGAAAACCACGGACAACGCAGCGGTTGCCTGTGTCAAACCGAAGCCGCGTTCGTCAAGTAACGTGGCACCAAAGCTGAACAGGATCCCGAAAGCCGCGTTAAACAGGCCCCATACCGCGCCTGCTGAGATCGCCGCCCCCAAAACAGCGCCGCGCAGCGGGGTGCGCACGACTGGCCCACCCCCCGCGGGCATGGTGACCGGACGATAGAACGCTGTGAACACCGCAAGCACCGCCACGACGATCGCGGTGGACACCCACAATGCGGTTTCCAAAGCGCCACTTTCAGCTGCCGCTGGCAGGACCAACAAGCCAAGCGCCAACCCAAGTGGCCATGAATTAACAAATACGCCCATCGCGGTCGCAACCTCGCGCCCGGCAAAGGTTTCGGCCACCATTTTCGACAGGATCACGTTCAAGAACACGGCCCCGATCCCGGCCAGCGCGCGACCCAGAACCTGAACCTCCCACATGGGGAGAAGCGCCATCAAAGCTCCCCCAACTCCCATCAGTATCAAGCCTAGCGCGACGATCTGCTTGTCGCCGATACGTGCGGCCAAAGCACCGCCTGGGATGGCAATGAAAATGCCGGGCGTCAGGTAAAGCGCCACCAAAAAACCCAGTGTCGCCAGATCGATCATGTATTGATCGACGTAAAGAACGGACAAAGCGGGCACGCTTTGAAACTGAACGCCCATGGCGGCACGGACAACAAAGAGGAGAGCCAGAACGATCCAACGGTTCTGCATAATTGTCCCTCGCGTCAGGCCGCTTCTTCGTCCGCCAGTTGACGATGCCACAGCTGCGAATAGCGTCCCTGACGTGCGAGTAACTCGTCATGCTTTCCGCGTTCAATCACCTCACCTGCGTCAAGCACCACGATCTGATCGGCTTCTGCGATGGTTGAGAGGCGGTGCGCGATAGTAATCACGGTTCTGCCCTGCCCCGCGCGGGCCAAAGCCTCTTTGATCTCGGCCTCGGTGTCGCTATCCAACGCCGAGGTCGCCTCATCCAAAAGCAAGATCGGCGGGTTCTTGAGCAATGTCCGTGCGATTCCCACACGTTGCTTTTCGCCCCCCGACAACTTGAGACCCCGCTCCCCGACCATGGTGTCATACCCTTCGGGTAAAGCGGATATGAAATCATGAATCTGCGCCGCACGCGCCGCATCGAAAATGTCCTCTTCGGTCGCATTCTCGCGGCCATAGGCGATGTTGTAGCGAATGGTGTCGTTAAAAAGCACCGTATCCTGTGGCACTACACCAATGGCGGCATGGAGGCTGTCTTGTGTGATATCGCGGATGTCCTGATCATCGATTTTCAACGCGCCACCGGTGACGTCATAGAACCGAAAAAGCAGCCGCCCGATGGTGGATTTGCCCGACCCGGTGGCACCAACGATGGCCACCATCTGACCAGGCTCTACCGTCAGATCGACGCCCTTGAGGATTTCCCGCGTGTCTTCGTAACCAAAGCGCACGTTCTCCAACGTGATTTTGCCGCCTGATACCACCAGGTCCGGAGCGTCGGGTTTGTCGGTCACCTCGGCTGGTTGTTCGAGGAGATTGAACATCTCGCCCATATCCACCAAGGATTGCCGGATCTCACGATAGACAGTGCCCAGGAAATTCAGGGGAATGGTGATCTGGATCATGTAGGCGTTGACCATCACGAAATCACCCACGGTCAGCGCCCCGTTCTGCACGCCGATCGCGGCCAGAACCATGACTCCGACCAGTCCGCCAGTGATCAGAATGCTTTGGCCAAAGTTCAAGAACGCCAATGAATACGAGGTTTTCAGCGCGGCCTGCTCATAAAGCCGCATCGCACTGTCATAGCGTTTCGCCTCGCGCTGTTCGGCCCCGAAATACTTCACCGTTTCAAAGTTGAGCAGACTGTCGATAGCTTTTTGGTTGGCATCGGTGTCCTGATCATTCATCTCACGCCGCAGCTTTACGCGCCATTCGGTGACAGCGAACGTGAACCAGACATACAGCGCGATCGTGACGGCGACGATCAGCAGATACCAGGCATCAAAGAGCACGGTCAGGATGATCCCCACCATGAAGAGTTCCAGGATCAGGGGGCCGATGCTGAAGAGCAGGAACCGCAACAGGAAGTCTACACCCTTGACGCCGCGCTCGATAATCCGGCTCAACCCCCCAGTCTTTCGCGTGATGTGATAGCGCATAGAAAGCTGATGGATATGCTGGAACGTCTCCAACGCCAGTGCACGAAGCGCTCTTTGGCCCACAGCGGCGAACACAGCATCGCGCAGTTGTTGGAACCCAACGTTCAAGAGGCGCGCGCCACCATAGGCGACGGTCAAACCCACGGCGCCCAGCGCAAGCATATTCACGCCCTCTTCTGCAAGAGCGTCAACTGCCCCCTTGTATAAAACTGGAATTGTGACGGCGACGAGTTTGGCCAGCACCAGCATGGCCATCGCACCGATGACACGGCGCTTGACCCATGGTTCCCCATCGGGCCAGAGATACGGTGCAACTTTGCGGATCGTGCGCAGGCCGGATCTGCGCTCTTCTTCAGAGATTTGGTCTGACATGAGGTATGTGGGAAATGGTCATCCCCTCTGACATAGGCCGCTCCGCTGGAAATGACCAGCGGTTGCCCATTACTCCGGGATCGTAAAAATCTGTCCAGGATAAATCAGATCCGGATTTCTGATCGCATCGCGATTGGCTTCGAATACCCGGACGAACAAAAGACCATCCCCGTACCGTTCGCGCGAGATCGCCCAAAGCGTATCTCCGGCCTGCACGGTGACCTGACTAATCGGCGCAGGTTCTGCAGGCGCCTCGGCCTCGGGTTGAGCGTTGGCTAGCGCCTCCGGGCTTTCGCGTTTGAACGGTGTCTCAAGTCGGCTCAGGACAGCGCCATCCGAGGACAGTGCATCCAGACGAAGCGTGTAGACACCCGGAGCGATGTCGTCGAGCCGCGCACGCCATCCCCCGTCCGGACGGGCAGTAACATCCGCGCGGGCGGTGTTGTTCAGGTAGATGCGGATCAAACTATCTGCCTGCGCTCGGCCTGAGAGCAACACGTCCCCCTCGGGCGAGTAGCCGATTGTATCTAGCGTGACTTGTTCCGGCGCCACATCTGGCGCGGGCGTAGCAGGTTGGACCAGCTCAACGCCTTCTTCATCGGCGCGCAGGACGGCAACTGCCGCGGGTTCGGCTTGTGTTTCAGGTTCTGCCGCTGGCGGTGCTGTCTGTTCCGACGTGGCCTCTGCCACGGGTTCTGGACCTGGTTCGGTTTCCTCTGTCACCGCTGTGGTGTCTTGGGCGACGTCAACTTGGGGCGGCGTTTCTGTTTCTGCTTGCGTCTCAGCCGGTTGGGGTGCCTCTGTAGCGGCCTCTGTTTGCGCCACCTCAGCGGGTGCGTCCTGCGTGGGCTGCTCATTTGTCGCGACGACAGTCTCTGGCTCCGGTGTCGGTTCCGGCTCAACTGCAGCAACCTGCGGTGCAGACGTCGGAGCGATGATGATTTCTTCTGCTGACAACGCCTCGCGCGTCCCTTGCGTCGACAACAACGTCAGTACGCGCGCCTGTGTGCTGGGTGGCAAAAGTAGAAGACTTGCGAATTCTCCTTGGCTGCTGGTCGGCTGCGTGTCGGCCACCTCCCCATCCACCAAAATCAAAACCGTACTCCCAGGTTCGGCTTTTCCGGCAATGACCGTTGTGCCATCTGGAGACGCGCGAACAACATCAAATCTGGGCGCACTCAGAGGTGTTTCAGCCTCTGGCTCGTTTGTGGCCTCGGCAGTGTTGGAGGACTGTTCTGCCGGAGCCGGGTCGCTGGCTTCGTCAGTTTCAGGTTCACTCGCTACAGTCTCTGTATCCCCGGTCGTTTCTTGTTCTTCCGCGATCTCCGTCGGCTCGCTGGTGTCAGCCACCGGCGCCTCTTCCTCGGGTTCCGCGGACTCTGCGACGGGAGCGGCGTCTTCTGTGCTCTCGGTCACACTGGGTGCTTCGCTCTCTGGTTCAGACGGCGCGGGAGTTTGGACGGCGACCTCAGTTGGCTCGGGAGAGGGGTCTTCCGCGGGGGCCAGCACGCCTGTCGCATAGAGCACGCCCACCAAGACGGCCAATGTTGCGGCACCTGCAGCCACACCACCTGCGGCCCCAAGGCCCAAAAAACCCGATTTTTCGGTCATACCAGTCGATCCCCTGTCCGCCATTGGCAGCCGGCGGTTGAGCCACCCTATCAACCGGGATATGAGGGGTCAAAGCCCCCTTCCCCAACCAAGAAAGGACACACCATGGCTTCTAAATCCGTCTGTGTCTATTGCGGATCCCGCGGGGGTGCAATGCCTGCATATTCCGAAGCAGCAACCGCTTTTGGACAGGCACTGGCCGCCGAAGGCTGGCGTTTGGTCTATGGCGCCGGAGATGTCGGGCTGATGGGAGACGTCGCGCGCGCCGCACAACATGCCGGCGCCGACACCTTTGGTGTGATCCCACAACATCTGGTTGACTGGGAGGTCGGCAAGACCGACCTGACCCGCTATGTCGTGACCGAAACCATGCACGAACGCAAAAAAGTGATGTTCATGAATGCGGACGCGGTCGTTGTCTTACCCGGTGGAGCGGGATCATTGGACGAGTTTTTTGAAGTGCTGACTTGGGCCCAACTGAATCTGCACCAAAAACCGATCGTGCTATTGAACGTAGAAGGTTATTGGGACCCGTTAATCGCGCTGATCGACCATGTGATCGAACAAGGATTTGCCGATGCGTCGCTTCGAGAGCTTATGACGGTGCGTGCGTCGGTAGAAGATACAATAAAACAACTAAAGGCGCCCTCTCGCAGCGTTTGATTTTTTGCGCCTCTGTAGCGACCCGTCTTATCTGGTTGAATCCCGAAAAAGAAAAAGCCCGCGCAATGCACGGGCTTTCCAATTCCTTTGAACTCTGCACTCACATCCGCGAGGCAACGTTCTCCCAATTGACCAGGTTGTCGAGGAAGTTGGTCAAATAGGCAGGGCGTTTGTTGCGGAAATCGATGTAGTAGGAATGCTCCCACACATCGCAGCCCAAGAGCGCAGTCTGACCAAAGCAAAGCGGGTTCACACCGTTCTCAGTTTTCGTCACTGCAAGCGATCCGTCCGCGTTCTTTACAAGCCATGCCCAGCCCGAGCCGAACTGGCCTGCGCCCGCGGCTGAGAACTGCGATTTGAACTCGTCAACCGAGCCAAAGCTCTCAACCAGTGCTTTTTCCAACTCACCAGGCATCGACGATGCACCGGGGCCCATCATCTCCCAAAACTGGTTGTG
>CAYODE010000114.1:0-12061 GCA_964402685.1 uncultured Aestuariivita sp. | reverse complement strand
CCGATGGGCGGCTTTCAAGGGGTCTTTGATGGTATGCCAGCTGCGGATCTTGGCGGTATCGCAATTAAAGCTGCGATGGAGGGGGCCGGTCTCTCTACCGTCGATGAAGTGTTAATGGGTTGCGTGTTACCCGCCGGCCAAGGCCAAGCACCCGCCAGGCAGGCGGGATTTGCTGCCGGTCTTGGCGAAGAGGTGCCAGCCACCACGCTCAACAAAATGTGTGGCTCTGGAATGAAAGCCGCAATGATCGCTTATGACCAAATTGCACTGGGTCAGGTAGAGACCATGGTTGCAGGCGGTATGGAAAGCATGTCGAACGCACCTTACCTGTTGCCCAAAATGCGGGGCGGCGCGCGGATCGGTCATGGCCAGGTGATCGACCACATGTTCCTCGATGGTTTGGAAGATGCCTACGACAAAGGCCGTTTAATGGGCACGTTCGCCGAAGACTGTGCCGAGGCATTCCAGTTCACCCGCGAAGCACAGGACAACTATGCGCTAACCTCGCTCTCAAATGCCCTCGCTGCTCAGGAAAACGGCGCTTTCGCAGATGAGATCACTCCGGTGACAAGAACTTCGCGTAAAGGCGATGTGTTGGTCTCAGCCGACGAACAACCGGCCTCCGCCCGCCCGGACAAGATCCCGCAGCTAAAACCTGCGTTTCGCAAAGATGGCACGGTGACGGCGGCCAATTCATCGTCGATCTCGGACGGCGCAGCCGCTCTGGTCATGGCCTCGGCAGAAGCGGCCGAAGCGCAGGGGCTTGCCGTCCGCGCACGGGTGTTGGGGCATGCAAGTCACGCACAAGCACCGGGCCTGTTTACAACGGCGCCCGTACCGGCAGCGCAAAAGTTGCTCGACCGTCTGGGATGGGCAAAGAACGACGTTGATCTTTGGGAGGTGAACGAAGCCTTCGCAGTCGTGCCCATGGCCTTTATGCACGAAATGGGCTTGCCACGAGATAAGGTGAACGTGAACGGAGGCGCTTGCGCTCTGGGCCACCCCATCGGCGCCTCCGGTGCCCGGATCATGGTCACGCTCCTCAACGCGTTAGAAAAACGCGACCTGAAACGTGGCGTGGCGGCGATCTGCATCGGTGGCGGCGAAGGTACGGCGATCGCAATCGAACGTGTGTGATGGAGTCCCCATTTCAAACGCGCAAAGCTTACCGTAACGGACGCCCCGAACTAGGAAACGCTGATGGCTGACTATGACGCACTTGCAAAAACCATCGCCGCTTTGAGCGAGGGTGAAACGGATGCAGTGGCCCTTATGGCCACCGTGGCTTGTGAGGTCCATCACTCAGATGACCGGTTCGACTGGACGGGGTTTTATCGGGTCACCGCGCCTGAGCTTTTGAAGATTGGACCCTATCAAGGCGGGCATGGCTGCCTTGTTATCCCCTTCGACAAAGGTGTCTGCGGTGCTGCTGCGCGTACCGGAGACGTCCAGTTGGTCGATGACGTCGACGCCTTTCCTGATCATATCGCATGCGCAAGCTCCACGCGATCGGAATTGGTGATCCCAGTGCGTAATCAATCTGGTGCGCTCTTGGGCGTCTTTGACATCGACAGCGATCAACCAGCAGCCTTCACGCGCGAAGACGCCCAGGCGTTGAGTGAAATTCTGGATCAAACCTTCGCGAAGGCGCGTTGAGCATTCAGGGATGAGCCAATGGTGCCGGGCTTCCAAACCAAAGATTTGTTCATCCTTGCTTGGATTCTGCCTATCGCGGCGATGATTGGGGCGTTCATCGGCTTTACGCGCTCTGAAGGCGATGATCTTTTAGTCTCAATAGCAAGTGGCGCACTGGCTGGCGTGACCATTGGTCTTCTTGGGACGATCAGCGAAACGATGGTCTTTTCAAATCCGCGTCTGCGAATTGTTCTGCGTTTGCCATTGGTAATCGTCCTTATTCTCCGCGCGATCCTGATCAGTCTGTTCATCGTCGGCGGTTTACTGTTGCCGGAGGTGCTGTTTGGGACGGGTTTGACATGGAACGATCCGGGATTTGCCGGGGTGTTTGTCGTCTCAGTCCTGATTTCGCTGGCATTCTCGGTCGGGATTGAAATCACCCGGTTGCTGGGCGCGGAGGCAACTGTGTCGCTCTTTACAGGGCGATACACCCGTCCTCGACTTGAGTACCGGGTCATTCTATTTGCTGATCTTATCGGGTCCACATCCCTTGCCGAGCGGATCGGAGAGTTGCAGTTCTATCGTTTCTTGCAAGAAGTCGCATTGGACCTTGCCGGACCCGTTGAAAGTTCGGGAGGGCGCGTCCACCGATACGTTGGCGATGCTGTGATAGTCACGTGGTCTTTGGATAAGGGCACGCAGGATGCGGCCTGCTTGCGTTGTGCGCTTGATATGCACGCTGTCCTCGCGGACCGAGCCGCGGTCTACCAGAAGGCGTTCGACGCGGTGCCAACCCTACGCATTGCCGTGCATAGTGGTCGTGTGGCTGCAGGAGAGATCGGTGATTGGAAAAAGGAAATCTCTTTTCTTGGAGATGCAATGAACACCGCAGCGCGTATCGAAACAGCGGCGCGAGATTTAGGTGTGAACATCGTGTTGTCAGATGCCGTCGTGTGTCAGTTTCCCGAAGACGCGCGTGCGCGTCTTGTGCAACTTCCGCCTTATCAAGCCCAAGGGAAACACGAACCTCTCAAACTTTGGGGGACGTGATGGCTGTCCCCGCAGGACAGGTGATCAGCGGCTCATAATCAGGGTTAATGAAAAAATGCTTTGAATTTTCATGCGACTCAGGCATCGTGAAATTAATCGAGAGAATTTCATTAGAGTCTTGGGTCAATGGGCGACCAAAAACCTGTCACTACCGGATCTTTGGGCGCGGATCTGCGCGCGCTGCGCAAGGCGCGTGGTCTGACGCTTACCGATCTGTCTGGTAGGTTGAACCGGTCGGTCGGCTGGCTTAGCCAGGTCGAAAGAGACCTATCCGAATTGTCGGTCAGTGATCTGCGTGAGATTGCGGTAGAGCTGGACGTACCGGTATCCATGTTTTTTAGTCACAGCCCTGCACCAGCGGAGGAGGCTGGATACATCGTCCGCGCGGATGCGCGAAGGCCCATCGGCACGTCACAAATCGGTCTGGTCGAAGAGTTGCTGTCACCCGATCTCACCGACGATTTCGAGATGGTGCACTCGACGTTCAAACCGGGCTGCCGCACTACAAAATCCGTCAGCCGACCCACGCAAGAGGTCGGCTACGTCGTCTCGGGCAAGTTGGATCTGACTATCAAGGATCGGTTGTTTTCGGTGGCCCAGGGCGACAGCTTTCGCATCCGGGGGGAGCCGTTCTGCTATGCTAACCCTTATGATCAATCCGCCGTGGTGATCTGGGTGATCGCCCCGCCGGTGTATTGAGGAGCGCGTGATGCAAACCGGATCCTGCCTCTGCGGTGCCGTCAGATTTCATTTTGATGCGCAACCCAGCGCGCCGTCTGTGTGCCATTGCGGTCAATGCCGCAAACAATCCGGTCATGTCTGGTCTTCGACAGTGATTCCAGAGGATGCCTTGATCTTTGACAGCAACGACAGCCTCACATGGTATGCCGCCAGTCCAACGGCCAAGCGAGGGTTCTGCCGAACTTGCGGAAGCTTCCTGTTCTGGCAGCACAACGATGAAAACACGATTTCAAATTCAATGGGGGCTCTGGATGCCCCCACCGGTCTGACCCTCTCCAAGCACATCTTTGTCGCTGACAAGGGGGATTATTACGACATAACCGACGACCTGCCGCAGCGGGCGCAATAAAAGGAACAGAACGATGGCAGACTTTCCAACAACAGCCCGTGTGGTCATCATTGGCGGCGGTGTCGTGGGGGCTTCCAGCCTCTATCACCTTGCCAAGGCAGGCTGGACCGACTGTGTCCTTCTGGAAAAGAACGAGTTGACT
The DNA here is from genome assembly GCA_964402685.1 of uncultured Aestuariivita sp. Lineage (GTDB taxonomy): Bacteria > Pseudomonadota > Alphaproteobacteria > Rhodobacterales > Rhodobacteraceae > Aestuariivita. The sequence goes on along the minus strand of CAYODE010000114.1, from coordinate 8,144 downwards.
GCAGGCTCCACTTGGCACGCTGCTGGCAACTGTCCATCGTTCAGCACCTCATGGGCGGTGATGAATATGCAGCGCTATTCACTTGGCCTCTACGCAGGTCTGGCGGATGAGGTCGATTACCCGATGAATTATCACGTCACGGGCTCAATCCGCCTCGGTCATTCCAAAGAGCGTATGCAGGAGTTCGAACGCGCCCGCTCCATGGGCCTTTATCAAGGGATGGAGTTGGAAATGATGGATGTGGGCGATATCAAGGATCGCTACCCGTTCGTCGAAACGCATGATCTGGCAGGCGGTCTGTGGGACCCTGACGACGGAGATATTGACCCGGCGCAATTAACCCAGGCTCTGGCCAAAGGCGCACGTGACATGGGTGCACGGATCGAACGGTTCTGCCCAGCCACCGGGGTCAGCCGCGAAAACGGCGAATGGATCGTTCACACTGATAAGGGCGACATCCGCTGTGAGAAGGTTGTGAATGCTGCCGGCTATTATGCGCAACGCGTTGGCGAATGGTTCAAACCCTATGGCGGACGCACGGTCCCCATGGCCGTCATGAGTCATCAGTACTTCCTGACTGAAGAGATCCCTGAGCTCCAAGCCTGGACCAAAGAGCACGGTCGCAAGATCCCGCTCCTGAGGGATGTCGATAGCTCGTATTATCTGCGTCAGGATAAGAACGGGCTCAATCTGGGGCCTTATGAGCGCAACTGCAAAGCGCACTGGATCACACCGGATGATCCGATGCCTGAGGATTTCAGCTTCCAGCTGTATCCCGACGATCTAGACCGTCTCGAATGGTACATCGAAGATGCCATGGCCCGTGTGCCCCTTCTGGGGTCGCAGGGGGTGAACCGGGTCATCAACGGACCAATCCCTTATGCGCCGGATGGATTGCCCCTGATCGGTCCGATGCCGGGCGTGCCCAACGCCTACGAGGCTTGCGTCTTTACCTTCGGTATCACCCAAGGCGGCGGTGCAGGTAAAGTGCTGGCGGAGTGGATCACCGAGGGACAGACCGAATGGGATATGTGGGCCGTCGATCCGCGCCGCTACACAGATTACACCGACCAGGATTACTGCAATCAAAAAGCGATGGAGGTGTATGGTCACGAGTACGCCATGCATTTCCCCCATCACGAATGGCCAGCCGGGCGTGACAAGAAATTGTCTCCGGTCGATGACAAAGTCCGCGCGCTTGGCGGTGTGATGGGCGCTTACAATGGCTGGGAGCGCGCCAATTGGTTTGCCAAGGCCGGAGACGACCTGTCCGAGGAATCTACCCAAACATGGGACCGCGCAGGCGCATGGTCGCAGCGTGTGAAAGAGGAATGCGAAGCCGTCCGCGATGGTTGCGGTGTGCTTGATTTGCCCGGCTTCTCGCGCTTCAAAATTTCAGGCCCGGACGCGGATGAATGGCTGCGCAGCCAGATCACCGGTGCCCTACCCAAAATTGGGCGCTGCGGTTTGGTCTATTTCGCCGATGATCGAGGCCGCATCCTGACCGAGATGACGGTGGCCCGCGAGGCCGAGAATCAGTTTATCCTCATAACCGCGGCGACAGCCCAATGGCATGATCGGGATTTTCTGCAAGGCGCGCTCCCATCCTCCCTCACGTTCGAGGACTGGACAACGCGCATGTCTACGCTCATCGTCACCGGTCCAAAAGCGCGCGAAGTCTTGTCGGATCTAACACCAGCCGACCTCTCGCTCGGCTGGCTGTCGATGCAGGAAACCGAGATCTGCGGTGAATGGGCCGCACTTGTCCGCCTCTCCTTCGCGGGTGAACTGGGTTGGGAAATCCACGCAGAAAACCACTCTATGCCCGCGATTTATGATGCCGTGATTGCTGCTGGGGCCACACCTTTTGGAATGTATGCGCTCAATTCTCTGAGAATTGAAAAAGGGTATCGAACATGGAAGGGCGATCTGAGCACTGATTACACGCTGTTCGAAGGCGGGCTTGATCGGTTTGTCAGACTGGACAAGCCACAGGATTTCCCTGGTAAGGCCGCGCTGATGAACGAAAAGCAACAAGGCAGCAAGAAACGCTTTGTGACGATGATCGTCGACGCGGGCGATCAGGATGCGCCTTATATGTCTACTGTCTGGCATGGCGACTCGATTGTCGGCGAAACCACCTCCGGCGATTGGGGTTTCCGCGTGAACGCCTCCATTGCGTTGGGGCTTGTTCGTACGGACCTTGCAGTGCCGGGGACCGAATTGGAAATCGACATCTTTGGCACACGGTGCAAAGCAGTGGTTCAACCGGATCAACCGCTTTGGGACCCTGAAAACGAACGGTTGCGGGCCTAGTCGGGCCTGCACGGCAAGAAAAGTCGTACGATGAGCCTGCCAGAAACCATGTCCGGCGTCCTGCTGACCCGCCACGGTGGTCCTGAGGCGCTGGCGTGGTCCGACGCAATACCAGTCCCGCGCCCCGGTGCGGGAGAGGTTTTGGTCCGGGTTGCGGCTGCCGGAGTAAACAACACCGACATCAATACCCGCATCGGCTGGTACGCACCCGAGGTGACCGGTGCTACTGACGACGTCGATCAGAATGTCGAAGCAGGGGGTTGGGGCGGCGCATTGCAGTTTCCACGCATTCAGGGCGGGGATCTGTGCGGATATGTCGTTGCTGTTGGAGATGGCGTTACGCTGGCTTTGGGTGCTCGCGTGACCTGTCCGATCAACCTGCCGCGCGCCACAATAGATGCGCCCACCGGGTTCATTGCCTTGGGCAGCGAGATCGATGGTGCTTTCGCGCAATTCTGCCTGATGCGGGGAGATGACCTCTACGACGTCTCGAACTCCCCGCTTACAGATATCGAAATTGCGGCGATCCCTTGCGCCTTTGGGACCGCCGAAAATCTGCTGAGTCGCGCTGGGGTTTCGGCAGGTCAGAAGGTGCTGATTACAGGTGCATCCGGCGGTGTCGGCCTTGCCGCAGTACAATTGGCTGCCCTGCGCAATGCGGTTGTCACGGGCGTCACCTCTCCGGCGAAAGAGGACGCAGTGCGCAACGCGGGTGCGGCGCAGATCCTATACCGCGAAGACATCCCCGCAGAATGTCAGTTTGATGTAGTGATTGACGTGGTCGGTGGCCCGGGATTTGGCCCGCTGATCAAAGCACTTAAACCCGGCGGTCACTACGCTGTCTCTGGCGCTATTGCCGGCCCGATTGTCGAAACAGATCTGCGCGAGCTTTACCTCTCTGACCGTACGATCCACGGCGCGACGTTCCAACCGCCAGAGGTCTTTGCGCGTCTCGTCGATCTGATAAATGCGGGCCGCATTCGCCCTTTGATCTCCAAAACCTATCCGCTACATGACATCGCCGGGGCTCAAGACGCGTTTCAGTCGAAACGCTTTCCCGGGAAACTTGTCCTGTTACCACCGGAATTGAATTTATGACTGAAATCACTCTCCTCGATGGCGGTATGGGCCAAGAGCTGGTCGCCCGCTCCGGCAAACCGCCAAGCCCGCGTTGGTCAACTCAGGTCATGATCGACATGCCTGGCTTGGTAAGCGATGTGCATGGTGAGTATACAAGTGTCGGTGCAACCGTCGCCACCACAAACAGCTACGCAATACATCGCGACAGGTTGCGGGGCGGGGCTGACAATCACTACGCGGCATCAGGAAGCCAATTGCCGGACATCGAAGATAAGTTGACCGATTTGTTGGATGCAGCCCTGAACGAGGCCGACACCGTACGCGACCGCGCCCGTATTGCGGGCTCTATCGGTCCTCTTGGCGCGAGCTATCGGAGCGATCTTCATCCCGACGTTACAACCGCTACACCGCTTTATGCCGAAATTGTGCATCACATGGCGCCACGTGTGGATTTGTTCCTGTTTGAAACCGTCGTCTCGGTTGCCGCAGCGCAAGCCTGTCTTAACGCTGGCCGAGAGGAAGATCGCCCCGTCTGGATATCCATCTCGGTTGACGATGCCGACGGTACCCGTCTGCGTTCTGGCGAGGCGCTGGAAGATGTCTTGCCCATTGTAAGCCAGGCAGACGCCGTGCTCGCCAACTGCTCTTTGCCCGAAGTGATGCCAGATGCGCTTGAGATCTTGTCACGTGCCGGCGTTCCGTTTGGTGCCTATGCCAATGGCTTCACGCGGATTAGCGATGGGTTCAAAGCTGGCGGCAACACGGTTTCGGACCTGACAGCGCGCACTGATCTGACACCTGAAAAATATGCGGATCACGTGATGGCTTGGGTTAATCAGGGGGCAACGATCGTTGGCGGTTGTTGCGAGGTGGGCCCCGCCCATATTGCCGAAATTGCAAAACGGTTGAAAGGGGCTGGTTACACCCTTGTCTGAACCGCAGCCTGATATCCTCCGTTTTGACATCCTTGTTTCGCAAGGCTTTGTTGCAAGCGAGGTGGCGGCCCTTGTCGACGGGCTGAACATCGCCAACCGGGTGACCGCGCAACGACATTTCGACTGGCAGTTCGTGTCGCGTCATGGCGGCACGATTACCAGCAGGACCCGTGTGAGTGTTGACACGCAACCAGTGCCAGACAAACCTGACGCAGACTACCTGTTTGTCATCGGCAATAGCGATCCAGATACACCTGATCTGAGCTACGGAACAGAAATCCCGCGTTACACATATCGCGGTGCTCAAATCTTTCTTCTGGCGGAAGCGGCCAGTCGCTATATCCGCGAAACCGGAGCCGATGCCGCGCAACACACCACGCATTGGGAAAACTCTGCGTTGATGCGCGAACGATTAGGAAGCTTCGACGCCAGCACAACACTTGCCGTTGAGAAAGGTCAGGTCGTTACTTGTGCTGGGATGAGTGCCACTTTGGACATCATACTCTCGGTGATCGGGCGGTATGTGTCGGCTGCGGCCATACGCACAGTGGCAGATATCTTTCTACATGAAATGATCCGCGATTTTGGGACCCGTCAGCCGTTTTCCGGGCTTTCGTCCGCGACCACCGGGGACGGTGAACTGGATCAATGTCTGGACCTTATGCAGGCCAATATCGAAGAACCGCTGCCCATCCATGAAATCTGCGGCCTGATCCATGTCTCCAACCGATCCTTGGAACGCAAGTTTCGCAGCCTGCTCGAAACAACGCCTGCCAGCTATTACCGCGAACTGCGGCTCAGCCGCGCGAATAACCTTTTGCTCAACACCTCTATGCCGGTTCAAGACATCGGGTTGGCCTGTGGGTTCCCGTCCGGGTTTAGCGCGCTCTACAAATCCGTTTTTGGGAGAACACCCCTTGCTGTTCGTAAAAACCGAAGCGGGGCGATTGCATGAGCATTCCTGACGTTTTCTTCGCATTCGGGCGGCCGCAAATCTGCCATCTACACCCAACCCAGCCTTTCTTGGAGACCTCACGTTATGACTGACCTTCCCACTTCGGCGCGTGTTGTGATCATTGGTGGCGGCATCATCGGATGCTCGGTCGCCTATCATCTTACGAAACTGGGCTGGACTGATGTGGTGCTGCTCGAACGCAAGCAGCTCACATCTGGTACGACATGGCATGCGGCTGGCTTGATCGCCCAGCTACGCGCGACGGCCAACATGACGAAACTCGCCAAGTACAGTCAGGAGCTCTACGGCAACCTCGAAACCGAAACGGGGGTTGCCACCGGGTTCAAACGTGTCGGCTCCATCACAGCAGCCCTCACAGACGAACGGCTTGAGGAATTGCACCGCTCTGCCGCAATGGCCCGTGCTTTTGGTGTTGAAATCGAAGAGATTGGTCCAAATGAAATCAAGAACCGCTATGAGCACCTGAACATCGATGGTGTCTCAGGTGGAGTTTATCTTCCCAAGGACGGGCAGGGTGATCCAGCCAATATCGCGCTAGCTTTGGCGAAAGGCGCGCGCCAAAATGGTGCGGTGGTCCGCGAACGCGTCAAAGCCACTAATGCCGTGCGTGAGGGGCGTCGGATTGTGGGCATCGACTGGGCGGACGACGACGGCAACTCAGGCCATTTCGCCTGCGATCACGTAGTGAACTGTGCAGGTATGTGGGGCCACCAAGTGGGGCGGATGCTCAATATCAACGTTCCGCTGCAAGCCTGCGAACATTTTTACATCGTGTCAGAACCGATTGCGGGTCTCTCCCAACTGCCGGTGCTTCGAGTGCCTGATGAATGCGCTTATTACAAAGAAGACGCTGGCAAAATGATGCTGGGCGCCTTTGAGCCTGTGTCCAAACCCTGGGGGCCGATCCCGGAGTCGTTCGAGTTTGATCAACTGCCCGAAGATTTCGACCATTTCGAGCCTATCCTTGAACACGCTGTGAACCGCATGCCAATGCTGGCCGAAGCGGGCATTCACACCTTTTTCAACGGCCCCGAAAGCTTCACACCGGACGATGCTTATCACCTGGGTCTTGCGCCCGAGATGGACAATGTCTGGGTCGCCGCAGGTTTCAACTCGGTCGGTATCCAATCCGCCGGTGGCGCGGGTATGGCGCTTGCACAATGGATGGAGGATGGTCAGAAACCCTTTGATCTGGGTGATGTGGACATTTCCCGCATGCACCCGTTCCAGGGCAACAAAAACTATCTCATGGACCGCTCGACCGAGACGTTGGGTCTGCTCTATGCGGACCATTACCCATACCGTCAAAAAGCAACTGCGAGAGGGGTGCGTCGCACGCCATTCCATCATCATTTGATGCAAAACGGCGCCGTCATGGGGGAGCTGGCGGGTTGGGAACGCGCGAATTGGTTCGCCCGCAATGGCCAGACGCCTGAATATGAGTATTCGTGGAAACGGCAGAACTTCTTTACCAATGTGGGCGAGGAACTCAGCGCTGTTCGCACTAATGTCGGCATGTACGACATGTCATCCTTTGGCAAACTGCGCGTTGAAGGCCCCGATGCCGAAGCGTTCCTCAACCGTGTTTGCGGAGCCAATATGTCCGTACCCACGGGCAAGATCGTCTACACCCAGTTTCTTAACTCCCAAGGTGGTATCGAGGCGGACGTGACCGTTACGCGCCTTTCAGAAACCGCCTATCTGGTCGTAACTCCTGCAGCCACACGGCTTGCGGATGAAACCTGGATGCGCCGCCATGTGGGAGACTTCATGGTCGTCATTACCGATGTCACCGCTGCCGAGGGCGTGCTGGCGGTGATGGGCCCCAACGCACGCACGTTGATGCAGAGAGTGTCGCCGAACGATTTCTCAAACGACACCAACCCTTTTGGGACCGCGCAAGAGATCGAACTGGGCATGGGCCTCGCCCGCGTACACCGTGTGTCCTATGTCGGGGAACTTGGATGGGAAATCTACGTCCCTGCTGATATGGCAGGCCACGCGTTCGAGACCATCTTTAACGCGGGGCAGGACATGGGGCTCACGCTGTGTGGCATGCACATGATGGATTGCGCCCGCATCGAAAAGGCGTTCCGCCACTTTGGACACGACATCACCTGCGAAGACCACGTCTTGGAAGCGGGCCTTGGCTTTGCCGTTTCTAAAGACAAAACTGATTTTATCGGCCGGGACGCGGTCGAAAAGAAACGCGACGAAGGACTGCAAACTCGACTGGTTCAATTCCAACTGACCGATCCCGAACCGTTGCTATACCACAACGAACCGATTGTGCGGGATGGAGAGATTGTAGGTTACCTCAGCTCTGGCGCGTATGGGCACCACTTGGGCGCGGCCATCGGAATGGGGTATGTCCCGAGCGCGGGCGAAAAACCCGATCAGGTTCTGGCCTCAAGCTATGAAATCGATGTCGCCGGAACCCGTGTGAAGGCTACGGCCAGCCTGCGTCCGATGTATGATCCGAAATCAGAGCGCGTGCGCGCCTGACCCGCAGTACAATTTTGCTCTCCCATTTTTTTGGGGGGGATTGGAGAGGGAGGCTGCCCTCTTCCCAATCCCGCGCCGCCGGGATAGGCAGCGCATATTATGACTGCGCAGACCTCCCCGATGACGGAAAACCAAGATACACCGCAAGGCTTCACCCTCGCGATCTCGGTCTACGTGCTATGGGGGTTTTTCCCGCTCTATCTGAAACTACTCGACCACATTCCTCCGGTCGAAGTTGTTGCGCATCGCATTCTTTGGTCAATCCCTATCGCCGGGGTGGTTCTGATCATCACTGGCCGAACCCAAGACCTCCGCAAAGCACGGAAATCTCC
>CAYODE010000113.1:0-12255 GCA_964402685.1 uncultured Aestuariivita sp. | reverse complement strand
GTTCGCCACCATTTTGGAAGGATTGGTTCCCCGCCCTGCGCGGGCACCGCTCCATAGACCATCTCCGTCATGGATCACCGCCTGATTTTCTGCCTCTGCTCGCCCCGTTTTCGGGGTCTATCCGGCAAGTTTAGCGCGAAAAGCCCGTTCACACCAGTCTTATCCGCTTGCCTTGGGGCGCAAATCACGGCACCTCGCCCGCCATGGATTTCGACACGATCATCATTGGCGCGGGCGCGGCCGGCATGATGTGCGCTGCACATGCAGGTGGACGCGTCCTTGTGATCGATCACGCGAAAGCACCGGGTGAGAAAATCCGAATTTCGGGTGGTGGGCGCTGCAACTTCACCAATCTTTATGCCGCACCCGAGAATTTCCTGTCGGACAACCCGCATTTCGCCAAATCCGCGCTGGCGCGGTACACCCAGTGGGACTTTATCGACCTGGTCGACAACCATGGCATTGCTTGGCACGAAAAAACCTTGGGGCAGCTCTTTTGCGATGGCAAATCAACCCAGATCGTCGCGATGCTGGTCGCCGAAATGGAGCGTGCCCACGCGCAATTGTGGCTCAACACCAGTGTAAGGGACCTCGCACATCGCGACGGCCTATTCATGCTAGAAGTCGATCGCGAAGGCGTGCGGCACCAGATCACATCGCGGGCCCTGGTTTTGGCAAGCGGCGGTAAATCTATCCCGAAAATGGGCGCAACCGGATTTGCCTATGATGTCGCGCGTCAGTTTGATCTGGCGGTCACGGAAACGCGCCCTGCTTTGGTCCCGCTAGCGTTCCCGGACAAGCGGTTTTCGGATCTCTCGGGCGTATCGCTTCCGGTCAGCGCCAGCAATGCGCGGACCCGATTTGAAGAGGGCATGCTCTTCACCCATCGCGGCCTCTCGGGGCCCGCGATCTTGCAACTGTCGTCCTATTGGCGCGAAGGTGAAGAGATCCGTATAAACCTTATTCCGGGCACTGATTTACTGGGGAAACTTAGGGATCAACGCCAAGCCGGGGGTCGCGTCCAAGTTAAGACTGCGCTTTCAGCCCATTTGCCGACAAGACTGGTCGATTACTTGTCCTCGACGCTTGCGCTTGAGCGACGATTGGCAGACCTGTCTGACCCACGCTTGGCCGAGATTTGTACAGCCTTGACAGATTGGCATCTGGTGCCGTCAGGTTCGGAAGGCTATCGCACCGCGGAAGTGACGCTGGGCGGCATTGCCACCTCCGGCTTTTCGTCGGCAACGATGGAATGCAACACGGTGCCGGGCCTTTTTGCGATCGGCGAAGCAGTGGATGTTACCGGCTGGTTGGGCGGATACAATTTTCAGTGGGCCTGGGCCTCGGGCCATGCCGCCGGTCAAGCGTTGAAAGCGCGCCTAGCCTAGGATTTTTGGGTCGCCAGACGATCGCGCACCTCAGCCGTAAAATCATCGCCGCGCTCTTCAAAATTATTGTATTGGTCAAAGCTGGCAGCGGCAGGCGCCAAAAGCACGGTATCCCCTGGCTCGGCGTCAGCCATGGCCTGTTCGACTGCGCGCGCCATAGTGGTACAAACCTCGGTGTCGACTGACAGTTGCATGGCGAAACCTGCAGCTTCGCGCCCGATGACATAGGCTTTTTTAACCGCGCCTGCCGCCTCGTTAAGCGCATCAAGCCCACCGTCTTTTTCCAGACCGCCACAGATCCAGCGAATGCTGGGAAAGGCTGCAAGTGCCTTGGCTGCGCTGTCGATATTGGTTGCTTTACTATCGTTCACATACCGCACACCACCCTCTTCGGCGATCAATTGGCTGCGATGAGGTAGGCCGCCAAATGTGCGTAATCCGACTTCGATCACTTTCGGAGACAAGCCCAGCGCCCGTGCTGCGGCATAGGCTGCACAAGCATTCTGATGGTTGTGCGCACCCGGCAGGCCCGGAATACCCCGCAGATCAATTGAAGCGACCTGGCGTGCCTTGCGGTGTTCGACCAAGAACCCCTTGCGTGCAAAGACTGACCAGCCCGGACCGGTTAGCTTGCGTGAGACGGAAATGCGGATGACACGGTCGTCGCCAGGTCCTTCGGACAATTGCCCTGCGAGGAAGCGCCCTTCGTCCTCGTCCACGCCAACCACTGCACGATCCGGGCCGCCTTCGGAAAAGAGCCGTCGTTTGGCTGCAAAGTAGCCCCCCATGCCAGCATGCCGATCCAGATGATCAGGCGAGAGATTGGTAAACACCGCAACATCGGGCGTCAGCGCGCGTGCCAGCTCGGTCTGATAGCTGGACAGCTCCAACACAACGACATGTCCATCGCCTGGCGGTTCCAAATCCAACACACCGCGACCAATGTTTCCTGCCAGCTGCGTCGGTTTTCCTGCACTTTCCAGAATGTGGTGCAAAAGCGCTGCCGTTGTCGACTTTCCGTTGGAGCCTGTGACCGCGATCACCCGCGGTGGGCTATCGAACCGATGCCATTCCTCGGTCGCCAGGGACTGGAAAAAAAGTCCAATATCATTGTCCACCGGCACCCCTGCATCGAGGGCTGCCGCGATGACGGGGTTGGGTACAGGATAGAGATGTGGAATTCCCGGAGAGGTAATGAGTGCCGACACCCCTTCAAAAGCGCCCAGTTTTCGCAGATCGCGGAGTCTGAACCCTTCCGCTTCGGCCGCTCCACGCGCATTCGCGTCATCATCCCACACAAGCGGCACGGCACCGCCCTCAACCAAAGCACGGGCCGCAGTCAGTCCAGATCGGCCCAGGCCAAGCACAGCTACGTGTTGATCGCGATATCCACGAACAGGAATCATGGCTCACCTTCGTTTCAGTCTTCGGCGACAGTGTCCCTCGTTGGCGCCGGGTTCAAGATGCAGCAGCACGGGCTTCGAGGACCTCGACCGCCTTATCGGCCAAGTCTTCGGGAACAAAGGCATGATCGTGGTGATAGCCCGCGACCATGTTGCAGGGTATGCCTGCGTCCGCCAAGGCGGTTGCGACGGCAGCTGTTAACCCTACACCATCCAGCGCGGAATAGACCTGCAGCGTAATCTGCGCCATAGGCAAAGAGGTGTCGAAACCAGCCACCTGTGCGGCCTCAAGCGGTAAGATCAAAGATACCCCCTCAGCTTCGCGGAAACTGGCAACAGCTTTGGCCACCAGCGTGTCTGACGGAGCAGTGCCGTGTAGGGTGCAGAACACAAATCGGCCGGGACTGCGACGCGGCGCCATAGAACTGATCATGTCCTCAGTATCTTTGACAGGCTCTACCATGCGATGGGCGTACGATCGCGAAAGAAGCCGCCCGTCGGGCCATCATCGGACAATCGTGCGAGCCAAAGGGCGGTATCTGCCCCCTCTTCCGGAGTGCGCGGCGCGGACGCACCACCCATGCGCGTATGCACCCAACCGGGACACATCGCGTTGACCTTGACCCCCTTGGGCAGGTCTCGCGGCAAAGCGAATGTCAGCGCATTCAGCGCGGCCTTGGCCACGCCATAGGCGCCCGGCCCTTCCATACCTTCGGAAAACGCACCCCAACCCGAAGATACGTTTACGATCCGGCCCCATCCCTGCGATTGCATATGCGGGCGACACGCACCGATCAGGTGATAGGGTCCATGCACCATGACTTGCATAGAGGTTTCAAAGCCTTCGGGGTCTTCCATCATGGACCGTTCGAGCAAGACGCCTGCATTGTTAATGAGAACGTCAATCCCCTCAGCTTTGGTCAAAGCCGGGCCAAAGGTTTCTGGATCTTCGAGATCGAGGTGCACCCAGTCGCAATCAAGCTCCTGCGCTGCTGTACGCCCCGCCTTAGCGTCCCGCGCACCAATAATGACGCGGTGATCGGCACGAAGCCCTTTGGCGATGGCATACCCGATGCCCCGGTTTGCACCTGTAATGAGAGCGGTCTTCATGCGCGGAGGTGTAGCGTGCCGTTGGGGTACGCGCAATGTGTGACCACCGCTTTCCCAACGCTTGTAGTCTGCGTGCTCAAACTTGTCTCATGTCCGCTGGCGATTGGCCAAGCGAAGGACTGCCTGGAGCGCTGGCTACCGGCATTTACACAGTACGAAAGCCCATCTTGTTGGGAAACGTGACGAGCGCTTGCCGTCATTGCTTGGGCGTGGATTTGCTGAACGCTGTCAGCGGATGCCGCAAAAAAGCCACTTATGTTTGTTCCCTATCGAAGCCAGTATCAAACCGCAGAAAAATGGGCGTTTTCTACCGCCACCTTCAGAACCCGCTCCGGTCCCATGAACTCAGCAAAAACACTTCAGACTTCCCGACGCATGAGACGCTGATGATCGAGATAGTAGCATATATCATTGCCATCCCAGTCGCGATTGTTGTTGTGATCGGAACGTTATTGGCGGTCGTCTACCTCGCAGGAAAGGTGACCAACGCTCTGGCCAAAACAAGCCAGCATCCCAAGTTCGGTGCCATGCGCTATGTGATGGGCGTTTGGACCTATTATGCGCCAGTTGGCCAAAACTCTACCGTCGCAATCCATGTGCCCGGCAACAGGTCCGCGCCGGACGCCAAGGCCGAAGCCCTTGTGCAGAAGATTGTAAATAACTGGGTCGCGTATGAGAGCCGCTTCCTTGACGCGTTCGCTGCTGAGATACTTGAACACCTCCGCGACGAAGACATGTCTGACGTCATCACCCTGGCACGAAGCTCGGACAAGACGGCACTGCTAGACCACACGGAACTCGACAACATCAGCATCGAAAAAAGCGCCGATGGAAAGAACGTCAGTGCGTGGATTTCATTCCTTCACGCGTGGGACCCCGAACACACAAGATCCCTCGTGGTGGATTCCAAGGGCACCGTCGAAGACTACGGTTTGAGCGTCGGAATGTAAGCTTTCATACGTTCGCACGTAGATGCACCCACGTGGTTTCGGGCTTTCAAATCAGTCTCATTCCGCGATCATGTGTCGGGACATGGGAATGCGACGGAACACAACCTCGCCCGTTCACCGGACCTTCAGCGTCGCCAATCCAATCATCGCCAGAATAAGCGAAATGATCCAGAACCGGATAACGATCTGCGGTTCTGCCCAACCTTTTTTCTCATAATGGTGGTGGATCGGGGCCATTAGGAACACGCGTTTTCCAGTGGCTTTGAAATAGGCCACCTGGATGATGACCGACAGCGCCTCCACGACAAACAGACCGCCCACTACGGCCAACACCAGCTCGTGCTTGGTGGCCACGGCAATCGCGCCAAGCGCCCCACCCAAAGCGAGAGATCCGGTGTCGCCCATGAACACCGCCGCGGGGGGCGCATTATACCACAGAAAGCCCAGACCACCGCCAAAAAGACCCGCAGTAAAAATCAGAATTTCGCCCGTACCTGGGACGTAGTGCACGTCCAGGTAATCGGTAAAGTCGACCCGACCCACGGCGTAGGCGATAACACCCAAAGTCCCCGCCGCGATCATCACTGGCATAATGGCCAAACCATCCAATCCATCGGTGAGGTTTACGGCATTGGCTGATCCTACAATCACGACCATACCGAAGGGGATAAAGAACCAGCCAAGATTGATCAAAACATCCTTGAAAACCGGCAACGCCAAGCGGCCTGAGAGTGCCTCGTAATCTTCGACGCGGGCCAATAAATCGACGTCGCTGATCGCGTGAGCGGACATCGCCCAATAAGTCGCAACTCCCGCAATGGCAAAGCCCGCCAACAAACGCACGCGCCCTGGAACGCCTTTGTGGTTGCCCTTTGAAACCTTGGCGTAATCATCGAGAAAGCCGATCAAACCAAAGCTGAGCGTGACGAACAGCACGAGCCAGACAAACGGGTTATCCAGCCGTGCCCATAACAAGGTCGATGTAGCCAAGGCCCCAACGATCAGCAAACCGCCCATGGTGGGTGTCCCGGCTTTGGCGAAATGGCTTTCCGGACCGTCGTCGCGGATTGGTTGCCCCTTACCCTGACGCTTGCGCAGCACATTGATCAACGGACGGCCAAACAGAAACCCAAAAACCAGTGCCGTCATAAAAGCCCCGCCCGCGCGGAAGGTGATGTAACGGAAGAGGTTGAAGAAATCCCCTCCATCCGACAACGCGGTCAACCAATAGAGCATATAACGGGGTCCTTACTCACTGTCTTGTAGGTTTGGGTCAGTTGACGAGGGGCTTTGACCCATTTTGCGGATCGCGTCAACGACAGCGCCCAATCCGGTGGACAAAGACGCTTTGACCAGAACAACATCGCCGCTGTCGAGCCGCGAACGCACGCGTTCGGCCATTTCATCCGCTGTGGCACAATGCAGCCCGCGTTTATCCTCGGGCACCGCTTGGTGAAGATGGTTCATCAATGGGCCGGTGGTATGCACAACATCAATCTCGGCCATGGCGCTCAGATCTGCGAGGCTCGCGTGCATAGCCTGTTCAGCCGCGCCCAATTCTTTCATATCACCCAGAATGGCGATCCTCCGCCCCCGACTGACGCGACCGGTCGCATCGCGCGGTGTAGACGCTGCCAGAACATCTAGCGCGGCACGCATGGAATCCGGATTGGCGTTGTAGCTGTCGTCGATCAGGATCAGCGCCAGGTCTTCGTCCACAGGATCCAAATGGATCGTCTCGCGCACGCCGCGGCCTTTGTAAGGGCTCCAGCGTCCTAACGACTGAGCCGCCAACGCCATATCCGCGCCCAACGCTGCGACCGAGGCCAAGGCGCCCAAAGCGTTCATGGCAAAATGCGTGCCCGGAGTGTTCAATTTAAAGAGCAGCGGATCCGGACCAGCAATGGCTTTCACCACGGTAACATCGCCTTGCACCGCAACGTCTCTCAGTTTGTATCCCGCCGCATGCTTGCCAAAGTCGATCGACCGCGCACCCACTTCTTTTGCTTTGTCCTGCAAAACCGCGGCAAATTCGATGTCCGCGTTCAGCACAGCAACTCCGCCAGGTTCGAGACCTTCGAGGATGGACGCTTTCTCGACGGCAATCCCCCTTTCATTATCGAAGTTCTCCAGATGCGCGGTGCCCACTGTGGTCACCATAGCGACGTGAGGGCGCGCCATTTTTGCCAGCGGCGCGATCTCTCCGGGATGGTTCATGCCAATCTCGATCACCGCAAATTCGGTGTCTCGGGGCATGCGTGCAAGCGTCAGCGGGACCCCCCAATGGTTATTGTAGGACGCGACCGAGGCATGGGTTTTTCCTTGATCACTCAGCATCTTAGCGATCATTTCTTTTGTGGATGTTTTACCCACCGAACCCGTGATCGCGACAACTTTGGCCTGCGTGCGTGCCCGCGACGCCTGGCCCAGCGCTTCGAGGGCGGTCTGCACATCCTCAACAATCAGCAAGGGCGCGTCATCTGGCAGGTCAACAGGGATCCGTGACACCATCGCGGCCCCTGCCCCCTTTTCCAACGCTTGCGCTACAAAATCATGGCCATCACGCGCGGCGGTCAGCGCAACGAAGAGATCCCCCGGTTCAATCGTGCGCGTGTCAATCGACACGCCGGTGATGACCCAGTCTCCTTGCTCAGAGCCGCCCGTGGCGTGTGCTGCTTCTAATGACGTCCAAAGGGTCATGCGATCCCCCCATCCAGTGCAGCTACTGCCACGCTGGCCTGTTCGACATCATCAAATGGCAAAACATCGTCGCCGACAATCTGACCCGTTTCATGTCCCTTACCCGCAATCAACAACGCATCACCTGGTTGCAACGCATCGACACCGCGCAAGATCGCCTCGGCCCTGTCGCCTACTTCGACGGCTTCCGGTGCGCCGCTCATCACTGCAGCGCGGATTGCTGCAGGATCTTCACTGCGGGGGTTGTCATCGGTGACAAAGACCATATCGGCATATTTATCTGCGGCTTGTCCCATGAGCGGGCGCTTACCCCGGTCCCGGTCCCCGCCCGCACCGACAATTGCGATCAAACGGCCGATCACATGCGGGCGCAACGCCTGTAGCGCAGTTGCCACGGCATCAGGTGTATGGGCGTAGTCTACGTAGACCGCCGCCCCGTTTTTGCGCGTGGCGGCCAGTTGCATGCGCCCACGCACCGTTGTCAGGTGAGGCAGGGTTTCAAAAACACGCTCAGGCTCTTCTCCGGCTGCAATCACAAGGCCGCAGGCGAGCAGTATGTTTTCCGCCTGGAAGCCACCGATCAGGTTCAGCCGGACCATTTGTGGATTGCCCCTGAAGGCAAAGCGCAAATCCTGGCCAGTGGCATCATAGCGCTGACCCAGCAAATTAAGATCGCCCATGCCACGCCCCACCGTCAGGATTTCCTGCCCGCGTGCGGCTGCAATGGCGCGCATTTCCACACCTTTGGGATCTTCGAGGTTAATAACCGCGATACCGTCTTCCGGCAGAACCCGACGGAACAGGCCAGCTTTCGCTGCGAAATACTCTTCAAACGTCTCGTGATAATCTAGGTGGTCCTGGCTGAGATTGGAAAACGCAGCGGCGCGGATTTGAACCGCATCCAGTCGTCGCTGATCCAGCCCGTGGGAGGAGGCTTCCATCGCGGCATGCGTGATCCCATGGTCGACCGCGTCTGCCAACGTGCGATGCAAGGTGATCGGTTCTGGCGTCGTGTGGGCCAGCGGGGCAGTCCAGGCGCCTTCCACACCTGTGGTGCCTACATTCACTGCGGCATGGCCCAACTCGGACCAAATCTGGCGCACAAAGGTCGCTACCGACGTCTTCCCATTGGTGCCAGTAACAGCAACCATGGTGCGAGGTTGGGCGCCGAACCAAAGGGCCGCAGTGAAGGCCAGCGTTTGTCGAGGGTCTTCTGTGACGATCAACGCCGCGTTCGATGCGGCCAGTTCCGCCTGAGCGATATCCGCGCCAGTGCTGTCGGTCAGGATCGCAGAAGCGCCCTGCCGCAAGGCATATTGAATGAACTCACCGCCATGGACCCGACTGCCAGGCAACGCGGCAAATAAATAGCCGTCTTTCACCACGCGGCTGTCCACGGCCAGGCCAGATATTTCCGGATCACGGCCACCTTGTGCTGTGAGAGCCAGTTGGCTGAGTGTCTGTGCCGGTCTGCCCATCTGCCCCCTCCTGCCGGAACATGCGCCAGGACTTGGTTCATTGCCCCGATCAGTTTGATGTGAGCGTTATACCAGTGAGTTTGGGAGGCTCAACCTGTGGTCTGATCCCCAGCAACGGCGCAATGCGGCCAATCATCTCCGCTGCAATCGGGACCGCAGTCCAACCGGCGGTACGGCGTGGCTTGTCACCCGATGTCTCAACCGGCTCGTCCAGAGTAACAACCAGAACGTATTGCGGATTATCTGCCGGAAGAATTGAGGCAAAGGTGGCGATCACCTTGTCGTCGTAATAACCGCCGCCGCGTGGTTTGGGTTTGTCCGCGGTACCTGTCTTGCCACCCACAGGGTAGCCCGGGATGCGCGCGAAACTCGCTGTGCCATCCGTCACGACTTTACGCAGGATTTGTTGGCTGGCACGCGCGGTTTCCGGAGACATGACGCGAGGCCCATATTGCGGACCATCCTGTTTCAGAATTGTCGGGCTAACATAGTGTCCGCCATTGGCAATCGCGGCATAGCCGGCGGCCAAATGCATCGGGGTGTTCGAAAGCCCATGCCCGTAAGAGATTGTTACCGTGCTCAAATCGCCCCAGCGATCCGGGAACAGGGGCTGTCCGCCAGAGGCTTCGACAATCTCGAACGGAGTGGGATCGAGCATGCCAAGGTTTTCGAGAAACTCTTTCTGTCGAGCGGCGCCAATCTCGAGCGCCATGCGACCCGTGCCCCGGTTGGAACTGTTCACGATGATGTCTGCAACCGACAATTTGCCATAGTTCTTGTTGCGAAACTCGCCGATGGGAAATCCGCCGATACGCATTGGACCGGAAGTATCGATAATCGTGTCCTTGTTGACCAAACCCAGCTCTATCGCTTGCGCAGCCGCAAAGATCTTGTAGGTCGACCCAAGCTCATAAACCCCTTGCACCGCACGGTTGAAAAGCGGGCTGTCGGACGGTTCCCCTTGTGTAGGTGGGCGCGGACGATCATTGGGGTCAAAATCAGGCAAGCTCACGATCGAGATCACCTCCCCTGTGTGCACATCCATCAGGATGGAGGTCGCACCCTTAGCGTTCATCAGGCGCATCCCGCCGTAAAGAACCTGCTCGGCCGCTGCTTGGATGGTCAGATCCAACGAGAGTTCCAGAGCCTTTCCGCCATTGGCCGGGTTTCGAAGGAACTGGTCGAACTGCTTTTCAACGCCTGCCACCCCGATAACCTCGGCGGCGCTGACACCCTCTTTGCCAAAGGATGCACCGCCCAACACATGAGCCGCGAGGCGACCGTTGGGGTAAAGCCGCATCTCACGGGGACCAAAGAGCAGACCGGGCTCTCCCAGATCGTGCACAGCCTGTTTTTGCTCGGGACTGATCTTGCGTTTGACCCAAACGAATTTCCGCTCTCCCGTAAACTGGCGCTGCAGGCGGTCGCGATCCAGATCGGGGAAGATCTCGGCCAGTTTTTCCGCCGCGCCGTCTGGGTCGATCATCTGCTGCGGTTGCGCATAAAGCGCGTGTGTTTCGAAATTCGTAGCAAGGATACGCCCATCGCGATCCACGATGTCAGCCCTCTGCGCAGCGATCTGAGCCCCAGGGGCCTGCGCTCGCGGCTCCACAGGTTCGGACATCGCGACAAGGCCCATGCGCCCACCAATGACGGTAAAGGCGCAAAAGAAGAACAGCCCCAGCACCAAAAGCCGGCTTTCAGCACGGGCGCGAGCTTTATCCTGCATTTCTTCATGGCGGAGACGGATATTCTCCCGCTCGATCGCGTCAGGGTTCTGACCTTTGCGGCGTGCTTCCAAAATGCGAGCCAGCGGGCGCAGCGGTGTACGGATCATGGCCGGACCTCCCCTGTCTCACCCATTTGCCCGCGATCCATAACCTCGACCGGGTTGGTGATGGGTAACGGCTCTTCCGGTGGGAAGGCCACTTCATCAACACGGCCAAACTGATCTGCGCGCAGGGGCAACAGGCCCAATCGGTCGAAATTCAGATCAGCAAGCTCACGCAGGCGTTCAGGGCGGTTCAAATAAGCCCATTCCGCGCGCAACACATTAAGTCGCGCATGCGACGCGCCGACTTCGTGCTGCAGGGATTGCAACTCATCGAGGGCAGCCTGTGTTTTGTAATTTTCGCGGTAGGCCCAAAAAGCGAGGCCCATAACCGCGAAAGCGGTCAGGATATAAACAAAGGTCTTCATCGCCGGTGCCCCTCCAGCATGGGCATTGAAATAGCTTTTGCATCGATTTCCCCACTGGGCGCATCGGTTCGCACGCCCACGCGTAGCTTGGCCGAGCGGGATCGCGGGTTTTCGGCCAGTTCGCGATCGTCGGGCCCAATGGCTTTGCGCGACTTCAAGGTAAATTGTGGTTGCACAGCCTCGGTTTCCGGCGCGTAGCGGTTTGCCCGCCCCGTCTGCCCAGCGCGCGCCTGAAAAAAGCGTTTGACCATACGGTCTTCGATGGAATGAAAGGTGACAACAGCCAGTTGCCCACCGGGTTTCAACGCGCGCTCTGCTGCCATAAGCCCTTGGAATAGCTCACCGTATTCGTCGTTTACGGCGATACGTAGCGCTTGAAAGCTGCGCGTTGCAGGATGGCTTTGACCGGGCTTGGCGCGCGGCAGTGCGCCTTCAATGATCTCGACCAGTCGCAGAGTTGTGGCGATCGGTTCTTGGGCGCGCGCTCGTATGATGGCCTTTGCGATGCGACGGCTGGCACGCTCTTCGCCGTAGTGAAAGAGAATGTTGGCGATGTCTTCCTCAGACGCCTCGTTCACCAGATCAGCGGCTGAAGGTCCGTCCTGCGACATTCGCATGTCTAAGGGACCATCCTTCATGAAGGAAAAGCCCCGCTCCGCCTGGTCCAGCTGCATCGAGGAGACACCAAGATCCAGGACCACGCCATCCAAGTCTTGGGCATAGGTATCAAGCTGGGAAAACACCCCGGGCTTCAGGACCAACCGATCCCCATAGCCTTCTGCCCAGTCTGCCGCCATCTCAAAGGCCAGCGGATCGCGATCCACAGCGATGACCTTTGCGGCCCCCGCGTCAAGTAGCGCGCGGGTGTACCCGCCGGCACCAAAGGTGCCGTCCAACCATGCACCTTTAACCGGTGCAATCGCCGCCAAAAGCGGGCGCAACAAGACTGGAATGTGCGGAGCGCTGTCATCTAGACGGGCAGCAGCCGCCATCCTCAGCCCTCCCCAATACCATCAAGATAGATAAG
>CAYODE010000112.1:2869-12575 GCA_964402685.1 uncultured Aestuariivita sp. | reverse complement strand
TGGAATTGCTCAAATCCATGGGGGCGCGTCACGAAAACTGCATCATGTGCGACACCAAAGGCGTGATCTATCAGGGCCGTACCGAGGGTATGAACCAATGGAAATCTGCACACGCAGTAAATACTGACTGCCGGTCTTTGGAAGATGCCATGAAAGACGCAGATGTTTTTTTGGGGGTCAGTGTCAAAGGTGCTGTGACGCAGGACATGGTTCTGTCGATGGCTGATAACCCTGTGATTTTTGCCATGGCAAATCCGGATCCAGAAATCACGCCAGAAGAAGCACATGAAGTACGTGTCGACGCAATCGTCGCGACCGGACGCAGTGACTACCCTAACCAAGTGAACAACGTTCTTGGGTTTCCCTATCTCTTCCGTGGTGCCTTGGACATCAATGCGCGGGCGATCAATGACGAGATGAAGATTGCTTGCGCCCATGCGCTGGCCGCCTTGGCGCGCGAAGACGTGCCTGACGAAGTGGCGCTTGCCTACGGAAAAAGTCTGTCATTTGGGCGTGACTACATCATTCCGACACCGTTCGATCCGCGACTGATCCATCGCATCCCACCGGCCGTGGCCAAGGCTGGGATGGATACCGGTGCAGCACGCCGTCCGATCATCGACATGGATGCCTATGAAGTTAGCCTGAAATCCCGGATGGATCCGACTGCATCTATTCTGCGGGGCTTGAATGCGCGCGCACGTGCCGCACAGGCACGGATGATTTTTGCCGAGGGGGACGATCCACGTGTGTTGAGGGCAGCAGTCACGTATCAGCGCTCAGGTTTGGGTAAGGCACTGGTCGTCGGACGCGCAGATGATGTGAAATGTAAGCTTGAAACTGCTGGTCTGGGCGATGCCGTTCGTGAATTAGAGGTCATCAACGCGGCCAACACGATGCACTTGGATGCATACAAAGATTTCCTGTTCGACCGGCTTCAGCGGAAAGGCTTCGACCGCCAGGACATCCACCGTCTTGCCGCGCGGGACCGTCATGTATTTGCTTCCCTGATGCTGGCCCATGGTCACGGGGATGGCTTGGTCACCGGCGCCACCCGGAAATCGGCGCATGTTCTGGATCGCATCAACCACGTGTTTGATGCAGATGCCGTACATGGGGCGGCGGGTATCACGGCCCTTTTGCACAAAGGGCGGATTGTTCTGATTGCCGATACTCTCGTGCATGAATGGCCGAGCGATGAAGATCTTGCCACGATCGCCGAGAGGGCCGCGGACGTTGCCCGACATATGGGTTTGGAGCCCCGGGTTGCCTTCGTCAGCTTTTCGACTTTTGGCTATCCGGTGTCGGAGCGGGCAGAAAAAATGCACCAAGCGCCCAAGGTGCTCGAACGTCGCGGTGTCAATTTCGAGTTTGAAGGCGAAATGACAGTCGATGTCGCGTTGAATACCCAAGCTCAGGCTCAATATCCTTTCAGCAGACTGACAGGTCCGGCGAACATTCTGGTTGTCCCCGCCCGTCACTCGGCCAGCATATCGGTGAAGCTGATGCAGGAAATGGGCGGCGCGACGGTGATCGGCCCGATCCTGGCAGGCGTCGACAAGCCGATCCAAATCGCATCAACGGTGTCCACAGCAAATGATATTGTGAACATGGCTGTGCTCGCATCTTGTGAGATTGGCTGATGACGATCTGGAACCTTGGGTCAATCAATCTGGATTTGATCTATGGGATGGATCAGCTGCCAGGGCCGGGCGAGACTGTTTCGGCTGAAACAAAGGCGGAGTTTCTGGGCGGTAAAGGTACGAATATGTCTGTCGCAGCGGCGCGGGCGGCTGCTCGGGTCTGCCACATTGGGGCAGTTGGATCCGACGGGCGCTGGGCAATAGACCGCTTGTTGGAATATGGCGTCGACACGCGCCACATCACGCAGGTCGATGTTCCAACCGGTCACGCCATTGTTGCGGTTGAGGCGTCCGGCGAAAACCAGATCATCATTTTTTCCGGCGCGAACCGCGCGATCCCGGAAGAGACTGTGCGCGCCGCGTTGACTGAGGCGCAGACTGGCGATCTCTTGGTGCTTCAAAATGAGACGAACGCGCAGGCGGAAACAGCAAAGCTGGGGCGCGAAATGGGGTTAACGGTTTGTTATGCCGCGGCGCCGTTTGATGCTGCAGCGGTCCAGCAAGTGCTGCCATACCTCGACTTTCTGATCCTGAATGCTGTGGAAGCACAGCAGCTAGAAGCCGCACTTGGCCTTTCAGTATCCGATATCCCGGTCAGGGACATCATCGTCACAAAAGGTTCTGAAGGCGCGGAGTTGATTTCGACAGAAACAGGATCTCATCAAGAGTTTTCAGCCCGAAAGGTCGACCCCGTTGATACAACGGGCGCGGGCGACACCTTCACTGGATACGTTCTAGCCGGGATAGATCGTGGCATGCCGATGGCTCAGGCAATTTCACAGGCCACGCTGGCCGCATCCATCATGGTGACACGTCGGGGGACGGCAGATGTGATCCCTGATTTGAAAGATATTCAGGATTTGATGCTTTAACCGCCGACAAAGGGTGCCGCATCACCCCACAAATCACGGACGCGCTGGTCCCGGCCACAGGCCTGACGATAAAACTTGTAAGCGCTGGCCTTCGTCTTTGGACCGGCGCGGGTTATTACCAGGCCGCTGCTTTTGTAGTAATCCTGATGGTAGTCTTCAGCGACATAAAACGGCGCGATGTCCCGGATTGGGGTTACGATTGTCTGACCCAGTTGTTTTTGAGCCTTGGACAAAACGGCCTTAGCGACCTCACGTTCTTGCGGGTTAGAGACGAATACAGCTGTCGTATAGCTGAATCCGCGATCACAAAATTGACCGCCAGCATCCGTCGGATCGACGGAGCGGATGAACTTGGACAACAGTTCCTGTCGAGAGACAATGTCAGGGTCAAACTGGATTTGCACGGCCTCAATATGGCCGGTGCCGCCGTTCACAACTTGTCGGTAGCTGGGGTTTTCAACATCACCACCCGTGTAGCCTGAGACAACGTCTTTGACGCCGGGTACTTTTTCAAAATCCGCTTCGACGCACCAAAAACAACCGCCTGCGACGGTGAGAGTTTCGGTTCCGGCTGCCTTAGCTTCTTCGGTTTTCACAACAAGGCCAAGAACGATGAACACCGTCAGGGCCAACGGTTTGAACAGGTTCGGTCGGGACATGATGCCACCTCCAATCTGTTCTCATGCTGTCTCCACGGTTTGAGTCGCGCAATCCGTTGTCATGGTTTGTCACGTGCTGGTGACCGGATTTTACCGCTTGGCCTTTTGAAACCGCGCGCCTAGCGTTCCGCGTAAAGGGAGGGGTTCATGACAGAGCATGTGACCACACATCAGTCCGAAGAAGACGCGCGGAACGAGGATATTCAAATCTATCTGAATGGACGGATCGTCCCGAAACGCGACGCCGTTGTGAGTGTGTATGACAGTGGATTCATGCTGGGTGACGGTGTTTGGGAAGGATTGCGCCTCTATAATGGGACATGGGCTTTTATGGGCGAACATATTGACCGTTTGTTCGAAGCAGCCAAAGCTATTGATCTGGATATCGGCCTTGATCGGCAAGGTGTCATTTCCGCTTTGTTAGACACACAAAAAGCCAATCAGATGACCACTGATGCGCATGCCCGATTGATGGTGACGCGTGGCGTAAAAGTGCGACCTTTTCAGCATCCGGGACTAAGCCAGTCTGGACCAACCATCGCGATCATCATGGAGCATTCCCGACCTTCCATCCCGCGTCCAATCCGTTTGGCCACGGTTCCGCATCTTCGCGGGTTGCCGATGACCCAGGATCCAAAGCTGAACTCGCACTCAAAGCTAAATTGTATTCTCGCATGCATTGCTGCGGAAAAGGCGGGTGCGGATGAGGCGTTGATGCTGGACGTGCATGGATTTGTGAACACGACCAATGCCTGCAACTTCTTTATCGTAAAACAAGGTGCGGTTTGGACGTCGACCGGGGATTACTGCATGAACGGGATCACTCGGCAGAAGGTTATTGATCTGTGCAAGGCCAACGAAATTCCGGTTTTTGAACGTAATTTCTCTTTGGTGGACACGTACAGTGCGGATGAGGCGTTTCTGACGGGCACCTTCGGCGCTCAAACACCGGTGGGAGACATCGATGGCCGGTCTATTGGCGATGGGCAGATGGGACCCGTAACGCAGCGCATTCGCGGACTTTATAAAGACTTGATCGACAGGGAATGTGCCTGATGCGCATCGCGATGTGGTCAGGCCCAAGGAATCTGTCGACGGCTATGATGTATTCCTTTGCCGCCCGTTCAGATTTCGCGGTGTGGGATGAGCCGTTTTACGCAGCATATCTGAAAAAAAGTGGTAGCCAGCACCCGATGCGGCAGGAAATTATTGCGGCACATGAGGCTGATCCTGACAAGGTTGCAGACAGATGTTCAGGCTCTATTCCGAACGGCAAACCACATTTCTACATGAAACACATGCCCCTGCACATGCTGGCGGAGTTTCCGCTTGATTGGGCAAACGACTGCGTCAACGTGCACCTGATCCGCCACCCGGCACGCGTAATCGCCAGTTATGCCGCGAAACGGGAAAAACCAACTTTGGAAGACATTGGTTTTCGCCAACAGGTCGAACTGTTTGAGCGGCTCCCGGGACCCGTCATAGACAGTTTTGAGGTCCGTAAAGATCCAGAGCGCGTTTTGCGTGGGCTATGCACCGAGATCAACTTGCCTTGGGATCCTGCGATGTTGCGCTGGGCACAGGGGCCAAAACCTTATGATGGTGTTTGGGCGGCGCACTGGTACGGTGCGGTACATCGGTCGCAAGGCTTTGCAGCTCCGGAAGCTGATTTGCCCAATATAGAGCCTGATATGCAAGATCTGTTACGGGCGGCAATGCCCTTCTACGAGACAATGCTTGAACTCAAAACGACTGCGTGACGGATATCAATCTTGGTCAATCATCTTCTTCGACGCGCTCTATCAGCCCGGACCAAACCGCCACGCCACAGATCAAAAGGCCCAGCCCACCAAAAAACATCGCGGCAAATCCAAGAAGCCACAACTCTTCGGTCCCGGGCATGCGGACATAGCTGTAATCCGGGTTGTAATGGACAGTGATCGTTGACCCTTCGCTTCGGTCATACATTGATGATCCGAATTGGGTGCGCATTTCTCTCGGCGTGTCGGCGCCGGTCTCAACGGCAAGCGTCGGCCAATACGTGCAATCGCCATCATCATCGCAACTCCGACCATTATCGAGGACGACGGCAGATACGTCTTCCGCTCCGCCTAGGAAGGAGTAGGTGGTCCAGACTTGCCAAACACCAAAGGCAAAAAAACTGCCGCCGATGGCCAAGCTAAAAAGTGCGCCCGCAACCGTCGGCCAGACGATGCGGCGGCGCACTCTCATCCCAGCCGCCGATTCCGTGCGGCGAGCAGTTTTAGGCGCAGCGCGTTCAGTTGAATGAAACCGGCCGCATCTTTCTGATCATAGGCGCCGGCGTCGTCTTCAAAGGTCACATGCGCCTCGGAATACAGGCTGTGATCCGACCAACGACCAACACAGCGGGCAGAACCTTTGTAGAGTTTCAATCGTACCGTTCCGGTTACATGGGTTTGGCTGGCATCGATCGCTGCTTGTAGCATTTCACGCTCTGGCGAGTACCAGAACCCGTTGTAAATCAGTTCGGCATACCGGGGCATCAACTCGTCTTTCAGATGGGCTGCGCCACGGTCCAGAGTGATGGATTCGATCCCACGATGGGCTTCCAATAAAAGGGTTCCACCCGGGGTTTCGTAAATTCCACGCGACTTCATTCCAACAAACCGCCCCTCCACAAGGTCCAGTCTGCCACATCCGTGTTTTCCGCCTAACTGGTTCAACTTGGTGAGGATCGCGGCGGGTGACATCGCTTCACCATTGATCGAGACCGCATCCCCTTTTTCGAAACCGATTTCCACATATTCGGGAGTATCGGGCGCATCCTCGGGATGCACGGTGCGCTGATAGACGTAGTCTGGCGCCATTTCTGCGGGATCCTCTAGAACTTTGCCTTCCGATGAAGTGTGCAGCAGGTTTGCATCAACTGAAAATGGCGCTTCACCGCGTTTGTCTTTCGCGATGGGGATTTGGTTTTTCTCGGCAAAGTCGATCAACTTGGTCCGGCTGGACAAGTCCCATTCCCGCCAAGGAGCAATGACCTTGATGTCGGGGTTCAGCGCATAGGCACTCAGTTCGAACCGAACCTGATCGTTGCCCTTGCCAGTTGCCCCATGAGACACCGCATCCGCACCGGTTTCCGCGGCAATTTCCACCAAGCGTTTCGAGATCAGCGGCCGCGCGATCGAGGTACCCAAGAGATACAAGCCCTCATAGACGGCATTGGCGCGGAACATCGGGAACACGAAGTCGCGGACAAATTCCTCGCGCACATCTTCGATATAGATGTTTTCCGGTTTGATCCCTAGCATCAGGGCCTTTTCGCGGGCGGGCTCCAACTCTTCACCTTGGCCCAGGTCGGCGGTGAAAGTGACGACTTCGCAGCCATATTCCGTCTGCAGCCATTTTAGAATGATCGAGGTATCCAGACCACCCGAATAGGCGAGGACAACTTTCTTGGGCGCAGACATGGGCGGTTCCTTCATGGCAGATAACGGCTGGCTGTTAGCGGGTTTTGAAAGACTGAACAAGCCATGCGTCACTTGCTTTGCAGAACAGGCTGCGCCAGACAGGTCGGATGACCGAATTTCGTGACACAGCCCGAGCGGCCACTGATGCAATGCGTTCCGTGTTTGAGCCGACGCCGTTGCAGTTAAATGCACATCTGTCCGAGCGGTTCGGAGCAGAGATCTGGCTAAAGCGCGAGGATCTGAGCCCGGTGCGATCGTACAAACTCCGTGGAGCGTTCAATGCGATGCGGAAGCTGCCGGATCAAAAGCTGTTTGTGTGCGCCAGCGCCGGCAACCATGCGCAGGGTGTTGCGTATATGTGTAAGCACTTCGGGGTCCAAGGTGTGATTTTCATGCCTGTGACGACGCCCCAACAGAAAATCCAAAAAACTCAGATGTTCGGTAGTGACCACGTCCAAATCACGCTGGTGGGCGACTACTTCGACGACACGCTGTCGTCCGCTCAAGCTTATGCGGCTGAGCATGGCGGCCATTTCTTATCGCCGTTCGATGACCCGGATGTCATCGAGGGTCAGGCTTCGGTTGCAGTGGAAATTGAAGAGCAGCTAGGGCGTGCACCTGATTACATTCTCTTACCTGTTGGAGGGGGAGGCATGTCGTCCGGTGTGGCCACGTACCTGGGGGAAAATACCTACCCATTCTTCGTCGAACCCAAAGGTGGTGCATGTTTGCGCGCGGCGCTAGCGGCCGGTCATCCTGTGCAATTAGATCACGTGGACACATTCGTTGACGGTGCTGCTGTAGGACGGATCGGTGAGCGCACCTTTGAGCTGTTGAAAAACACACCCATTCGGGACGCGTTGGTTTTGGAAGAAGATCGGATCTGCACAACAATCATTGAGATGCTGAATGTTGAAGGCATCGTGCTGGAACCTGCAGGTGCACTGGCGGTCGAAGCGCTGGGCGATGTCGCGCGGCAAGTTCGGGGAAAGACGGTGGTATGCCTGACATCTGGCGGGAATTTTGATTTCGAACGTTTGCCCGAGGTGAAGGAACGAGCGCAGCGTTATTCGGGGACAAAGAAATACTTTATTCTTCGGCTGCCACAACGACCGGGCGCCTTGAAAGAGTTTCTGAATATCCTCGGTCCCGATGATGACATTGCTCGATTTGAGTACCTCAAGAAGTCCGCGCGCAATTTCGGATCTGTTCTTATTGGTATTGAGACGTCCGCGCCGGAGAACTTTGACAGGTTGTTCGCGCATTTGGATGACGCTGGGTTCACCTATACCGACATCACGAATGATGAGACAGTTGCCCAATTCGTGATCTGAGGGAGGGACCACATGGACGTTTCAGGAAAAACGGTCGTCGTCACAGGTGGCGCCAGCGGTATTGGTGAAGCTTTGGTCCGCGCGATGGCAAAGGCGGGCGCGCGGGTCGTGATCGCAGATCTGAACGAGGGCGCGGCGCAAACTCTTGCTGCCGAGGTTGGCGGTCTCGGTGTGGAATGCGATGTCACGAACGAAGCCGATATTCAGTCTGTCGTCGCAAAAGCCGAAGAACGCTTTGGGCCAGTTGATGTTTTCGTATCAAATGCAGGGTTGGGGCGCGGCGAACCCTCTCATGCGGCATCCGCCAGCAACGAGGTCTGGCAATTGAACTGGGACGTGCATGTGATGAGCCATGTCTACGCCGCACGTGCCGTTTTGCCAGCAATGATTGAACGTGGTGACGGGTATATTGTGAATATGGCGTCGGCTGCCGGGTTGTTGAGCCAGATTGGCGATGCCGCTTACAGCGCGACAAAACATGCGGCGGTGAGCTTTGCCGAATCCTTGGCGATTGCCCACGCGGATGATGGCGTGAAAGTCTCAGTCATTTGCCCACAATATGTGGCGACACCGTTGATTGGATTGAATGCCGAGGATGCAGCGAAGACGCCTGCGTTGCGGACACCTGAACAGGTGGCGCAAACGGTGATGGATGGCATTGCCGATGAACGGTTCCTGATCTTACCACATGAGGAAGTTGGACAGTTTGTGAACCTGCGCGCCATGGATCGCGAAAGGTGGCTGCAAGGAATGCGCGGATTACGCGCCAAAGCTTTGCGAGAATTTGGCGAGCTGAAACTGACCGAATTTTACAAGCTCATGTGAGAAAAACTATTTGTCCAACTGCTCGGGCGCTTGAGCATTGAACAGCTGAAGTGACGCTTCGAGCAGTCCAACTATCGCTCTCACATCAACTGACTTTGCCTGACCGGATCGGGCTAAAATCTCAGCGCTCTGGCAATGATCGGATAGCTCGGAAAATCCCAAGTTTAAGGCTGCGTTCTTGAGAGCATGAAGGCGCAACTCCATATCGTGATCCGTTTTGGTGGCCTGCAACTCAGCCGAAAGATCGGTAACTTCCGACAGAAAAATCTCCACAATCTCGTCGAAATCCTCTGTTCCAACATCGTTGCGCAATTCGTGCACACGGTTCCAATTAATCATGAGATGTCGGCCCTGTTTTTGACAGCTCTGATGTTTGGGGCGGGACGATTAAGGCTTTGCGAAAAGACGATTTTTAGAAAATCAAATTGTCGATTTCAGATTGGCTTAAGACGCGAGAGTTACACCCGGTGTGATTTATCAAAAGCACGGAAACACTGTGACGCTTCGCAAGGCCTCTCAACTGGACGATTGGTCCGAACAAACGTCTGGCCACTCGGTGAGGCGTGTTTTGTTGGTTGACGATAGCAGTCTAGAGCGTCGAATTATTGCGTCATCGCTTAAAAAATGGGGTTTCGACGTCGTAGAGGCGTCAGATGCGTCCACTGCCTTAGACCATTGCCAAACTCAGTACTTCGACCTTGTGCTCAGCGATTGGATGATGCCGGGCATGACAGGACCTGAGTTCTGTCAGAAGTTCCGCAAGATGACCGGTGATGCGTATGCGTATTTCATCCTTCTCACATCAAAAAGCGCGTCGACCGAAGTCGCCCACGGCCTGGATGCAGGGGCGGATGATTTCCTAACTAAACCCGTCAATGCTCAGGAGCTTCGTGCGCGCATCGCCGCGGGCGATCGCATTTT
>CAYODE010000112.1:0-2769 GCA_964402685.1 uncultured Aestuariivita sp. | reverse complement strand
TCGGCGATGATGACCGCGCGTTTGGGCAGCTATTTGTCCAGCACGCACATGGAGCAAAACGTTGCTGTTGAACGCAGGTTTGAAAAGTTCTTTGCACTTCGTCAGCCAGAAGAGGTAGCAGCGCATCTCAATACCCGTCTGAACGCGGATACGGGGATCGAAGAGTATTTCACGATGGTCTACGCAATCGCCGATCTCAGATCCGGGCAAGTGAAGATGGTACAGGCGGGACACCCCCCACCCTTGCTGATGCGCAAGGACGGTGAGTCTGAGTTCTTGGGAGAAGGTGGTATGCCGATTGGTTTGCTACCGGATATCAAATTCCATCAGATCGAGTTTCGTATGGCACCCGGAGACAAACTACTTCTGTATTCTGACGGATTGACGGAGTGCCAAACCCGTGACGGCGGTATGCTGGAGGAAGGTGGGTTGCTTGATCTGGTCCGGAGCGTGCAGGTGAAACAAAGCGAGACGTTCTTAGATGACCTCTATGTACAATTGACCCGACACATGAACCCAGAAAATGGCATTGAAGACGATGTATCTGCAACACTCTTTGAATATCACGGACCTGAAATCGATTTATAAGAACATCTGCACAAAGTGACGGTCACCTGCGTTGAACAGAACCTGCGCCGCGGCATCGGGTGAGGCCCAAAGTACTTCGTGATCCTCTTCGATGGGTGGACCTATCTGCCGCGCCGGATGCGCTAGGTAGATGTGGCAAATCTTTTCGGCCCACATGTCGTATTCTGGCATGAAAACAAAGCGGCGGAAGGCACCTAGACGTCTCGGTGCAGCAATGCGCCAACCTGTTTCTTCATACACTTCGCGATGCAGCGCTTTTACAGGAGTTTCTCCGGGATCAATGCCGCCACCGGGAAGTTGAATTTCCGGGATCTCGGCCAATTGAACAGTAAGGAGAAGTTGCCCTTCGCGCGGCAGGATGGCGTAAGCGCCGGGTCGCGCAACATACGCCTGCCCCCGCTCCCGTGGGGAGCCAAAACGTCTGATCATATCAGCCTTGCCCTTTTCACCTTGCTTGATGCCCTTATATAGGCGCGGTATGCCAAGTCTCAGGCACTAGGAAAACCCCATGACACGTGGATCTCAAATCGTGTGGGACGACACCGTCCTGCCATTTCAACTTGACGCGTCCGATATGCGCGGGCGCGTTGCGCGCCTTGATGGCGTGTTGTCCGGTATTTTGCAGCAGCATGACTACCCGCCTCAGGTTGAGGCGTTGGTGGCCGAAATGGCGTTGCTGACGGCTTTGATCGGGCAAACGATGAAATTGCGTTGGAAACTGTCCTTGCAGGTGCAATCCAAAGGACCCGTGCGCATGATCGCGACCGATTACTACGCGCCAAGCGAAGAGGGTCGTTCGGCCCAGATTAGAGCTTACGCCAGCTATGACGCTGATCGCCTGACCGACGGCACGCCCTTTGATCAAGTGGGGGACGGTTACTTCGCCATCATGATCGACCAGGGAACGGACATGGCGCCGTATCAAGGCATCACGCCTTTGGCGGGAGAGTCACTGAGTGCCTGTGCGGAGGCTTATTTTGCACAGTCTGAACAGTTGCCAACCCGGTTTTCGCTGTCCTTCGGTCTTTCGCAAGAACCTGGCGCAGACGCGCATTGGCGTGCAGGCGGCATCATGTTGCAGCATATGCCGAAAGCCTCGCCCTTTGTGGCGTCGGGCGAAGGTACGGGAGATATCCTGACGGCTGCGGATCTGGTGGACGGTGATGATGGCGAGAACTGGAACCGTGTAAATATCCTGCTCGATACGGTTGAGGATATGGAGCTCATCGGCCCGTCCATCCCGCCCACCGATCTTCTGGTGCGCCTCTTTAATGAAGAACAGCCTCGGGTCTATGACGCGCAAGCGGTTCGGTTTGGGTGCACTTGTTCGGAAGACCGCGTTCGGCAAAGCCTTTCGATCTATTCGGCGCGGGACATCGAAAAGATGACCACGGATGATGGTCGCGTCACGGCT
Organism: uncultured Aestuariivita sp.; assembly: GCA_964402685.1. Lineage (GTDB taxonomy): Bacteria > Pseudomonadota > Alphaproteobacteria > Rhodobacterales > Rhodobacteraceae > Aestuariivita. The sequence continues at coordinate 767 of CAYODE010000112.1, read as the reverse complement.
GACTGCCAGTTCTGTGGCGCACATTATGACCTGGATCCCAAAACCTTGGGGTTTGAGGCGGAAGAGCAGCCATCAGGTGAGTGATCTCGAAGCTCAACTGCAGGTCGCACTCGCGCGTCCGGGAGACGATTCCTCAGATTTCGATTTGAACTCTGATGTCGTTCTCCCTGAAGGACGGCGGTTGCGGCCTGCTGGCGTTTTGATGGGTATCACAACGTTCGACATCGAACCGCGTGTTGTTCTGACCAAGCGGTCGTCGGCGCTCAAACATCACCCGGGCCAGATCGCATTTCCTGGCGGCAAGCAGGACGAAGACGATTCGGACGTTATTGCCGCTGCTTTGCGCGAAGCACGCGAAGAAATCGGACTACCCGAGCATCATGCGCGCGTGATTGGGACGCTGCCAAGCCATGAAACGGTGACCAGTTTCAATGTTACGCCGGTGATCGCCCTCATCGATAGGCCGTTCACAATTGTGCCGGAACCCGGAGAGGTCGAAGAAGTGTTCTCGACACCCCTGTCCCATCTTCTGGATCCGCAAAACTATATTGTGGAATCGCGACGGTGGCGCCGAACGCGGCGGCATTACTTCACTGTGCCCTATGGCCCCTATTACATTTGGGGGGCAACCGCGCGTATCCTGCGCGGGTTCGCGGCACGGATGAGTGAATGACGACGATCACAGCGGAATGGGTACACCGGCCCGAAACGCAGGCGGTGTGCAACATGTTGGAGCAGGACGGCGCGCAAGCCCTTTTCGTGGGCGG
>CAYODE010000111.1:12244-12825 GCA_964402685.1 uncultured Aestuariivita sp. | reverse complement strand
TGGACATCTCGCCGATCCGGCGCAGCACGTAAGGCAGTTCCGACACCGGGATCGTACCGTCGAGGCACATGTAATCGTTGATCTGGCCCATCGCGCCAAAGGCCGATTTGCGGCCCAGCCAGATGCGCCCGGCCTCATCGGCATCCTGCGCTTCGCGCAATTCAACCGGATTGTGCTTGGCAGCAATTTGTTTGATCAGGCCCAGCTGCATGTCGATTTCAGCGTCCGATCCCTCGACCTCCACGATCAGCAACGCTTCGCACATCGGATATCCGGCTTTTGCGAAGGCTTCGCAGGCTTCGATACAGGGGCGGTCCATGAATTCGATTGCGACGGGCAAGACACCTGCTTTGATGATGTCGGATACTACAGCGCCTGCCGTTTCATTGCTGTCATAACCCATCAGCACAGGACGCGCGCCTTCGGGCTTGCGCAGGATGCGCAGGGTTGCTTCGGTCACGACACCCAGTTGCCCCTCGGACCCGCAGATCACACCAAGCAGGTCCAGACCTGAGGCATCGAGATGCGCACCGCCCAACTCAATCACAGTGCCATCCATCATCACCATGGTGACGCCAAGC
>CAYODE010000111.1:7683-12234 GCA_964402685.1 uncultured Aestuariivita sp. | reverse complement strand
CAAGCAGGTTATTCGTGGTCACCCCGTATTTCAGGCAATGCGCGCCGCCAGAGTTCATTGCGATATTCCCAGCAATGGCGCACGCTAATTGGCTGGAGGGATCGGGCGCATAAAAGAAGTCTTCTTCCTCGACCGCGCCGGTCACACTAAGATTGGTGCGCCCTGTCTGTACCCGGATGATGCGATTTTCATAATCGGTCTCAAGCACATCATTCATGCGCGCCACGCCCAGGATGACACAATCAGCGGTAGGCAAGGCACCACCGGCTAAAGACGTACCCGACCCACGCGGCACGACAGGCACCCCTTCTTCATGGCAGACGCGCAGAACATCCGACACTTCGTGTGTCGACGCAGGCAGGACCGCCGCCATCGGCGGGCATTTGTAAGCCGTCAACGCGTCGCACTCATAGGCGCGTGTTTCTGCTTCTTCATGAATGACTGCGTCTTTTGGGAGGACGGCTTGCAACCGCTCAACCACGCGTGCTTTGCGGGCAAGGATCGCAGGATTTGGGGCAGGCATTTCCATGGACGGCTCCTCCAAGACGCATGATTTGGTAAAAATATATTACCAATTTAACGATCTGGCAAGCGATTCTGCGACCCACGGGAATGTGACGGCAAAGATGCGGCAGCTCCGCTAGGCTGACGACATGAAGTATTTTCTGACATTCGCCCTTCTGGCGACTTCCGCCGCAGCCGATCCGGTGAGCATCGATCGCGTTGTGGCAACTGCTACGGGCGACACATGGCGCTTTGATGTGACGATTAGCCATCCGGATACGGGATGGGATCACTATGCGGATGGCTGGCGCGTCCTGGATATGGACGGGAATGAGCTAGGCATGAGGGTACTATATCATCCACATGTTGAGGAACAGCCATTCACTCGGTCGCTGTCTGGTGTGATCATTCCTTCCGGCATGAGCGAAGTGCAAATCGAAGCACGCTGTTCTGTGGACGGTTGGACAACGTTGAAAACAGTATCTCTCGGCCAGTAGTCTGGAAAACCCGAGTTGTCACACACGATGATAAGGGGAGCCTGCAAGGATAGACGCCGCGCGGTACAATTGTTCGCTCAGCATCACACGCGCCAACATATGGGGCCAAACCATCGCGCCAAAACTCAGCGACTGGTCAACTTCTGCCCGAAGATCTGTCGCAAGCCCGTCGGCACCGCCGATGAGGAAAGCGACATCGCCTCGACCGGCATCGCGCCATGTGCCGAGAAGTTTCGCAAATTCCGGTGAAGACATGATCTTACCGCGTTCGTCCAAAGCACAAACAAGCGCGCCCTTTGGAATAGCGCCTCGTAACAGCGTGGCCTCTGCTGCCATCCCTCCGCCTTTACGGTCTTCGACTTCCGTGACCCTCAAAGGCCCCATACCCAAGCCGCGTCCAGTTCTGTCGAACCGGGTCACGTAGTCATCAATTAGGGTTTTCTCCGGGCCGCCGCGCAAACGGCCGACCGCGCAAACATGGATGCGCATTTCGTCCTCTCACAACCGCGCGTCGCGCGGCGTTGCCCGATCAGTTGGCCTGAGCGGCGGCTGGTACCCACATTTTTTCCAGCTGATAGAACTCACGCACTTCAGGCCGAAAGATGTGAACGATAACGTCGCCTGTATCGATCAGCACCCAGTCACCGGCATCTTTGCCCTCAACACGCGACAGGCGTCCGTAGTCTTTCTTCAGGCGGTCCACCAATTTTTCTGCAAGCGCCGCAACCTGACGGGTCGACCGACCGGAGCAGATCACCATGTAATCGCCAATAGCCGTTTTTCCGCGAAGATCAATTTCGACGATCTCCTCGGCTTTGTCGTCAGCAAGTTGCGAAAGGATTGAAACCAGCAACGTCTCGCTGGTGGTTTCGGCTGGGCCCGCTCCACTATGGGTGGCCCGATCATCAGCAGCCTGTGCCGCCTCTGCATGGATTGACAGAACGATATCCTCCTTCTCTGTGCTGCGGGGAAATCCCGCGCCGTCCACGCGGCAAATCTAGCAAGATAGACATAACATTTCAATGAAACTGCATTCACTGTTTCCTCATCCGGGCCAATAATCGCAAATTGTTGCCACAACACATACAGGTCCCTACCCTCGTTTGCCTGTACTGTGTTTCGGGGGAGCTGCCATGCCTCGCTTGACATTTTTTGGGTTAGTCGGCCTGTTTTTAGCGCTGTTGACGCTGCCACAGCCAGTGGCAGCGCAGCCCATTGATCGCTGGCATTACATTGATCCGGAAAGCGTCCTGCACACCGATAGAGTTGATGGTTTGCAAGGCGCCGGCGTCATACAAGGCGACGCGACTTTTGCCATGCTCTATCTGGGTCTACCAGAAGAAAACGGTGTCGTATCTGTGGCTCTGCCAAGCGGGTCCGGCGCCAGCGAACTATCCTCTACGTTGATCACTACGAGAGGCCAACGGTTTGAGCGTGAGCTTCTTGCCGAAGAGCTCGACATCGTTCAACTGGGCGACAAGACGTTTGCATATTCCTTCCCGATTACGCCAACAGATGTCGATCTGTTCAAATCAGCCCAAACATGGATCCTGTCGATCGGCGACCAAAGCTGGCCGATTACGTTGTCAGGCAGTCGAGCGGCCATCGACAAAGCCGAGCGCAAACACGCGGATCTTTTCGAAAAACTGGCGGAGTCGCCTCCGGCCACGCAAGTCAAAGCATCGGACTAGTCCAACGCGCGACCGCTTGTGGTTGGTTCATTTAGCACTCGTACTTCGCGTTGCGGGAAGGGGATCGAAATGCCGTTTTCCGAGAAGGCATCCCACAACGCCAGATACACGTTGCCGCGAATATTCGTCAGACCCTGCGTTGGGTCCCGAATCCAAAACCTCAGGATGTAGTCAACGCTGCTGTCGCCAAATCCAACGATGTGACACACTGGGGCCTTGGGTTTGTCCAGCACCCGATCAACACCCTGTGCCGCCTCGATCGCGATCCGGCGTACGTCATGCGGATCGTCCCCATAAGCGGTACCAAAATGGATATCCAAGCGCACGAACTCGTCGGTATGAGACCAGTTCACAACCTGACCGGTGATCAGATCTTCATTCGGGATTAGATATTCTGTGCCATCGCGCGTCACGACACTCGCGTATCGGGCGCCAAGAGTTTCAATCCAGCCGAAGGTGTCGCCTATGGTGATAACATCCCCAGGTTTGATCGATTTGTCCAAAAGGATGATCACACCCGACACCAAGTTCGACACAACTTTCTGCAACCCAAAACCAAGACCGACGCCAATCGCTCCTGACAAAACGGCAAGCCCTGTCAGGTCAAATCCCAACGCTTGAACGGTAACAATAAATGCTGCGCCATAAACGATGACCTGAACGGCCTTTACAGCAAGGACCTGAATGGATGGCGACAGGTCCTGATTTCGGCGAATGACTGTCGCCGTTGTTTGTGAAACCAGACGAGCTGCTGTGAGTAGCGCGGCTATTACGACAAGGCCAACAAGAACAGTCAGGGCCGAGATACGTACCGCGCCAACACTGATAGCAATGCCATCAAGAAACGCAGACACTTCGTCAATCAGACCCAAGTAGTAAAGTGTGGCGTAGATCCAAACGAACCATTTGACCACCCGGCGCAGGAACGGGTTGCTAACGAGGCGAACTCCGAAGGCAATGACCAGCCAAGCCGTTGCGAGCGTCGCGGCCAGACCGATCAGGTAACTCCGCGACGGCCAAGTGACTTCCTGCATGATGAAATAGGTCGCCCACGCGGTGCCCGCGAAGTAGATCAGGATCAACCGACGCCGGACCTGAACAAGGGCGCGGAATTGCCACTTTTCCCACCCTTCACGCGTGCGCGCCCAGTGTTCGATGCGCCCGTCTGTGATGTAGCGTAACAACCAAGCGACACCGATAAGCGCGAAGATGATTAAAACCTGGTTCTGTCGCCAACCCGGTGTGATGACACTCTGAAACAAAAGAACAACATCATTCCAGACAGACATTGCAATCTGCGAGAACGACTCTGTGGTTTGTTCCACGTGCTCTTCCATGGCACCCCTTCACGACCAATTTGCCCGGAAACGGCGCCGCAAACAACTTAATGATGGCGGGATTGTTGCTGCGTTATCTTTCAGCGACGGGAGGCAGTATCGCGAATTCGGAACCGTAGAGAGGGTCGCCCGCAGACACGGCATGCACGCCAAGTGCAAGCGCAATCAAAGCCGAAATGAGCAAGATCATCAAAGGAGATGCAGATTGTTCCATGCTTAACGTACGCCACTAGCAGCTGTTTGGATCAGAATTTCTTTGATCCAATCCTAACCGTGCAGAGCAACGTGCGACCAAGGGAACAGCGCGAAGGTCGGGTGCCCGCCCTCTTGCCTCGACTCACAGAAAGCCTTAAGCGCAAGGCCATGATCCGATTTTTCGATATGGATGACCGCGCGCGGCTGCGCGAACGCTTCTATGGGGCGATCCATACCGTGCTTGCGCGCCTATAGGCCCGCTATCTGCACGAACCTTATTGCCATTCACATCACGGGAGAGGACCAATGTCCCCCAAAACGCTCTAT
>CAYODE010000111.1:0-7673 GCA_964402685.1 uncultured Aestuariivita sp. | reverse complement strand
CGCGCGTTTACGCGAACGCTTTTTTGGTGCGACACACACGGTGCTCGCGCGGCTATAATCTTGGGCCTGCGCCCGCCTCACAAAAATCCAAAATTTCGACACGCAAGGGAGAGGACCCATGTCCCCCAAAACGCTCTATGATAAAATCTGGGATGCCCACGTCGCGCATGAAGCCGATGATGGTACCTGCCTGCTCTATATTGATCGCCACCTTGTGCATGAGGTGACATCCCCTCAGGCTTTCGAAGGGTTGCGCATGTCCGGTCGCCAAGTCCGCGCGCCGGAGCGCACCATCGCTGTTCCCGATCATAACGTTCCCACCACGCCGGACCGCGTGAACGGTATCGACAATGAAGAAAGCCGCATTCAAGTCGAAGCGTTGGAACAAAATGCCAAGGATTTTGGCTTGATGCACTATTACCCTGTTTCCGACATCCGTCAGGGCATCGTACACATTGTCGGACCGGAACAGGGCTGGACCTTGCCGGGCATGACGGTCGTCTGTGGTGACAGCCATACAGCCACCCACGGCGCGTTCGGTGCTTTGGCTCATGGCATCGGTACCTCAGAGGTGGAACATGTTCTTGCGACCCAGACGCTGATTCAGAAAAAGTCCAAGAACATGAAAGTCGAGATTACCGGTAAGCTGCGCCCAGGTGTCACCGCCAAGGACATCACTCTGTCCGTGATCGGCCGCACAGGTACCGCCGGCGGCACCGGCTATGTCATCGAGTATTGCGGCGAAGCGATCCGCGATCTGTCAATGGAAGGCCGCATGACGGTGTGCAACATGGCGATCGAAGGCGGTGCGCGCGCAGGCTTAATTGCACCAGATGAGACCACCTTTGAGTACGTAAAAGGCCGTCCGCATGCGCCCAAAGGTGCGCAGTGGGACGCAGCCTTGGCATGGTGGAAGACACTCTATTCCGATGACGATGCACACTGGGATCAAGTCATCACCATCAAGGGCGAAGACATTGCGCCTGTTGTCACCTGGGGCACCTCGCCCGAGGACGTGCTTCCCATTACCGGCGTCGTTCCTTCACCCGATAGCTTTGACGGCGGTAAAGTTGGCGCCGCTCAGCGGTCCTTGGATTACATGGATCTGAAACCCGGCACCCCTTTGAATGAGATCGAAATCGACACTGTCTTTATTGGGTCCTGCACAAATGGGCGGATCGAGGATTTGCGCGCCGCCGCGGAAATCCTGAAAGGCAAGAAGATCAAAGACGGCATGCGCGCCATGGTGGTTCCTGGATCGGGTCTTGTGCGCTTGCAGGCCGAAGAAGAAGGCCTGGCCGACATCTTCAAGGACGCCGGGTTTGAATGGCGATTGGCTGGATGTTCTATGTGTCTGGCGATGAACCCGGACCAGCTACAGCCGGGCGAGCGGTGTGCGGCCACATCGAACCGTAACTTCGAAGGCCGTCAGGGCCGGGGTGGACGCACCCACCTGATGTCGCCAGCGATGGCGGCGGCCGCTGCCGTAACCGGCAAACTGACAGACGTGCGGGAGATGATGTAATGGATAAGTTCACCACCCTCACCGGCATCGCTGCGCCCATGCCAATGGTCAACGTCGATACTGACATGATCATCCCCAAGCAATTCCTGAAGACCATCAAACGGTCTGGTCTTGGTGTGAACCTGTTCGACGAGATGCGTTACGACGAGAACGGCAACGAGATCCCGGAATTCGTCTTGAACCAGCCACAGTACCGCGAGGCGGAAATCCTTGTTGCCGGTGATAATTTTGGATGCGGTTCTTCGCGCGAACACGCGCCATGGGCTATCAAGGACTTTGGGATCCGATGCGTCATTGCACCATCATTTGCAGACATCTTCTACAATAACTGCTTCAAGAACGGTATCTTGCCGATCGCACTTCCGCAGGACGTTGTCGATGTTCTGATGAAAGACGCCGAGAAGGGCGCAAATGCACGTATCACCGTCGACTTGGACGCGCAAAAAGTGACAACGTCGGATGGCGAAGAGTTCTCGTTCGAATTGGACAGTTTCAAGAAACACTGCTTGCTTAACGGCCTGGACGATATCGGGCTGACGATGGAAAAAGCGACGGCAATAGATGCGTTTGAAACTCAGGCCGGCCAAGCTCGCCCCTGGGTTTAGCCAAAACACCTAAAAATGTCTCCCCGGCCCGCCAAGGACCGGGGCACCGGGCAATGCGTCTATCTGAAAAAGCTAGCTCCAATCTGAAAGCTATAACTTTTAGCTACAAGATGTTGTGTTTTCACGGTTTCCCAGCACCAAGGTGCGTAGATTTGATGCAAAGACGCACCAGTTTCTCCACAAACTCGCCCCAATCCACGGGCTGAGTCGTTGGACAGTTGAGCAGCTGTTCGAAACAATGCACAAATGTGTCCAAATTGAGGCAGCCCGCACTCTGACGCGCGGGATCAAAATGGAAAAAGGCGCGGCAAAGTACCAAGCTATTCCAGTTTGAAGAGGAGCGGAATGTGGTTTTAAGGATCACTGGGGCAATCTTGCGAGCGATGTTGATCGCGGCGATCATCGTCGCGCCATCGCTCTTTCTGGCTCATGCCGGAGCAAATGCGCCTGAATTCATCCTCTTCATCGCGCTAGCGGCGGGTATCTTTATCTTCACTGAGTATTACGCGCTCTTCCCCTCGATCCTTGAGTTCCGCGATGCGCCCCCGCTCAATAGGCTCCGGTTCCTCGCATTCGCGGCGATTGTGCTGTCTCTGACCTTTGTCGCGAAACATGACATCAGCCCGACCGAGACAACGTTGGTCATGTCTCAACTCGGCGCGTCCGTAGGCCATTCCTTGGACTTCCCTTACTCACCTGTGCGTTTGCTGGTCCTGATGTTGCCCTCCGACGCACCGGCATCCCTGGTCGACAACGTCCGTGTTGCTGCAGGCATGGCCTATCTGATTTGCCTTGTCGCGATCGTCCTTTTCGTTCTGACGATCCGCGTTAAACGCTGGCCAACCAAAAACGGCGCATTCAACGTTTGGACGAACCTGCCGCTTTTTGACCCGACTACCGGCGGTGACGTTGTGGAGCGCCTGTATAGCGATGCGCGTTTGAATGTGATTTTGGGCGTTCTTTTACCTTTTGTTATCCCTGCCGTGGTGAAGTTGGCGTCACAACTCATTGACCCCATTTCGCTATCGGATCCGCATATGTTGATTTGGACCATCTGTGCCTGGGCGTTTTTGCCCGCCAGCCTGATCATGCGAGGCATTGCTTTAGCACGCATTGCCGCCTTGATCGAAGATAAACGCCGCCGCGCTTATGCCGTGGCCGAGGCTGAGGGCGCACAAACGGCATGATCCGCGGCCTGGTTACGGCCGGGGCGTTCTGCACTGTTCTGATGTCTGCCTCTCCGGCTGTGAGCGAAACCCTGCGGATTGCCACCTACAATGTCGAACTGACGCGGGAGGGGCCCGGGCTATTGCTGCGGGACATCCTCAACGGCGAGGATCCTCAGGTAGCCGCTTTATCAGAGGTCATTCATCGGACCAACCCTGATGTCCTGGCCCTGCAGGGGATGGATTATGACTTTGGTCTCGAGGCGCTAACCGCATTCAATGATCAGTTGTCGATGCCGTACGAGTACGTGTTCGCTCTCCCCACCAATCGTGGATTGCGGACAGGGGAAGATGCGGATGGCAATGGACGAACAGGGGACGCGTCCGACGCGCAAGGGTTCGGACGATTTTATGGGCAGGGCGCCATGGCCCTGCTCTCTCGCCACCGGCTCGAAACCGACGTCGTACAGGACTTTACCGCGCTTTTGTGGATCGACTTGCCTGGCGCGGAACTCCCGCGATACCCCGATGGAACACTCTTTCCCTCCGATGCAGTGATGCAGCTGCAACGACTATCCTCCAGCGGACATTGGATAGTTCCGATACGCGTATCTGACGATCTGGTGCTTTCCATCCTGACGTTCCACGCATCCCCGCCGGTCTTTGACGGACCAGAGGATCGAAATGGGTTGCGCAATGCCGCAGAGATTTCGCTGTGGTCAAGGGTTCTGGGTGGATCATTAGGCACAGCTCCCGCAGGGCCCTACATCATCGCCGGCTCGGCAACCCTGGACCCATATGACAGCGATGGGCGCAACTGGGTCATTCAAGACCTGACAAACGATCCGCGCGTGCAAGATCCTAAGCCGGAAAGCCTGGGGGCGGCCGGGGCGGAAGATCAAGCGCATCGCGGAGCAAATGCCTTGGACACCGTCGATTGGGAGGGTGTTGGACGTCTGAGAGCTGACTATGTTTTGCCATCGGCCGACCTTGCTGTCGTTGCCTCAGGCACCTTCTGGCCAGCGCCAGGCGAAGAAGGCCACGATGTAGCGTTACGCGCCAGCAGGCACCGATTGGTTTGGGTTGATGTGTTGTTTCGCAATTGAAGGATTGAACCCTGCAGCCATCCGCAGCGCGTCCTCCACAGGTGTAGGCTGAAACTCCGGCAAAAGGCTTGAAAACAAAGTGCCGTCCAGACTGTGTGGCGTATTCCAAAGATATCGCATTTCCAAAAGGCACCGACCCATGGGCCAGAAGGGCTTGGCAATCTGCAAGGGCAGCCAGTTCATTCGGCGTAATTGAACGGGTTTGCCGACGATCGTTTGCAGCTGGTCAGAGATCATAGATCCGGTCATCGTGTAGCCCGGGAATGGAATATCAGCGAAATCTTGCAACTGCTCTCGCATGTTAGCCAATCCCACTGCTGCGCGCGTTAAGTCTGGGAGAAAGGCCCAAGCATGAGGGATGTCTGGATTTCCGGGATAGACGAACCGACCTTTCCCAAGCGACTTGATCATCACCTGATCGAACCAGTTTCCGGAGAGTTCCGTGTCAAGGAAGTCGCCCGCCCTGAGAATAATTGTCTTTACGCCCTCGCGCGCATAGGCGGCCTCCATGTCTATCCGCAAGCGTCCCAAAGGATTGACGGCGCGATGGGGGCTATTTTCAGACCAGGGATGTGCAACGTCTGGCCCAAAGACATATACGTTCCCTGGTACAATGACGGTCGAGCCTGCGGCTTTTGCCGCTTCGCGGACGCGCGCATGCAAACGTGGGAGCTGATCCGCCCAGTCTGGATAGAGCGGATTCCATGCGTTTACGATGACATCAGCCCCGATTGCAGCGTGCCTCAAATCATCCTTCGATCGGTCAAAACCCTTCACAACCCAACCCGCTTTCTGAAACGCGTCAGCGGCATTGCGTCCGAACCGTCCGGATTGTCCAAGGATGAGCGCTGTCTGGGTCATTCTGATGTCCTATCTCTCGTGTTGTTTCAAAACATGCCACTCAATCTTGCCAGAATAAATTGCATGTTTATGACGAGTATGTATTCAATTTTGAATGGCAAATCTTCTCCCGACCACTGACTGGTCCCATATTCAGAGCTTTCTAGCCGTCGCCGAAACCGGATCCTTATCTGCTGCGGCATCTATGTCAGGACAAAGCCAACCAACGCTTGGGCGTCATATCAAGGCACTCGAAGATGAGCTTGGCATCGAGCTGTTTCACCGGCACGCGCGTGGTTTAAGCCTGACCGACATAGGCGCCGAAATCCGCCCTGCGGCAGAGGCGATGCGCGCAGCCATGGCGACAATCTCGCTCAAAGCGGAGGCGCAGTCGGACACATCCGAAGGCACCGTGCGTATCGCAAGCAGCGATTTCATGGCCCATCATGTGCTGCCTGGGATGCTGGCTGAAATCCGCATAGAGTTCCCTGGAATTCAGCTGGTCGTCATACCCAGTGACAGCACGGAAAACCTTTTGTTCCGCGAGGCGGATATTGCGATCCGAATGTACCGGCCGGATCAATTGGAACTTGTCACGCGCCACGTCGCAGACATCGAGATCGGAACATTTGCCGCGTCAAGTTATCTGGAGCGACGCGGGAGGCCCCAGACTGCAGCAGATCTATTGGATCACGACATGGTGGGTTACGACCAATCGACACTGATCACAGACACCATGAACGCGCTTGGTTGGCCCGCAGGACCAGAGACGTTCGCCGTACGTTGCGATCATCACCCGACCTACTGGGAAATGGTGCGCGCCGGCTGTGGGGTCGGGTTCACTCAAGCCGAAATTGGACGGGCGGACCCTCTGGTCGAGGAATTGGAACTGGGCTTGGATATCCCTCCGCTGGAGGTCTGGCTAACCGCCCATCAAACTGTCCGCAAGGCGCCACGTGTTGACGCCATCTGGCAGGCTTTGGACACCCGTTTAACTGCCGCGTTCACCTGACACCTCGCCAAAACCGAATTCAAACGCTCGCACTTATTGACCCTGCTGCCCCTGCGCGATAGGCCGCGTGCAAGACTTGCCAAGGAGAGCCCCCATGTCGAACCCATCGCTTCTTATCCTGCCCGGTGACGGGATCGGCCCCGAGGTTATGGCCGAGGTCAAACGCGTCATAGATTGGTACGGCGCAAAGCGCGACATGGCCTTTGACGTCAGCGAAGATCTTGTTGGCGGGTCAGCTTATGACGCGCATGGAACGCCGCTGCATGACGACACAATGGCCAAGGCACAAGAAGTCGACGCCGTGCTCCTTGGCGCTGTCGGCGGGCCGAAATACGACAATCTCGACTTTAGCGTGAAACCGGAGCGCGGCTTGTTACGTCTTCGGAAAGAGATGGATCTTTTTGCCAACCTCCGTCCCGCGCAATGCTTCGATGCATTGTCGGATTTCTCCTCGCTCAAGAAGGACGTTGTTGCTGGGCTCGACATCATGATCGTACGCGAATTGACGTCAGGCGTTTATTTCGGCGAGCCACGCGGCATCTTTGAAGAGGGCAATGAACGCGTGGGGATCAATACGCAACGCTACACCGAAAGCGAGATTGATCGGGTTGCGCGATCAGCCTTTGAGTTGGCAATGCGTCGAGACAAGAAACTGTGCTCGATGGAAAAAGCCAACGTGATGGAAAGCGGTATCCTATGGCGTGAAGTTGTGACCAAGGTGGGCGAAGATTATCCCGAGGTTGAACTGAGCCACATGTACGCCGACGCGGGTGCAATGCAATTGACCCGTTGGCCAAAGCAATTCGACGTGATTGTCACAGACAACCTGTTCGGTGATTTGCTGTCCGACCTGGCTGCGATGTTAACAGGATCACTAGGCATGTTGCCATCCGCGTCTTTGGGCGCGCCCATGGCGAATGGCCGACCAAAAGCACTGTACGAACCGGTGCATGGATCGGCCCCCGACATTGCAGGCCAAGGCAAGGCTAATCCCATTGCCTGCGTGCTGAGCTTTGCAATGGCCCTGCGCTATTCCTTTGACGCTGGTTCTGAAGCTGATCGCCTGGAAGCGGCCGTAGAAAAAGTGCTGGCTGATGGACTGCGCACGGCAGATTTGTTGGGCGAAGAAGGTGTACAACCGGTGAACACCTCAGAGATGGGCGACGCGATACTGGCAGCGCTCGACGCCAGCTTGTGACGTCCTGATTTTCATCTGGCAATGGTGCCCCTGTTGTATGGATAACGTGAGTGCGGAATGGTTTCATTCCGCATAAATCACCAAGAGCGAGTACGCGTATCTGATTGCATACTGGGCTCGGACTAATTCCTTGCCAACCGTTTCGGGCTCGGCTATCTCGCCGGCTGTCGGAGTGTAGCTCAGCCTGGTAGAGCACTGTCTTCGGGAGGCAGGGGTCGTGA
>CAYODE010000110.1:10683-12835 GCA_964402685.1 uncultured Aestuariivita sp. | reverse complement strand
AGGTTGTCGAAGACACCTAATCGATACGACGCCAGCCCGGTATCTTCGCCCTGCCAGAACGGGGAGGAGGTGGATAGCGCCAGCAGGTGGGGCAGGAAATAACTGAGCTGTGGCATCAGGTCGGTGCGAAGGCCCTCATCCTCGATACCAACGTGCACGTGCATTCCGCAAATAAGCAGTCGCCGGGCAGCGCTGCCCATCGCCTCTCTCAGGCTGTCATAGCGCTCTTTCTTCGTATGATGCTGGTCCTTCCAATCCGCGAAGGGATGGCAAGACACAGCTATTGGAGCGAGATTGTGGCTGGCGGCATGTTTCGCCACGCAGCTCCGCAGGTGTTTCAGTTCCTCCCTCGCAACGCCAACATTCGCGCACACTTTTGTGCCGATTTCGATCTGACATTGGAGGAATTCGGGGCTGACCTGATCTTCCAGTTCGGACTTGCAGGCCTGCATCAGCCCCTCTGGTGCGACGGCCAGATCTAGGCTGTCTTGGTCAACAAGGAGGTACTCCTCCTCGATCCCCATCGTGAACATGTCTTGCAAAGCAGAACCTCCCCTTACGGCGAGGCCAGCCTAACGTGGGAAACAGGCGGACGTAAATGTGTTACAGGAGCAGCACTTGCGTGTTGATCTGCGTCACCGCAAACAGCTCTTCAATATGCGGGTTGTACAGCCCGATGCAGCCCGATGAGCTTTGGCGACCAATCTTGCGCGTATCATGGGTCCCGTGGATCAGATAGGCGGGCCAGCTCAGGTACATGGCATGCGTGCCCAGTGGGTTGCCGGGGCCTGCCGGCATGAACGCTGGCAGCGTGGGGTCACGTTCGCGCATATTATCAGTGGGTGTCCAGGTTGGTCCCACTTTCTTACGGACAATCTTCGTTCGACCGCGACGCGTCAACTCGTCCGTCATGGGCACAGATGACGGGTAAAGACGATAGGAATCGTCCGGACCCCAATAGTGCACTGCACGGCTTGTGATGTCGCACAGGATACAGCCAACACCGATTGTGTCGAAGTAATCTTGCCAACGTTGCCGACGGAAGGACGAGGTGTTGCGGCGAACAGGCGCCTGATCACGAATAACCGGCTCGTTCTGTGGAAAGGCTTCATTCCACAACTCTGGCGTTTGCGCGCGCGCAATTGCGGGTGTCATGAGGGCAGCGCCGCTTCCCAATAAGACATTCCGGCGCGAAAGACGTGTGCGTGACATAACCAACCTCCGTCGAAGGTACCTTCATTTCGAACGTGAATACCGCATCTTTCAGACATGTGAAAGTTAGGTACACTCAAATTTTCGTGGGGCAATTGTCGGCGACGTCCCAACTAAAAAATGGCGCGAGAGATCTCTCGCGCCCTTTCTGAATTTGTTGCCCGTCGGCTTACTCCATCACGGGGATCGAGAACTCGCCGCCTTCTTTAATGCCCGAGGGCCAGCGTGCCGTAACGGTTTTGGTCCGGGTATAGAACTTGAATGCATCTGGACCATGCTGGTTCAGGTCCCCGAATACTGATTTCTTCCATCCGCCAAAGGTGTGATAGGCCAGCGGAACAGGAATGGGCACGTTGATGCCCACCATGCCGATATTGATGCGGTTGGCGAAATCTCGCGCCGCGTCACCGTCACGCGTAAAGATGGCTGTGCCGTTGCCGTACTCATGATCCATGGCGAGGCCGATGGCCTCTTCATAGCTTTGGGCACGCACGGTCGACAGGACTGGGCCAAAGATTTCGGTTTTGTATATGTCCATGTCTTTGGTCACGTTGTCGAACAGGTGGGGGCCAACAAAGAAACCATCTTCATAGCCTTGCAGGGCAAAGCCACGGCCATCGACCACCAGTTTTGCACCTTGATCGATGCCGGATTGCACCAGCCGTTCGATGTTGGCTTTGGCAGCTGCTGTGACCACAGGGCCGTAATCCACGTCATTGCCTGCAGTGTAAGGGCCGACTTTGAGTTTTTCGATGCGTGGAACCAGTTTCTCGATCAAACGGTCCGCGGTCTCATCACCGACGGGCACAGCGACCGAAATGGCCATGCAGCGTTCGCCAGCCGCGCCGTATCCTGCGCCAACCAGAGCGTCTGCGGCCTGATCCATGTCGGCGTCAGGCATGACGATCATGTGGTTTTTGGCTCCGCCGAAACACTGCAC
>CAYODE010000110.1:0-10673 GCA_964402685.1 uncultured Aestuariivita sp. | reverse complement strand
GATGCAGGATGGCATCCACGGCTTCTTTGTCGCCATTCACGACCTGCAGAATGCCTTTGGGCAGTCCGGCCTCTTCCAATAATTCGGCCAGCATCAGCGGCACCGACGGATCGCGTTCTGATGGTTTGAGGATAAACGCGTTACCGCAAGCGATGGCCGGGGCAAACATCCACATCGGGATCATCGCTGGGAAGTTGAACGGGGTGATACCGGCAGTCACGCCAAGTGGTTGACGCATGGAATACATGTCGATGCCGGGTCCCGCGCTGTCGGTGAATTCGCCCTTCAGCATCTGCGGCGCGCCGATGCAGTATTCGACAACCTCCAGACCACGCTGCACATCACCCGCCGCATCAGGCAACGTTTTCCCGTGCTCACGGCTAAGCGCTTCGGCCAGCTTGTCCATATCGCGGTTCAGCAGGTCGACGAATTTCATCAATACCCGCGCCCGGCGCTGTGGGTTTGTTGCGGCCCAGGCAGGTTGCGCGGCGGCGGCCAGTTCGACAGCCTTGTCTACTTCCGCGGACGAGGCCAGCGGCACTTGCGCTTGGACTTCGCCAGTCGCGGGGTTCATCACGTCTGCAAATCGGCCTGACGTGCCTTTGACATGGGCGCCGTCCAGGTAATGAGTCAGTTCTTGCATGTCTCGCTCCTCCGAATGCGGGGGCCAGGCGGCCTGCCGCGAAAATGATGCGCGCACAGTAGGCTTGCAAAAATCACTTGAACAGAGGCAAGATTTCAAAAACGATTTGCAAAAAAGCAAAGGTAGCCGCCTGACATGGACCCACATTGGGACGATATGCGTGTGTTCTTGTCGGTCGCACGGGAAGAGAGCCTCTCGGGCGCAGGGCAGCGGTTGAAAATGGATCCGGCCACGGTGGGACGGCGGATTGCACGGCTGGAAGCGGCGATGGAGACCACGCTTTTTGCCAAATCCCCCCAAGGCTACACACTCACCGGGGCGGGGGAGCGGCTCTTGCGCCATGGGGAAGATGCCGAACAGGCGATGCGCGCGGGTGTCGAAGCGCTCAGCGGACCTCAGGACACGCTGTCCGGTCAAATCCGTATCGGGGCACCCGACGGGTGTGCGTATTACGTGCTATCGCCCATCTGTTCTCCGATCTCGCGGGCCAATCCCGATCTGGACATTCAGATCGTTGCCTTGCCGCGTGTCGTGAACCTGAATCGACGCGAGGCAGATATGGCAATTACCGTTAGCCCGCCGACTGCCGGTCAGTACCATGTTGAAAAGATTACCGATTATAAGCTCTACCTTGCGGGCGGGCGACAGTATCTGCGAGGTTTGCCGCCCGTTGAAGCCATCGAAGATCTCAAGCAACATCGCATCATCGGGTACATCCCGGATATGATCTACGACGCCGAGTTGGATTATCTCCGCGATCTGGGTCTGGATCGGGTTGTGCTCGCTTCGAATTCTGTGCCGTTGCAGGTTAAAATGGTCGAACAGGGCGATGGGCTGAGTGTGACGCACGCTTTCGCGATGGCATATCACACTGATCTGCGGAAGGTGCTGGCAGATCAGATCAGCTTTACCCGTAGTTTTTACCTGGTTCGGCACAAATCCGATATCAGGTCAGAGCGGATGACGCGATTGGCCGATGCGATCATGACAGGTGTGCGCGACAAAGTCGCTGAATTGGAGGCGCGTGTCTGACGGACTTGACAGAAAAGGGTTCTGCGGCAACGCTTTGATGACGGGGCGATAATCTTGGAGGGAGGCCAGATGCGCGTTCAACAGATCCTGAAATCCAAGGCCAGTTCAGATGTCTGGACGGTTCCACCTGAAACGCTTGTGTCCAAAGCAGCAGCTGTTCTTGCCGAGCATGGGATCGGGTCCCTCGTAATCTCTGCAGATGGAAAGCAGGCTCTTGGTATTCTTTCGGAACGCGACATTGTCCGCGAACTGGCCAAAAGCGGCTCGGGCTGCCTGACGCGCAAAGTCGAAGACTACATGACCCGCAACCTGGTCACGGCCACAGCAGATATGCAGGCCGATGAAGTGCTGCAAAAAATGACCGATGGACGGTTCCGACATATGCCGGTTGTGGATGGCGATCAGATGATCGGGTTGATCACTTTGGGTGACGTGGTCAAAGCGCGCCTGAGTGAGCTATCGATGGAAAAAGATGCGCTCGAAGGGATGATCATGGGGCATTGATCCCTTGGTTGCCGCGACACCGTAACTAAGACATCCGTGATCTGACGCCGCACACAGGTTTTGAGCTATTGCACTCCTCTGCGCTTCGTGGTTGCGTGCGGCCAAATTACGGGGACTGAAGGAAATTTCCCATGCGCATCGGCCTTTATCCGGGAACGTTTGATCCGATCACGCTTGGTCATATGGACATCATTCGTCGTGCTTCGGCGTTGGTGGACCGTCTGGTTATCGGTGTGGCCATTAATCGCGACAAGGGTCCGCTGTTTTCGTTAGAAGAACGTGTTGCGATGATCGAACATGAGTGCGAAGCGCTCTCTCATCAAACCGGTACAGAGATTGTCGCCCATCCTTTCGAGAACCTGCTGATCGATTGCGCCCGCGATGTGGGGGCTCAGGTTATTGTTCGCGGTTTGCGCGCCGTGGCAGATTTTGAGTATGAATTCCAAATGGTCGGCATGAACCGGGTGTTGGATGACAGCATCGAAACCGTGTTTCTCATGGCCGAGGCGCGGCATCAGGCGATTGCTTCAAAGCTTGTAAAGGAAATTGCGCGTTTGGGCGGAGACGTGTCCCAATTCGTGACGCCGCCGGTCAATGCTGCGCTGCTCGACCGGTTCGGTGGTTAACGCCAAAACGCTAGCCACTCGATAAAATCTGCAAACTTTCGGCTCAGAAACAATAGATGTTCGTTTCCGTACAACATCACGTCGATCGCCAGGGCGCCGAGGATCAAAACCCCTAAGACAACCGCGATTGTGTTGGTCATGCCTGTGCCCGCATTCTTGTTGGTGCTCTTGCACGCAAGATGACGGATGGTGGATGCCCGCGCAAGCGCGGTCAGAGACGACCCATCGCTACGGCCATATCTGCCATACGGACGGAAAAGCCCCATTCGTTGTCATACCATGCTAACACGCGGACCAACCTGTTGCCCACAACGCGGGTTTGGTCGGGCGCAAAAATCGAACTTTCGCTGGTGTGATTGAAATCGATGGAGACCAGCGGCGCAGGCTCATATCCCAGAACGCCTTTCATTTCGCCTTCTGCTGCTGCCTTCGCAGCGGCGTTGACCTCTTCGACGGTTACGTCGCGGCTGGCCGTAAAGGTCAGGTCGACAGCACTGACATTGGGCGAGGGCACCCGCATAGCGGATCCATCGAGCTTGCCTTTTAGGGCGGGCAGAACTTCACCCAGGGCTTTGGCAGCACCTGTTGTGGTGGGGATAATCGCCATAGCGGCGGCCCGTGCGCGATAAAGATCCTTGTGCCGGCGATCCAATGTGGGCTGGTCGCCAGTGTAGGCGTGGATGGTGGTCATTTGACCGCTCTCGATCCCAAACGCTTCGTGCATAACCTTCGCCATCGGAGCCAAGCAGTTGGTCGTGCATGACCCGTTTGAGATCATACGATCTTCTGCTTTGAGCTCTGTGTCATTCACTCCGTAAACGATGGTCTTTTCAACGTTCGTCGCCGGTGCCGAGATCAGCACTTTGCCCGCGCCCTGATCCAGATGTACTTCGGCTTTCTTGCCGTCGTTGAACTTGCCTGTGCATTCCAGAACGACGTCGCAGCCTGACCAATCCAGCTCTTTCGGATCGTAGGTCGACATTACGTTGATCGGGCCGCGGCCCAGATCCAATGTTCCGTCGCCTGTTGTCACTTCACCCGGAAAGCGGCCGTGGATGCTGTCGTACTTCATGAGGTGCGCTGCTGTTTCCAGCGGACCGGTGGCATTCAGCTTGACGACCTGAATGTCGTTGCGGCCCGATGCAGCAATATGCGACAGCGTGCAACGGCCGATGCGGCCAAACCCATTGATCCCGACAGTAACGGTCATGGAAGCTTTCCTTCTTAGAAGAGGCGACGTGTTTGCGCGCCATATAGACAAGCACGGTGCCGCCCAAAAGGGTAAAAGTGTCACAATATGAATGTGTTAGCGCAAACTTCGCCCGGTTGCGCTAACGGGAACGCTCGCATTTTGGAAAGCAGGCTGTAGAGTATGGCCAAAGCGATGAAAGGGCGGGGCATGAGCGGTTTATTGGCCTTACTGGATGACGTGGCGGCAATTGCAAAAGTGGCGGCTGCCTCCATTGATGATGTTGCCGCGCAAGCGGCCAAGGCAGGCACGAAAGTGGCTGGTGTTGTCATCGACGATGCCGCTGTCACTCCGAAATACGTGACCGGGTTTGAGGCCGACCGCGAACTCCCCATCATCTGGAAAATCACGCGTGGATCGTTATTGAACAAGCTGGTTGTTCTGTTGCCTGCACTCTTGGCTTTGAACGCGTTTGCGCCTTGGATCATCACACCACTTTTGATGTTGGGCGGTGGGTATCTGTGCTTTGAAGGCGCAGAAAAGGTGTTCCACTGGCTATTTCCACATGGGGACGCTCATGTGGAAGAGGACATGGATGTCGGTGATCCGGCGCATCTGGAGGAAGCCCGTGTAAAGGGTGCCATCAAAACCGATTTCATCCTGTCTGCCGAAATCATGACCATCATTCTCAGCAACATCGAGGCCCCGAACTTTTGGTTCGAGGCCGCAACGCTGGCATTTGCGGGCGTCGCCGTGACGATCTTTGTGTACGGGTCGGTGGCGTTGATTGTGAAGATGGACGATATCGGCGTCTGGTTGGCTGCCAATAGCCGGGTTGGGATCATGCGCCGCTTTGGCCGCAGTCTGGTTGTCGGTATGCCGAAACTGCTGACCTTGCTTACGGTGATTGGCACTGCGGCGATGCTGTGGGTCGGCGGAGCCATTATCACCCACGGGTTGGATGTTCTTGGGTGGCCGTGGCTCTATGACACCATCCACCATTTGGCCGAGGGCGTTGCGCAGGGGATGGACAGCGGTCGCGGATTTGTTGAGTGGGTCATCACCGCGGTTGGCGACGGGATTTTGGGGTTGGCTCTGGGCCTTCTGTTGATCCCCGTTGTCACGCGCGTGCTATTGCCGCTCTTTGGAAAAAACGCACACTAGCTTTAAGGATGTGCACAAAAAAAGCGGCGCAGGAGGTATCCGGCGCCGCTTGCGTCAACAGGGTTTGAGCGTGTGTGATTACTTACCCAGAAGGGCTTTCACCTTGGCAACGGTCGCCTCTGGTGTGATGCCAAACTCGCGGTAAAGCACATCTGCAGGTGCGGATGCGCCAAAGTCGTGCATTCCGATGAAACCGGATTTTTCGCGTTTACCGCGCTCGCCGAACAGCCATCTGTCCCAGCCGAACCGAATGCCGGCTTCGATTGCCACGCGTACGGGGCCGCCAGGAAGAACGCGTTTGCGATAGGCTTCGTCCTGTTCTTCGAAGATCTCCCAACAGGGCATGGAGACGACGCGTGTTCCAATCCCTTCGGCTTCCAGCATCTCACGCGCCGCCATGGCGATGGAGACTTCTGAGCCGGTTGCCAGCAATATGGCCTGCCGCTTGTTGTCGGCGTCTTTGAGAACGTACGCGCCTTGCGCGGTCAGGTTCTTTGTTTTGTGGTCGGTGCGCACCGTAGGCACGCCTTGCCGGGTCAAGGACAACACCGAGGGCGTTTCCTTGGACGTCAGTGCCAGTTCCCAAGCCTCCGCCGTTTCGATCGTATCAGCGGGGCGGAACACATGCATATTCGGCGTGGACCGCAACATCGCCAGATGTTCTACGGGTTGGTGTGTCGGTCCGTCTTCGCCCAATCCGATACTGTCATGGGTCATCACGAACACCGTTGGGATCTTCATCAGCGCGGCCAAGCGCATCGATGGGCGGGCATAGTCGGTAAAACACATGAACGTGCCGCCATAAGGACGGACGCCCCCGTGTAGCGCCATGCCGTTCATCGCGGCGGCCATACCGTGCTCCCGAATGCCGTAGTACACGTAGCGGCCTTTGCGATCCTCGGGCGTGAACACACCCAGATCGCCGGTCTTGGTGTTGTTCGAGCCGGTCAGATCCGCTGATCCACCGACGGTTTCCGGCATAATCGGGTTCACCACTTCCAGCACTTTTTCCGAACTTGCACGGGTGGCGAGTTTCGGAGCGCTTTCGCTCATTTGCTTTTTCAGGGCGCGAATGGTGGAGGTCAGGCGCTTTGGAACGTCGCGGTCATAAATCCGAGTGAATTGTGCCTGACGGTTCGCAGACAGTCCGGCAAACCGTTCTTCCCACGCAGTGCGATCGGCGGCGCCCCGGCTGCCAATCTCTTCCCATTGGGTTTTGATATTGTCGGGGATCTCAAATGGGCCCCATGTCCAACCATAGGCGGCTTTTGCGTCAAGCAGTTGTTGTGCATCCGTCAAAGCGCCATGACCTTTGGAGGTGTCCTGCGCCGCATGCCCCAAAGCAATATGCGTTTTGCACGCGATCATGCTGGGTTGTTTGGTTTTCTTTGCCGCAATGATGGCCGCATCGATCGCAGCGGGATCGTGGCCGTCGATCTCTTGCACATCCCATCCAGATGCACGGAAGCGCGCGACCTGATCGGTGCGATCCGCGATATCAACGGTACCATCGATGGTGATGTTGTTGTTGTCCCAGAAGACGATCAGCTTCGACAATTCCTGCCGCCCGGCCAGACCAATCGCTTCCTGACTGACGCCTTCCATCAAGCATCCATCGCCAGCGATGACGTAGGTATAGTGATCAACGATCTTCTTACCGTATTGGGCGCGCTGGATTTCTTCGGCCATCGCAAACCCGACTGAGTTGGCGATGCCTTGCCCCAAAGGACCGGTGGTGGTTTCGATGCCTGACGCATGGCCGTATTCGGGGTGGCCTGCTGTACGTGCCCCCCATTGGCGGAAATCCTTGAGCTGCTGCAGGGTCATGTCCTCATACCCCGTCAGGTGCAGCAGGGAATACAGCAGCATCGACCCGTGACCTGCAGACAGGATAAACCGGTCGCGGTCCGGCCAATTCGGAGCAGAGGCATCAAATTTCAGGTGTTTTTCAAAAAGAACTGTGGCGACGTCGGCCATGCCCATGGGCATGCCGGAATGGCCTGAGTTTGCAGCCGCGACGGCGTCCAGGGTGAGGGCGCGAATGGCTGTGGCTTTGAACCAGTGATCGGGGTTTTCGGTGCGCAGGGCAGTCAGATCCACGGAGCTCTCTTTCTTTCATGCTTATTGGCGGCTTGGCTCCCAATACCAGCCGAGCCGTAAAGATCAAGCAGGCTCTCACGGCCTAGATGAAGCGCGCCGCACAAGCCCTTGAAAGCAAAGGGGGCGCATTTCACTTTTCCATTGGTTAGACTGTACTCACCTGGAGTGCTTGGCGTGATTCGACCGGTATTGCAGGGCGAGACCGACGAGGACGTCAGTTGGAACAAAAGGGACAGGGGCATGAGTGAGATAGAGGCGCTACAGGGCCGTATAATGGCAGCGATGGATCGCATAGGCGAAGGGGTTGAAGTGTTGTCTTCAGCCCCGCCAGAGGTCGATACCGGTGCATTGGATGAGCTGCGCCGAGAGCTTGAAGAAGAAAAACTGGTGACGGCGCAACTAGAGGAGCGGATCAAGAAGCTGAAAGCCGCTCATGCCGAGGAATTGGCAGCTGCTGAGGCAACTGCGCCTGCCGGTATTGATGCCGATAAGCTTGCAGAGCTTGATATCGAACTGCAGCGGCTGCGAAAAGCCAATGAGCAACTCCGCGCCAGCAACGCTGCGCTAAGAGAGGCAAATGAAGCGGGTGTCGGAGAGCCGCATCTGATCAACAGCGCGATGTTGGCCGAACTAGAGGGGCTGCGCGCCGCGCGTGCGTCCGATGTGGCCGAAGCAGGCGCAATCATGGATCAACTTGTGCCACTCTTGGACAAAGCCCGTGATCTGCCGGAAGGGGAGGAAGCATAATGCCAGAAGTGACCATTGAAATCGGTGGCCGCGCGTTTCAAGTCGCCTGCCAAGACGGTGAAGAACAATATCTGCACTCTGCCGCCAAGATGCTGGACGACGAGGCGCGGGTGCTGACTGATCAGATCGGGCGGTTGCCCGAGGCCCGCATGTTGCTGATGGCCGGATTGATGTTGGCCGATAAAACTGCGGCCGTTGAGGACAAAATCAAGGAAATCGAAAGCAAGCTGGCTGAACGTGACGCCGAGATCGACAATTTGAAGTCTGTGCCAACACCTGAACCCGAACGCATCGAGGTTCCTGTTGTTCCTCAAGCGGTGACTGACACTCTGGCAGAGCTCGCCGCGCGAGCAGAGGCTCTCGCTGCTTCGGTTGAAGAAAGAGCGGCGTCTTAGAGCCTTGATTTCCAGGTTCAAAAAAAGAGTGCGCCCGTGACGAGCATCGGGCGCACATCTTTTTTTAGCCGTTTGCTTCGCGGATCTTATCGGCAGCATCTTTGTCGTATGTCACACCGTTGTCGTCAAACAACTGGTCCAGCTCACCGGATAGCGTCATCTCGGTGATGATGTCACAGCCGCCAACGAATTCGCCTTTGACGTATAGCTGCGGAATTGTCGGCCAGTCCGAAAAGTCCTTGATACCCTGGCGCAACGTCTCGTCAGCCAGGACGTTCACATCGGCGTAATCGACGCCCATATAGTTCAACACGCCTGCCACGCGGCTGGAAAAGCCGCACTGAGGCATAGACTTGGTGCCTTTCATATAAAGCACCACGTCATTGGCGGTGATGGTTTCCTGAATTTGTGCGGATGCGTCGCTCATTTCCGTTTCTCCCTTGGGATGAATCTCTTTGCATATTCCTGTGGGTCGCGCGGGATTTTGTAGGTGGTCGAATGACCGCCACCTCCAGCGCCCGAACTGTAATTGGCTTCGATCACGTGGTCCCCCTTGCCGGGCAGACTGCCGCGTTCGGTGCCGCGAGTACGTTTGAGGGCCATGGCTCCGCTGATGATGGCAACCAGAATGATTGCCAAGGTCAGTAGAATGATGGCCACGATGTCCATATGTTAATCCGGCGCCTTTGTTGTCAGTGCCAGGGCGTGAAGCTCACCATTGGCCCCGTCCATCTTGCCTTTGAGGGCGGCATACACGGCGCGCTGTTGTTGAACCCTGTTTTTGCCCCGGAAGCTTTCGTCGACAATCATCGCTGACATATGCACGCCGTCGTCGCCCTCGACCACGATTTTGGCCTCGGGAAAGCTCTCGCGCAGGAGGTCTTCGATTTCTTGGGCATGCATGGGCATTGAAGTGCTCCGGATCTTACTGTCGTTAAAGATGTAATCGGCCTATACCTTCGACGCAAGGGAGCGTCAGGCTACCGCTGACGCAAAGGCGCTGCGATAAAGTTCGGTGAGATCGTCAAGGGGCGCGTCTGAGCGTCCAATGCGCAGCGTGGTCCCGGTAAACTTGCCGACTGTGGCGATAGGGACGCCGACACTTCCTGCTGCGATGACCAGCGCTTCGGCTTGATCAAAATTGCAGGCGATCAGGTAGCGGCCCTGATCCTCCCCAAACAGCTGGCCCATATCCTCGCTATCCAAACAGACGCCCACGCCGGCCGCCTCGGCGAGTTCAAACGCAGCCAGCGCAAGGCCGCCATCGCCAAGATCTGTGCAGGCTTTGATCTGGTCGCGGTTGGCCCGGATAAAATCGCCATTTCGGCGTTCGGCGTCGAGATCGACAGCAGGCGCATCGCCGTCCTCGCGATTGAAAACCTCTGCTAACAAGGCGGATTGACCCAGATGTCCTGCCGTTTCGCCGACGACTAACGCGACATGGCCGTCGCGCACCGCGCAGCCGATCATTTCGTCGGGATGGTTCAGCAGACCAACAGCGCCGATTGTAGGGGTCGGCAAGATCGCCTGGCCGTCGGTTTCGTTATAAAGGGACACGTTGCCCGACACGATGGGCATGTCCAATGCTTCGCAAGCGGCCCCAATGCCCTTAATCGCACCCACAAACTGTCCCATAATCTCGGGTTTTTCAGGGTTGCCGAAGTTCATGTTGTCGGTACTGGCCAAGGGCCTGGCGCCGACGGCTGTGAGGTTGCGATAAGCCTCTGCCACGGCTTGTTTGCCACCTTCTACCGGGTTCGCTTTGACATAGCGCGGTGTCACGTCCGAAGTGAATGCCAGCGCCTTATCCGTTCCGTGTATGCGGATGATCCCGGCTCCAAGACCGGGCGTACGCGCGCTGTCGGCCATCACCATAGTGTCGTATTGTTCATAAACCCATTGCTTGCCTGCGTAATTGGGCGAGCCGATCAGAGTCTTCAGAGCATCGATCGGGTCAACCTGCGGAAGCTCCTCCAAAGGGTCTTGCGGGGGTGTTTCGACCCAGGGGCGGTCGTATTCCGGCGCGCGGCCGGACAGCGGGGAGAGTGGCAGGTCGGCTTTTACCTCTCCATTGTGTTCGATCAAAAAGCGGTCTTCTGCGATCGTTTCGCCGACGATGGCGAAATCCAGGTCCCATTTGTCGAAAACGGCTTTTGCCTCTGCTTCTTTTTCCGGGCGCAGCACCATCAGCATACGCTCTTGGCTTTCAGACAGCATCATCTCATAAGCGGTCATGTTTTCTTCGCGCTGGGGCACGTCATCAAGGGTCAATT
>CAYODE010000109.1:0-12940 GCA_964402685.1 uncultured Aestuariivita sp. | reverse complement strand
ACTGCTGTGGCTGCGAACGCGGCCAGCAGGCTGCGTCGGCTTATACCGCCCGATGTCTCAATCATAACCTGCGTTTTCCCGTACGCTATTTCCTGCCTGCACCCGATGTTACGGGCACCTTTGTTGCCATCCCCAAGATGATGCCTTTGTATGCCACATCATGATTCTCTCGCCAAGACATGAGAATTGTTTCACTTCCGTTAACGATGGTTTCGGCGAAAAATCGCGCAAATGGATTGAAATTCAGCTTTATTTCCTCTGCGATGCAGCATTGCATCACCCGTTGCACTGCCGTCGAAGCTGTTTAAAACGTGAATGGACAAGCTAACCTGTCTTCGCCCAAAGTTTTCATGATGCTCTTTTGACCCCTTCAGAAAGCCACAGAATGATTTCGATTTTGTTTAAACGGTTCCACGTTTTTGTTTTAACATCCGCGGTCGTGCTCTCGTTCACGGCGGTGTCTCCAACACCTGCCAACGCTCAGGTCACGGCTTTTAAACAGGCCGTCGCAGAAGCCGCGTCGCGCGACGTGGATGTTGCGAGCTTTTACCGGTCGTCGGGGTTCGAGCCGATCTGGACTGGTGGTGACGCGGATGATCTGCAACGCCGCAAGGCGATGATGCATGCTCTGGGCAAAGCGGACATGCATGGCTTGCCGGCCGCGCGCTACGACATAGACGGTCTGATGCAAAAAATGCGGGACGCACGGTCTATCCGGGACCTTGGTTTTCTCGAAGTTGAATTGACAAAAACGTTTCTGCGTTATGCACGCGACATTCAGACAGGCTTCTTAGTACCGTCCGACATTGACGCTGGTATCGTGCGCGAGGTTCCCTACCGCGATCGCAGTTCGTATTTGATTAGCTTTGTCCGATCGAGCGATCCGTCGGCGTATTTGAACGGTCTGATCCCCAGCACGAAAGAATACCGCGCTTTGCTCAAGCAGAAGCTGAAGCTGGAGCGGTTGATTGCCGAGGGCGGCTGGGGCCCCCAGTTGCGCAGCGTTTCACTTGAGCAAGGCGATCAGGGAAGCGATGTGGTCGCGTTGCGAAATCGTCTGATTGCGATGGGCTACATGCCGCGCAACGTGAAGAGTTTTTACGACACGGACCTGGTCAAAGCGGTGCAATACTTCCAAGCGCGCCACGGTCTAGAGCAAGATGGCGTCGCGGGAGAGGGAACGATCGCTGAGATTAACGTCGATCCCCAGACCCGGCTCCGGTCTGTTCTGGTCGCGCTGGAACGCGAACGTTGGATGAACCGTGACAGGGGTGAACGCCATATCCTCGTAAATCTCGCCGATTTCCACGCCCGCGTGATTGATGACGGTCACGAGACCTTCAGAACACGCTCGGTCATTGGCAAGAATGTTTCCGACCGTCGTAGTCCTGAGTTTTCTGATGTGATGGAGCATATGGTGATCAACCCAAGCTGGTTTGTCCCTCGCTCGATCGCTACCAAAGAGTACTTGCCTCAGTTGAAAGAGAACCCCAACGCGGTCAAGCACTTGGTGATTACTGATGTGAAAGGACGCCGCATTGATAGGGATGCGGTTGATTTCTCACGCTATTCGACTCGCAGCTTCCCTTTCGACATGCGTCAGCCCCCGGGCAATTCCAATGCGTTGGGTCTGGTCAAGTTCATGTTTCCGAACAAGCACAACATCTACTTGCACGACACTCCGCAAAAGCACCTCTTTGCGCGTGAGGTCCGGGCCTATAGCCATGGCTGCATTCGCCTGGCCGACCCATTCGATTTTGCTTACACCCTGTTGTCGGCTCAAGAAGATGACCCCAAGGGTTATTTTCAAAGGGTGCTGAAATCGGGGGTGGAAACCAAAGTTGAACTGGATCAGCCTGTCCCGGTTCACCTGATCTATCGCACCGCGCAAACTGACGAGAAAGGCCATATCGAGTACCGTCGTGATGTGTACGGACGTGATGCAAAGATCTGGAACGCGCTCAGCGAGGCAGGGGTTACATTGAAAGACGTTCAGGGATAAACAGACCGTTCAAAACTGTTTGTTTTCTGAGGCCTGACATGTCGCCTTACACCGTTGCTGAAATCGCCGAGGCCATCAATGCAGAGGCCTATGGTGAGACATCTTTGGTGATCACGGCTCTATCGGAACCGGCCCTTGCCGAAGCGGACCATTTGGCGATGGCCATGTCCAAGAAATTCCTAGACGATTTGACCGAAGGACAGGCGTGTGCAGCGGTATTGGCGCCTGGCACGGATTGGCAGGCATTGGGCCTCAAAGCGGCGATCGTTCCTCGCAGGCCGCGGTATGCCATGGCCGGTATGACCCAGATGATGGATCCTGGCCAAGGGTTTGACACCGGTGTGATCCATCCGACTGCCGTTATCGATCCGACGGCCGATCTGGGTGAGGGCGTCAGTGTTGGACCCTATTGTGTTATTGGTGCACGTGCGGTGATTGGCGAAGGGTCTGTTGTTGGCCCCTTGTGTTCTATCGGGTCGCACGTGGTCTTGGGGGCAAATGCGTTTCTGCGCGAGCATATAAGCATTGGCGCGCGGGTTCAGATCGGGGACAGGTTTATTGCGCAGCCCGGCGCGCGTATTGCAAGCGATGGGTTTTCCTTTGTCACGCCTGAAACGTCACAGGCAGAAGCGGCGCGACAAACACTAGGAGACCAGAGTTCTGCGGATGCACAAAGCTACACCCGGATCCACTCTCTTGGCGCAGTGCGGATCGGCAATGATGTTGAAGTTGGAGCAAACACGACAATCGATAGCGGCACCGTGCGCGATACCGAGATCGGGGATGGCACAAAGCTCGATAATCTTGCGCATGTTGGCCACAATGTTGTCATCGGAACGGACTGCCTGATTTGCGGCCAAACGGGAATTGCTGGGTCCGTAAAGGTTGGAAACAATGTTGTCTTTGGTGGACAAACCGGGGTGTCTGACAACATCTTTATCGGTGATAATGTGATCATTGGCGGCGGCTCGCGCGTGTTCACCAACGTTCCGGCAGGACGTGCACTTTTGGGGCATCCGGCCACCAAAATGGATACCCAGATTGAGATCTACAAAAGCCTACGTCGTCTACCTCGCATTCTGCGCGACGTCGCGGCGCTGCAAAAGGCGGTTTTCAAATCCGGTTCGAATGACTAAATGACGCCCATATTCCTGTAAGGGTGGTGGGGCATGAGTATCAAAGACAAGGTCGTCGAAATCATCGCTGAACAAGCGGTCTTGGAACCGTCGGACGTAACCATGGACAGCACCCTGGACGATCTTGGGATCGATAGCCTGGGATTAGTCGAGAGCATCTTTGCGATTGAAGAGGAATTCGACATTTCCATTCCGTTCAATGCCAACGAACCCGAGGCCAGCGACTTCGACATCTCGAATGTTGCAGCGATTGTGGCCGGGATCGAAAAGCTGATGTCCGAAAAGGCAGGATAATGCACCCGATGGATACGGCCACATGAAACGCGTGGTAATCACGGGGGCGGGCACGATCAACGCGTTGGGTCACTCGGTGCCTGAGACACTGCAGGCTATGCAGGAGGGGCGTTGCGGGATCGGGCCACTTGAGTTTCGGGACGTGGATCGTCTGGCGATCAAGATTGGCGGGCAGGTCCGTGGATTTGAAGCTGAAGGCCGTTTCAACAGGCAACAAATGTCGCTTTATGATCGCTTCACACAGTTCACGCTGACCGCAGCGCGCGAGGCTATTGGCCAGTCAGGATTGGAATTCACAGGCGAATTGGCCGCAAAGTCTGGCGTTGTGCTGGGCACCGCAGGCGGGGGCGTCAGCACATGGGATGACAATTATCGCCTTGTGTACGAAGAAGGGAAAAACCGCGTGCACCCCTTCGTTGTCCCCAAGCTGATGAACAATGCCGCAGCCAGTCATGTGTCCATGGAATGGAACCTAAAGGGACCGTCCTTCACTGTGGCCACGGCCTGTGCATCATCCAACCATGCGATGGCCCAGGCGTTTCAGATGGTGCGTTCGGGCATGAGCCCGGCAATGATCACGGGTGGGTCCGAATCCATGCTTTGTTTTGGCGGTGTGAAGGCATGGGAAGGTTTGCGCGTCATGTCGAAAGACGCGTGCCGTCCGTTCAGCGCGAACCGCAACGGGATGGTTCAGGGCGAAGGTGCAGGGATTTTCGTTTTCGAAGAGTTTGAAAATGCAAAGGCACGTGGCGCAGATATCCTTGCTGAAGTGTCTGGGTTTGCCATGTCTTCGGATGCAGCTGACATCGTCATGCCGTCGAAACAGGGAGCGTCGCGTGCGATGGCGGGCGCTCTGACGGATGCTCGGGTCAATGGGGATCAGGTGGGCTATATCAATGCGCATGGCACCGGAACTGCGGCCAATGACAAGACAGAATGCGCAGCTGTTGCCGACGTTTTTGGTCAGCATGCGGACAGTCTCATGATCTCCTCGACCAAGTCCATGCATGGCCATTTGATCGGTGGAACGGGTGCGGTAGAGCTCTTGGCGTGCATTATGGCATTGCGCGATGGGGTGATTGCGCCCACGATCGGCTATGAAGAGCCCGATCCCGAATGTGCGTTGGACGTTGTTCCGAACGAAGCGCGTGAGGCAAAAGTGTCTGTTGCCTTGTCGAACGCGTTTGCCTTTGGCGGGATGAACGCGGTTCTGGCGCTTAGCAAGGTATAGAAAACAAAAATCCCGTGCAACCGTACACGGGATTTTTGGCATTGGGTTGTCCGGCCTTAGTTTGCGGGAACAATGTCCACAGCGTCATACGCGGCTGTAAAGCCTGACAGGGACATGCTCAGTGCTACCACTTGGTCAGGCGCGGGGGCAGGGACGATAGACAGAGTGGCTTCATTGCCCCTCTTGAACGCGTCGATGTCTTCCTGAGTGAAGCCTACCTGAGCCACACATCCAAGCGGATTGCAGAACGAGAAATTGTAGCGTTTCGCGTTGCCGCCATCGACGGCCAAGGTGACTTGCGCCGTTAACAGGGTTTCTAGCGGTACAACAATTGTGCCACCTGCTACGGCCTGACCGGCCCCTTCAAGCCGGAAGATCGATACTTCGGCTGTAGGATTGTCTTGAGCATCGGTCAGGATTTGCAGAATAGAGCAGGGATCATTCTCGGCATTGGTTTTAATGCACGCGAGATCCCAATCGCCGAATTTCTCTTCAGAGTACCGTTCGCCGAGTTGAGGTCCGTCCCCCACGGGTTCACCCAAATCAAGTTGGGACGCGGCATTCTCTTCCGTATTCTCCTGTGCGAAGGCAGCTCCGGCAATCGCCAAAAGAGCTACGGCGGAAACAGGGATGATAGTCTTTAACATACGGCTCTCGTTTCTTGAACGTGGACAAGTTGGTGAGTGATCTAACATGTGCCGCATGCTCTGTCAGGCTGGTTTTGGCCTGCGAGAGCAAATTTTCGCACACGATTTCGTGGAAGAACTCACGCCGCTGAAAAACCAAAAAAGAGGATCGAAAACGACCCTCTTTTTCGTATTTTTCTCCCCGCCGGACTGGCCGACTTAGTTATGGGTCAGACGTTACGCAAGCGATTCCGCGCGGTCAACAGTCAATCCCCTCATTTTTGTGTCAGATCGTCAATTTTTCCAAGAAAATTCACGCGTTAAGGACCTGAGTTGACGTCTGGAGACAAAAAAACCGCACCCGAAGGTGCGGTCAGTCTGACAGGGAGGAATTCAATCCCCTTGCAGATAGCAGGAGGATCACAATCACTGTGGCAGCAAATGGTTAAGACTGTATGGTCAACAAGTGCGACAAGACAAAAAAGATGGGGAGTGCATAGTGGAGAATGCGATTTTCGTTGGTGGCGGTGGGCCAGAGTACGGGGAAAAACAAGGCCTGACCCTGAAATACGCCAACAGGCATGGTCTGATTGCAGGTGCGACAGGCACCGGGAAAACGGTTACTTTGCAAATCCTGGCGGAGGGGTTCTCAGCGGAGGGCGTTCCGGTTGTCCTATCTGACGTCAAAGGCGATCTGTCGGGCTTGGCGAAATCTGGCAGCGCCGAGCATAAGCTGCACGATGCCTTTATGTCGCGTGCAGGCAAAATCGGTTTCGATGATTTCGCGTATTCGGCCTTTCCAGTCACCTTCTGGGATTTGTTTGGCGAGCAAGGGCATCCGGTGCGCACGACCGTGTCGGAAATGGGCCCTTTGCTTTTGGCCCGGTTGCTGGAGCTGACCGAAGCACAAGAAGGTATCCTAAACATCGCATTCCGTGTCGCAGACGAACAAGGTCTGCCACTGCTGGATCTGAAAG
Organism: uncultured Aestuariivita sp.; assembly: GCA_964402685.1. GTDB lineage: Bacteria > Pseudomonadota > Alphaproteobacteria > Rhodobacterales > Rhodobacteraceae > Aestuariivita. Next base: position 6,674 of record CAYODE010000109.1, on the reverse strand, counting down.
ATCTGCAATCCTTGCTGGTCTGGACGGGGGAGAACCGAAATCAGCTTTCGTTGCGCTATGGCAATATCTCCGTCGCTTCTATCGGCGCGATCCAGCGCCGACTGCTGGTTTTGGAAAATCAGGGCGGAGCAGGGCTGTTCGGTGAGCCTGCGCTGGAACTTGCAGATTTGATGCGCGTTGCGGCGGACGGTCGGGGTGCTGTGAACATCTTGGCTGCAGACAAACTTATGGCGGCGCCCGGCCTTTATGCCACTTTCCTGTTGTGGCTGCTGTCTGAACTGTTCGAAGAACTTCCGGAAGTGGGGGATCCCGACAAACCCAAGCTCGTGTTCTTCTTCGACGAAGCGCATCTGCTCTTTGACGATGCACCAAAGGCTTTGGTGGATAAGGTTGAGCAGGTTGCGCGGCTGATCCGGTCAAAAGGGGTTGGGGTGTACTTCATCACGCAAAACCCGGCCGATGTGCCTGAGGATATTTTGGGTCAGCTTGGCAATCGCATTCAGCATGCGTTGCGTGCGTTTACTGCCAAGGACCGCAAGAACTTGAAACTGGCTGCCGAAACCTATCGTGAGAATCCGCGGTTCTCGACGGAGGATGCCATACGTGAGGTGGGTGTTGGTGAAGCGGTCACCTCGATGCTGCAGAAGAAAGGCGTGCCTGGGATTGTGGAGCGGACATTGATCCGGCCACCATCCTCCCAACTGGGGCCGGTCACGGTCAGCGAACGCAAAGCAATCATGGCGCAGTCGGATCTGGCTGGAAAATATGACGCCACAGTGGATCGCAAATCGGCCTATGAAATCCTGGCCGCCCGTGCAGACGCCGCCGCACAAGAAGCTGAGAAAGCAGAGGACGCGGCCGACGAACTTGAACCCGTCTTTCGTGAGTTCAATGCCGGACGGCGATACAGCGGGTCGCGGGTGACACGTTCGACGTCGCGCAAGACACGGTCCGAGCCTAGCTTTGGCCAAGCGATGACAAAGATGGTTGCCAAAGAACTAAGCGGAACAACCGGTCGTCGTATCGTACGTGGTATACTCGGAGGGCTCTTCAAAGGGCGTTGACGGAGCGCGGCGTATGGGGGCGGAGACGCACCCAGATCTCAGCCACTAGCAGGTAGGGCAGGTAAAAGGCCCAATTCTGGATCCGATCAAAGGGTCCGGAAAATTGAGGCGTGGAGTAGAATATGCAGACGTCCGTGCCTTCCGCGCAGATCGTGGCGTAGAGCAAGCCATAGTGCACCCTGTAAAGCCAAGACGCCAAACACAGAACAATTAACCGAACGGCCCAACGACGGTGTCGTGCATATTGCCCTGTCATGGCCATGCGGGGTGTCTGAACAGCCGCAATAACCATGAGCACTCCATAAAGGGCAAACCCGGCGGACATTTCTGGACCGCCAATCGTGCCGTTCAAGGCGATATAGGTAAGCCCCCCAATCCCGGTCAGGAAGGCAAGGATTGCTAAAAGCCGTCCCGAAAAGCGGTGGAAACCTGGCCTCCAGCGTCGAATAGGTCCCGCCCATTGAACAAGCGCGAGGCAGGTGATCACCCCGCCAAAAACCATGTGAGAATAGATTGCCAGATTTCCGAGGGCGCCACTTACCAATCGGCCCTGCGCGACGATGTCACCTGATAAGGCCTGCGCGCCCCGCGTGACAGCATGTGCCGCAAACCACCAGACAGCTGCCAGCAGAAGTGTCAGCCCTGCCAAGGCCAACCCATCGCGCCAGGCAGTCCGGCTCACATCACTTCTCCGGGATCAGACCCCGTGGGCTGAACCGCAAAACCAGCAAAAGGATCAACCCCATGGTCAACAAGCGCATATGTGCCGCGCTGTCCAACAGATGCTCCTTCAACCAGCTGCCATCTGCCAATCCTGCCGTGATGGATTGCATCAGGAACAGGCCGATCGGTTCTACCTGGACCCAGAGGAACCAGATCAGGAACCCGCCCAGAACGGCGCCGAAATTGTTGCCCGAGCCGCCGACGATCACCATGACCCAAACAAGGAAGGTAAAGCGCAGTGGCTGGTAGGTGCCCGGTGTCAGCTGACCGTCCAGAGTGGTCATCATCGCGCCTGCTAGACCGCAGATCGCACTGCCCAGAATGAACACTTGCAAGTGGCGAGCTGTCACGTCCTTGCCCATGGCTTCGGCAGCGACCTCATTGTCCCGTATCGCCCGCATCATACGGCCCCACGGACTTTTCAACGCCATCTGCACCATGACAAGCAGGATGATCAGCACGGCCGTGAAAAGAAGCGAATAGCCCAGTTTGACGTAGAGCGATGACGCCGTGACCGGGTCGACGCCCAAACTTGTCGCGCGTTCCACGAAACCGGGGTCATTCTGCAGATCGACCTCGTATGGTACGGGACGGGGCAGGCCGATCACGTTTTTGACACCCCGGGCCAACCAGTCTTCGTTCTTCAGGATCGCGATGATGATCTCGGCAATACCGAGCGTCGCGATTGCCAGATAATCCGACCGCAATCCAAGGGCCGTTTTCCCAATGACCCAAGCCGCCCCTGCGGCCAAAAGGCCACCCACTGGCCAGGCAATCAGAATGGGCAGGCCCAGACCGCCCAGATTGCCGGTTTGCGCCGGATTGATCGCTTCGACGGCCTGAACAGCAGGGTCAAAAATCGACCGATAGAGGAAAAAGCCACCGACAAGGATCGCCAGCACGACCAAGGTGCGGACCTGACCGGGTGGTAACTTGGCGCGCACCAAAACAGCCGCCGTGATGGTCGCCGCACCCATAATCAACGCAGTGATGACACCCAGCCCGCCGGCCTGCCAGGCCTCGCCAACTGGCGCGGTGGCGACCAGAACCGCAGCCAGACCACCCAAAGCAACAAAACCCATAACGCCGACGTTAAAGAGACCGGCAAACCCCCATTGCAGGTTTACACCCAGCGCCATGATGGCCGATATCAATCCCATGTTGACGATCAACAGCGCCGAGTTCCAACTTTGCGAAAACCCGGTGATGGCGATCAACGCAGCGACAAGACCAAAGAGGCCGGTGTTTTTAAGTGTCTCGTTCATACCGCTTTCCCCTTGAAGAGGCCCGTGGGTTTAAAGAGCAATACAATCAACAAGATCACAAAGCTGACCGCGAATTTGTAATCGGTTGATAAAAGCTGGACGAGGCCGTCTGGCTCCCAGGCGGGGATCAGATAGCCTGCAACTTTCTTCCAGGCATAAGTGATCATCACTTCGGAAAAGGCGATCACAAACCCTCCGGCGATGGCGCCAACCGGGTTGCCCAATCCGCCGACAATGGCCGCGGCGAATATGGGAAGGAGCAGCTGGAAGTAGGTGAAAGGTTTGAAGCTTTTGTCGAGGCCATAGAGAACGCCCGCAATTGTCGCGAGGCCTGCTACCAGCATCCAGGTATACATCACCACCCGTTCTGGGTTGATGCCCGAGAGGAGCGCCAGATCTTCGTTATCGGAATAGGCGCGCATCGATTTGCCGGTGCGCGTCTTGTTCAGGAACCAAAACAGCGCGATCACCACCACAATCGCCGTCACAATTGTGATGCCCTGACTGGTCCGGAAAGCCAAACCTTCGCTCAGACCGGTCAGATCACGGAATTCGCGGGCCGAGATAATAAAACGTTCCCCATCGGCAAAACGTTGGTCATCGGGGCCGATCACGAAACGCACCAGACCGTTCATAATGAACATCACACCCATTGAGACGATGACAAGGATCACGGGCTTGGCTTTTTGCACGCGGTAGAATTTGTAAACCACACGGTCGGTAAACAGCAAAAGCGCCATACACCCCAAGATGCCAAAGGGCAGGGCCAGAAGGGCTGTGGGCAGGGGACCAAGAGAGATACCCGCGGCTTGCATCGACCAGGTGATCAGGATCGTCACCATGGCGCCAAACGCCATCGTGTCGCCATGCGCAAAGTTCGAAAACCGCAGGATCCCGTAGATCAATGTGACACCCAGAGCGCCCAGGGCCAGCTGACTGCCATAGGCAATCGCGGGGATCAGCACAAAGTTTGACAGCGCCACGAAGGCGTTGAGAAAGTCCATTACCGTGTCACTCCGTATCTCCGGGCATCTGACACTGCCCCAGGAAAAACTGGCCCGATCCGGGATTGCCAGCATACTGCATGGAATAAATTGCGCCCCCGCCGTCGAAAACGGTCATGTGGCTGGCGACCGCTTCGCGCAAGGGCATCACAATCGCCCGCGCGTCAGAGCGTTCGAGCCATCGGGCATCGAGCATCAGCATGCCTTTGCGCAAACGGCCGTCTTCGTATTCGCGATAAGCGATCTGATCGGCATCGTTCAAATACCAGCGCATATCGCGCCAGGCCCTCTCACAGGGGCTGCCCAGCACGCAGCGCTGATCAAAGCGGCATTCCAAGGTGCGATACCCGTCTGAGCGCAAGTCGTCGACGGTCAATGCCGACGCGGCACCAGCACAAAAGACAAGAGCTGTCCAAAGTAAAACCCGCATCAGCCCCCCAGGAAACTCTTGCGGACTTCGGGGTCAGCCAGCAGTTCTTTGCCTGTGCCCGTATAGGCGTTGCGCCCTTGAACCAGCACATAGCCTTTGTCGGCGATTTCCAATGCCTGTCGTGCGTTCTGTTCCACCATCAGGATTGGAATGCCTGTCCGTGCGACTTCGATGATCCGGTCAAAGAGCTCGTCCATAACGATGGGGGACACACCGGCTGTCGGTTCATCAAGCATCAGCACTTTCGGCTGGGTCATCAACGCCCGTCCCACAGCCACTTGCTGACGCTGACCGCCTGACAGTTCGCCAGCCGCCTGGTTTCGCTTTTCTTTTAGGATCGGGAACAGCTCATAGACTTGCGCCATTGTGCCCGAGATATCGTCCTTACGAATGAACGCGCCCATCTCGAGGTTTTCTTCGACCGTCATTGAGGTGAAAATATTCGCTGTCTGCGGCACAAATCCCATGCCTTTGACCACACGCGCTTGCGGTGACAGGTCGGTGATATCCTCGCCGTCCAGTCGGACGGATCCTTGGCGAACATCCAACATGCCAAAGATCGCCTTCATCGCTGTGGACTTTCCTGCGCCGTTTGGGCCGACAATCACCGCGATCTCACCCGGGTTCACAGCCACAGTGCAATCATGCAGGATATCCGGCCCCTTGCCATAACCGCCGGTCATCGTGTCGCCGATCAGGAATGCCTCTGACGTTTTCATAGCCTTGCCTGTACCCGGTTGCGGCTGCAGCGTGCCTGCGCCCTTTGGATTTGTGATCGTCACATCTTTGTTGCCGCGATCGTCCTGGTAGGGGTTCTTCGTCATCTCAGTCCTTCAACTCAAGGCGGATCCATCCCGCGTCCCCGGTTGGTCGCGACGACAGCGCAGCGCGCGCTTTCTCATGAATCTCTTCCAGTGCGGCGGGGCTTGTGTCAGCGGCTGTGGCGGCCCGGGATGTGCGGATCGATTGGAACAAACTGTCAGAAATCGATGTGCTGCTGCGCCCTGAGATCTGTGTGCCGTTTTGCGTCTCGGCAATGTAATCCACCATCTGCCAGTCGCGGCCGTTTGCCCGAGAACTCATCGCGTCTGCATATTCGACCGACGACATGTCAGCCGCCACCAGTCGCTGGTTGATTTGGGCGACAAACTCCGCATCAAAACTGCGTTCCGGATCTGCCGGACCTGTTTGTGTGATCAAGAGGTTTCGATTTGTGTCCTCAACATCTGTGAGGGCAAGGCCAAAGGAGGTAAAGAATGGCGTCAGATTTCTCCAAATGGTCTCGGCCGTGCACAGCTGCTGTCTGGCAGGCAGCGCAAGGCAACCGGCGTCTGTGTTGGGAAACTGCATCGCATTCAAAGCGGACACATGGCGCATCTGGTGATCTTCGGTGTATGTGGCGCCGACACCGCTTTCCACGGTCATGACCGTCACATTGATCCCGTTCAACAAGATCGTGGTAATTGCAAAGACCCGTTCCTGATCAGCTGCGAAACTGTACCTTACACTGCGCAAAACTGTGAGAGGTGCGTCCAGGTCGCGTTCGGAACTCAGGACTTCACGTTTTTCAGACGGACCAGTCTCCAGCAAATAGGCGCTGTCCATAGTGTCCAAATGCTCTTGGGGGTTCTGGGGAACAGGTAGCGCAGTCGGTGTCGCATAGACATATACGACAGAACCACTTGGCGCGTCTGAATTCAGGAACCCTCCTTCTTCGGGCGAGTCCTGCGCGGCGACATCCAATCCTATTTCTGCGTAGCAAAACTGAATGTCCGCCAAGAAAGCGGCGCACTCATCTGTGGCTTGAGCCAGTGGCGCAGTGGCCATCACCAAAAATGCTGTAGTGAGATGAAGGATCGACAGTCTCATGCCCCAACCTTATCTTTGTTTTTCAAACCAGTACCAAGATAAGCTTCGATCACTTGCTCATTGGCCTTGATTTCATCCAACGTCCCTTCGGCCAGTACTTTGCCTTCCGCCATACAAATCACCGGATCACAAATCTTGCCGATGAAATCCATGTCGTGTTCGATGACAACGAACGTGTATCCGCGTTCCTTGTTCAGTTGCAGGATCGCGTCACCGATTGTGTTGAGCAACGTCCGGTTCACGCCCGCGCCAACCTCATCCAGAAAGACGATTTTGGCATCAACCATCATCGTGCGGCCAAGTTCCAACAGCTTTTTCT
>CAYODE010000108.1:0-13091 GCA_964402685.1 uncultured Aestuariivita sp. | reverse complement strand
CGAACCTTGTGCAGACGCTGGAAAACAACCCGGCCTTCGTGCATGGCGGGCCGTTTGCCAATATCGCGCATGGCTGTAATTCGGTCATCGCGACGACAACCGCGTTGAAACTCGCCGACTATGTTGTGACCGAAGCGGGTTTTGGCGCCGATCTGGGTGCAGAGAAGTTCATGAACATCAAATGCCGCAAGGCAGGTCTGGCCCCATCGGTGGTGGTCTGCGTTGCTACGGTTCGCGCGATGAAAATGAACGGCGGTGTGGCCAAAGCCGATCTTGGCGCCGAAAACGTGGACGCGGTAAAGAAAGGCTGCCCAAACTTGGGGCGCCACATCGAAAACCTGAAATCTTTTGGCGTGCCTGTCGTTGTGGCGATCAACCACTTTGTCACTGACACGGATGCCGAGGTTCAAGCGATCAAGGACTATGTCGCGGAACACGGCGCCGAAGCTGTGCTGAGCCGCCATTGGGAGCTGGGCTCCGAAGGCTCTGCTGATCTGGCAACCAAAGTGGCCGAATTGGCCGACGCTGATGTCGCAAACTTTGCCCCGATCTATGCCGATGACATGCCGCTGGCCGAAAAAATCCAGACCATTTGCAAACGGATCTATCGCGCTGACGAGGCGTTGATGGACAAGAAGATCCGCGACCAGCTGAAGCTTTGGGAAGATCAGGGATACGGCAACCTCCCGGTTTGTATGGCAAAAACGCAGTATTCATTCTCGACCGATCCTAACCTGCGCGGCGCGCCAACGGGTCATTCGGTACCAGTGCGCGAAGTGCGACTGAGCGCCGGTGCGGGCTTCATCGTTGCCGTCTGTGGTGAGATCATGACCATGCCAGGACTGCCGCGCGTGCCAGCTGCGGAAACCATCCAACTGAACGCAAATGGAGAAATTGAAGGGCTGTTCTAAGCGCGTCGCACGGGAAGTTGACCTTTCTGCTGCCACGGCCACGCTTGCGGGACGGCGATCACTCTGTGATGAAAGAGCAGAACCCTTTGATTGGAGAGACCAAATGATCCGTGCGTTAGCCCTTTTCCTCATCCTATGCGCCAGTTTTGCGTCCGCGAGCGAACGTCACGTCGGATATTACTATCCCGAGGTGACATCGACCGAAGTGTTTGATCGGGTCATTCGTCGACCGGGCTCGAACCGGGCCGTACGTGTTGATTTCCTGACGCAGCTGACACAGGCGCAACTTGCCGCTCCGGAGTCACCCCGGTTCATCTTTTCGGCCAAGGGTGAAGGCTCTACCGACCTGATCCTCGTGGCTCTCGATGATGAGGTGTTTCGTTCGCTCTACCGTGCGCGCGCAGTAATGGCGCAAATGACCTCCAACATTCGCAACAGCCCGCTCTTCCAACAGGAAGAGTTGCAAACTGTGGCGACTTTTTATGACCTTCTTCAAATGCTGGAATTCGACAGTTTGGTGATCACCGACGGGTACAGTTGGACACACCGGGTCGAGTTTCTGCGCGACTAACCAAAGGACCCTTCCATGACCGCTCAGCTGATTGATGGCAAAGCTTTTGCAGCAGATGTCCGTGCACGTGTTGCCGACCATGTCACGCGGCTGAAAGCAGATCACGACATTACACCTGGTTTGGCGGTCGTCTTGGTGGGCGAAGACCCTGCGAGCCAAGTCTATGTGCGTTCAAAAGGCAAACAAACGGTCGAAGTTGGCATGAACTCATTCGAGCACAAGTTGGATGCCGACACGTCAGAAGCTGTGTTGCTCTCGTTGATCGATCAATTGAACGCAGACCCTGCGGTGCATGGAATTCTCGTGCAACTTCCCCTTCCCGGACATCTGAACGAGGATCTTGTGATTAACTCGATCGACCCGGCCAAGGACGTGGATGGCTTCCACATCTCAAATGTCGGTCTGCTGGGAACTGGTCAGAAATCCATGGTGCCGTGCACACCTTTGGGCTGCCTGATGATGCTGCGCGATCATCACGGGTCGCTGTCGGGATTGGACGCAGTTGTGGTCGGTCGATCGAATATTGTTGGGAAACCTATGGCCCAGCTTTTGCTGGGCGATAGCTGCACGGTAACCATCGCCCATTCGCGCACCAAGGATTTGCCCGACGTTGTGCGTCGCGCAGACATTGTTGTGGCCGCGGTGGGCAGACCACAAATGGTTCCAGGTGACTGGATCAAGCCAGGTGCGACCGTAATCGACGTGGGCATCAACCGCATCGAAAAACCCGAAGGCGGCACACGCTTGGTTGGGGATGTCGATTTCGAGAGCTGTGCAAAAGTTGCGGGTGCGATAACCCCTGTACCCGGCGGCGTAGGACCGATGACCATTGCGTGCCTACTTGCCAACACTCTGACAGCCTGTTGTCGCGCCAATGGTCTTGAAGAACCACAAGGTCTGACGGCTTAAACGGGAACGAGGGTTCCCATCAAAGTCGCAATCAACGTCCGTTCTCCCGCCTCCTCGGCATAGACATCGGACGCGGCTACAATCAAACGTCGACCGGGCTTGATGACACGTCCAATGGCAATCAACCGATCGCCCTTCCCAGGGGCAAGCAGGTTGATTTTCATTTCCGCTGTCAATACCTCGGCATCGGAAGGCATAACGCTCAAAGCCGAATATCCCGCTGCACTATCGCCCAAAGCAAAGGTCAAACCAGCATGCGCAAACCCGTGTTGCTGCTGCGCCCCTGCCACAATCGGCGCCGTGATTGTCACGTGACCAGGTTCTACAGTGTCGAGCGAAGCCCCAAGCGTGGTCATCATGCTTTGACGGGCAAAGCTGGTCGAAATCTTCTCAACAATCTGCTTATCGGTCACTGAATGTTCTCCGTTTTGGTGCGGTCCTATCAAATTAGGCGGAGCTTCGCGAGATTTTGAACCAGGACTGTTGATCGTCGGCCATCCTATTGTATTAACTGAAATAGTTTTAGGCAGTTAGACTAACCCACCTATGATTCATACGATTAGGTCCGCCTTTTTTTCGGCTTTGAAACCGTTTAACTTCGCGCTCTGGATCATCCTGACCGCGGTGTTAACCGTGGCCGGACCCTTTGGAACATTTGAAACCATGAGCGTTGGTGGTCGCTTGGTCTATTGGGGAGCAGTTGTCGTAGCCTCTTCCGTGTTGGGCTACCAAGCTGCGCACATCTCTCGCTTGCTCACCCAAAGGCGTCACCCGTTTCTAACAGATGTTGCAGCGAGTGCAGTTATGGCCGTAACGTTCGGTCCGTTGAATCTGCATTTAACGCGAGCGATGCTCGCGTCGACCGGCGATCCCGGGCCCACTCTGGTCGAGATGATGGGATATGTAGCGGTAATCGCTTTGGCAATTCTCACCTGTCGACGGCTGATTCCCGGAATGGAAGAGCTCAACTATCTTCCTCGCGCCCATGACAGCAATCGACCGCGCTTGTTGCGCCGCTTGCCGCCGGCAGACCAGTGCCGTGTGTTAAGGCTATCCTCGCAAGGGCATTTCGTGGATGTGATTACTGACCGCGGTGCAACCCGCTTACGTATGCGATTAGCGGACGCTATCGATGAAATGGACGGCGTATCTGGCTATAGCACTCACCGGTCGCATTGGGTTGCTGAAAGTGCGATTGCGAATGTGTACAAAGATCAGGGTAAGCTTCAGCTTAGGCTAAGCAATGGGGACAGTGTCCCCATCAGCCGAAAATATCAGCCCGAGCTTGAAAAAGCAGGGTTTGGTTAATCCACTCTACGCGGCATCGGAACAGCGTGCGGGTTCCGGCCCGTCAGAATTGCCAATGCTTCTGGACGCATCAGGCTCGACAACTCTGTTGACGTGCTGCGCAGCCCGCCCGTGTACGTTCCATATGATGGCATGATGACCCGATCGCTATCGACCAGAAATGCCGGGCGTGAGATCAACCGGGCACGGGTCATAATCTCGGCCTTGGGATGGTAGTGGCCAGACACTTCGCCACTCGCGCCCGTCTGAGCAATGTGACGGAATGTGAGGGGGGGCCGTGGCAGTTCAGCGAGGTGCGTGCCTCCCATGTCCAGCGGCCCGGGATCGTGGTTGCCTTCAATCCAAATCCACCTGCGCCCGGCCTGAAGTTTGGAAATCCACAACCGCTCGTCCTCTGGCAACGCCTGCGCCGCTCCCAGGTCGTCAAAGCTGTCACCTAGACATACCACTGTACGCGCGTGGGTCCGCGCCAGGTCAGCGGCCAGCCGGTTCAGTGTATCTCGCGTGTCGTATGGAGGCAGGGTTATACCGCTGCGCCGCGCGACCCGTTCGGACTTGCCCAGATGCAGATCTGAGACGCATAGCAAGTGCTGTTCCGGCCACCAAAGCGCCCCGGATCCCATGGCAACAAGCTGGGCGCCCGCAAGGGTGAATGCGTGTCCGTTCATGTTACGTTCTGTGACGCACTCCTGATGGAAAAGCAAGCGTTTGATCTAAAACCCGACGCGCCATTGTGGTTTGCGCGGCTTGATTTCTTTTCCCAGGCCAGCGGTCTCCAATAGTTTTTGTGCCTCTTCTTCAAGCAGCTTTTCTTCGGCCAACCCCTTGATGGGCACACGCCCGGGTTCAAGAAACAGGGGCGCGGCCAAGGGCGTAATGCGGTCCAGGCTCAGATGATCGATGCGACCACCAACGCGCTGCGCCATTTCCTCAATACGTCCGAAATCCACAAGGCCGCGCAAAGCTTCCTGCGCGGTTATCTTCAACATCAGATGATCCGGGTCATACCTGTGAAGCGTGTCATACAGGATGTCTGATGAAAACGTGGCTTGGCGCCCGCTTTTTCGTTGTCCGCCAGTGTTTCGCTCAATGAGCCCCGCAATCGTAGCGGATGCCCGGAACGTGCGTTTCATAACGGCATTACCGGCCAGCCACGTCTCTAACCCATCGCGCAACGCTGCAATGTCAAAGAGCGGTTGGGGATCCGTCACCTGATCCAGCCCCCAAATCAGCGTGGCGTAATCGGTCGATACAAAACCCAGTGGGTTCAGCCCCATTTCTTCCAGCCGTTTGGTGAGCAAGAGACCCAGTGTCTGCTGCGCGTTTCGCCCGGCAAATCCATAGACGACCATCTGCGCGCGGCCATCATGTGGGAAGCTTTCGATGAGCAAGCGACCATGTTCCGGCAATTTGGAAACCGTTCTCTGCAGCTTTAGCCAATCAGAGGTATGGGAGGGCAGGGCAGGCCACTCCGGCTGTCGAAACATCTCCAGAATCCGTGCACTCAGCTGGGTTGAGGTTGCGAATTTGGTGCCCATGAACGTGGCGATCTTAGGTTTTTTGTCCGCGCGGCGCGTCACCTCGACAGTCATTTCCCGAAGACCTTCGTAGCGCACGATCTGACCCCCAATCAGAAACGTATCCCCGGGTGTCAATGTCGCGGCAAACCCTTCTTCGATTTCCCCTAAAGGCTTACCTCCACGCGATCTTTTCAGTCGAACCTTCAACGTATCGGTATCCTGAATCGTGCCGATATTCATGCGAATGCGTTGGGCTGCGCGGGGATCACGCAGTTGCCAAAGACCATCTGGTCGTTGCATCAGGCGCTGCCATTGATCGTAGGCACGCAGCGCGTAGCCGCCGGTCGCACAGAAATCGAGGCAGGCGTCGAAATCATCGCGCTGCAGCATGTGATAGGCCCCTGCGCTGATGACCTCCTCGAAAAGGAGGTTCGCGTCGAAGGGACCTGCCGAAGCAGTAATCAGAATGTGCTGGCACAACACGTCCAACGGCCCTGGTCCCCGTGGGTCACCATCCAAATCTCCCGATGTCACGGCATCGAGAGCTGCCAAACACTCCACCACTTCGAACCGGTTGGCGGGCACCAAAAGTGCTTTCGACGGGGCGTTGTACCTGTGATTGGCGCGTCCGATCCGTTGCACCAACCGTTTGACGTTTTTTGGCGCACCGATCTGGATCACCAGATCGACATCCCCCCAGTCGATCCCCAGATCGAGGGAGCCGGTGCAGACGATCGCCCTTAATTCCCCGCGGACCATCGCGCCTTCGACCCGCTCGCGTTGCTGACGATCCAAAGAGCCATGGTGGATGCCAATCGGTAGAGCGTCGGCGTTTTCCAGCCACAGATTGTGAAAGAAAAGCTCTGCTTGTGCCCGGGTGTTATGAAAAATCAGCGTGGTCTTGTGTTTTCTGACTTCCTCCAGCACCGCCGGGATCGCGTATTTCGCCCCGCCCCCGGCCCAGGGCGGCGCCTCGTCTGTGGTTAGCATCGCAATATCCGGTGCAGGTCCGGGGTCAGCCATCAGGATCTCGCATGGATCCGGATGTTTGGCGAGAAAGCGCGCAATGGCTGACGGGTCTTCGACCGTGGCGGATAACCCGACGCGTTTGAGGGTCGGACACAGCGTTTGCAATCGGGCAAGCGCCAACATCAGCTGGTCGCCTCGCTTGCTTTCAGCCAGGGCGTGGATTTCATCGACAACCACCCTCTTCAATCCTGCGAACATACGTGGCGCATCTTCGTAAGATGTTAATAACGCTAGGCTTTCTGGTGTCGTGAGCAAGATATGCGGTGGGTCCGCCCGTTGGCGTTTTTTGCGGGTCGCCGATGTGTCACCAGTCCGATCTTCAATGCGGATCGGTAAATCCATTTCGGTGACAGGGGTTGTCAAATTGCGTTTGATATCGGCGGCCAGCGCCTTGAGCGGCGAGATGTAAAGTGTGTGCAAGCCGTCGTGGGTGTGTTCGGCCAAATCCACAAGGGTTGGTAAGAAACCAGCCAAAGTCTTGCCGCCACCCGTGGGGGCGATCAGCAGGAGCGAAGGATCGTCGGACCGGTTAAGCATGGCTTGTTGATGGGGATGGATGGACCATCCCTTACCGGCAAACCAGTCGTCAAAAATCGTGGGAACCGCGCGCATGTGAGAGAGGTAAACCGAACCTGCAACGGGTCCAAGGTGATTTCTGAGTATGCAGTGACTTGGCGCCCGCCGAGTAGAAAGTCTCGCATCAAGTCCGTTTTGGACGCAGTTGGTGGATCAGTCTCTGCACCGTTTTGGGCAGATCCAGATTGGCGCCACTGGGTGCCGCATCCAGTGCGCTTTCCACGTCTTTGACCAGAATGCCAATCGTGTTGTCGATGTCATACCCGTCCCGGGCAAATTCGATACTGTCGAAGTTAGAGGCAAACCAGTTTTGACCAGACGACGTGTGGATTAGGTCCAGCAACGCGCCTTCGTCCAGACCCGCCGCTTCGGCCCAATCCAGGACTAGACGGCTCATAGCGGTGTTCGAGGCCGCCAAAAGATTGTTCAAGACCTTGGCCTGCATACCAGCGCCGAAAGGGCCCATGCGATGGAAGTGCGTTCCCATCGCTTGGAACATCGAAAGGCACTCGTCGATCTCCTCTGAAACGCCACCGATCATAAACGATAAACGGGCTTCTTCCGCCGCGAATTGGGCGCCCGACATTGGCGCATCAATCAGGCTGATATGCCTTGGGATCCGTTCTATCAGATCTTGCACATAACGCGGGGAGAGGGTGGAGCAGATAATGACGCGTCGCAAAAAAGGAGCGGAAACGAAGTTTTGTTCGCCAAACAGTACGGATTCAGTTTGCGGAATATCCCGCACAACTGTGATGAGCGTATCGAGGTTTTGCGCAAATGCGGTCGCGTCATTCAAGACATGCGGTGCCAGCGCGCCAAAGTTCTGTGATGGCCGAATATCGAAGCCAAGCGCCTCGAACCCCGATCTGCGCAGCGCAACGAGCATGGGCCCACCCATGCGCCCACAGCCCGCGACTCCGATCATTTAACGATCAGTTCATCTTTGACGAACATGTTCGCCCAAGCCCGGTCAATCAGTTCCGGCGACATCTGATAGGGCAGGCCTTCGAACTCACAGATTGAGATCATCTGGTCGATCAGGAAGACCGGTTGATAATTTGCATAGATGTTTTTGATCGTTGGGTATTTGACCTTCAAAAGATGGACCAACGCCTTCTCATCGAGTGGCATGCCCTTCTTACGCGCCACCAGGGCAAAGATTTTCAGGAAGTTTTCCTGATTGGGCCCGTCAATCTTGATCTTGTAAAAGATCCGGCGCAGGGCCGCTTGGTCAAAGATCTCATTCGGGTGGAAGTTGGTGGAGAAAATCACGAGCGTGTCAAAGGGCACCTCGAATTTCTCACCTGATTGCAGGGCCAAGATGTCCTTGCTTTCTTCTAGCGGGACAATCCAGCGGTTGACCAATGCTTGGGGCGGTTCGGCCTGTCGACCAAGGTCGTCCACGATGAAGATACCGCCGGTCGACTTCAACTGAAGCGGCGCCTGATAGGTTTTCGCATTCGGGTTGTAGACCAGATCGAGCATATCCAGGGACAGTTCACCGCCGGTGATCACTGTGGGCCGTTCGCAGCACACATAGCGGCTATCAAAACGGTTTGACGATCGGCGAAGTTGGTTGGGGTCATCCTGCTGCACCATCGCAGCTGTGTGCACGATTGGGTCGTAAACCGTGATAACCTGACCTGAGTATTCAATCGCGAAGGGCACATAGATCTTGTCTCCCATCGCATCGCGGATCCCGTTCGAGATCGAGGATTTACCGTTGCCGGGGGGGCCATACATCAGGATGGAGCGTCCCGAGCTAACCGCAGGCCCCAGATTGTCCAACAAATCGTCGGGCAGGATTAAGTGTCCCATCGCATTGATCAACTGATCGCGCGTGACCTGAATATTGCGGATGGATTGACGTTCGATCTGTTCGCGATAGACGACCAGCGGCACCGGCATGGGTCCGTAATATTCGGACTGGGACAGCGCATCGAGAGCGCGAGACTTGCCCGCATCGGTCAATTGGTATCCCATTTCATTGCCGTTATTGGCGTTCAGCGTCCCTGTCGCCTCGAGCAATTTCTCCTCGCGCGTCATGTCTACAAGTTCCTGCGTGACTGACGGCGGTAGGCAGATCGCGCGTGCAATCTCCGAAACTGTGGACACCGATTTACGGAAAATCGTTTTCAAAAGGATGTCGCGCATCATGACGACTGGAAGCTGCATATCTTCCAGATACCGTGGGAGCGGGGGAGCCATTACGGATTGTGGCTGCATGTTCATAGTGAACGCCTCATCTTTTGTTTTTTGACTTCATGCCCTGATTTTGTGGCCAAAATGGGCCGAAACAGGTGTTTTGAAGCGGTTTTTGTCCCTCTTTCAGGCCGGCTGCGTAATGGCGAGGACCAGATACAAAACAAAACCAGGCCCCAGCGCCAGCCCCATCGGAAAATCCCATCCGCGATCCCAGCTTTGCCAATGCGGGGTGACACGCCGCAATGGTGAAAATTTGGCCAATTTGTGCGTTGTGAAGGCGGCCAACAACGTCGCGCAAAACACCATCAGCACGATTGCAAGGTCTGCGCCCGGAATAAACGGGGATACGGCGGCCACGAATTTGGCATCGCCCGCTCCCACCGCTCCAGCCGCATTCAGAATGATGCCTACAACCAATACGCCCAGCATCTGCACGATGCGCATGCCATACTCTGGAAGTGGAAGCGTGATCAGCCCCAGCACCAGAAACAGTCCCGCCAAAGCAACGACCGCGCCGTTTTTGATCTTCATGTCGCGGAGATCAGTATACGCGACATACAGGCAGATCGGCAGCACGAAAGGCAGGTACCAAAGTGCCTCGGTCGAGCTGAGCGCCATGGATCAGGCTTGTTCCAATGCGCGCAGCGAACGAACGGCCTCTTCAAAGTGCTGAGGGTGGGTTTCGATGGCTTCCCGCATCAGGCCTTTTCCTGTTTCAACGTCCCCTTGCTTTACTGCAGTGAGGCCCATCGTATGCAACAGTTTAGCCCTTTCAATTTGAGACATTGGGATAACTGGGAGGATGTAATTCCGCTGCGCACCGCGGGCTAGAACCAGGTTGTTTTTGGCCGTGAACAGGCTGTCATCCTGACGGATGGCTTCGCCGAACAGACGTTCCGCGCCTGAAAAGTCGCCTCGCGTAAGTTTGGAATAGCCCCAGTTGTTCATCACGCTGGCAGGCTGGGTTGTCAGGCCAATGGCAACTTCGTAGAAGCTGTCGGCATTGCTCCATTCTTCGTTGCTATCGGCGACCATCGCCTCAAGTCGATACCTTTGGAAGGTTTCGTGCGTTGGCGGAACGCCATCAAGCACTTCTTCTGCTCTGTCCCAATCGCTTGTGCGGATCAGGGCATCGGCGTATTCAACACGGTCGGCATCGGTCGCTTCGGGATGGTTCGATACGCGTTCCCAGGCAGCAACCCCCTCCGTGTTGCGACGGGCACGCACCAGCGATTTGGCCAGGCTTCGTTGCAAGTCGATGCGATCGGGGTCGTTTTCAAGGGTGCGTTGGAAATACGTGACCGCTTCATTTGGATCTGCGACCGTCAGCATCACGTCGCTGAGGTTGCTTTCGTCGACAACGTTAACGTCTTGGAATGCGCGTTCAACGGTTTCTTCGCCGCTATCTGCACAAGCTGAAAGGGTAAACGCCCCGCAAAGGGATAGTACAAGAAATCTAGGATGGCGCATTTTTGCGTCCTTTTACTGCTCTGTCTCAAACCTACTCGGCTGTTCTTATCAGGAAGTCGCTGCTTCCCCGACGCACGAGTTTATATTGTTGTTCTTGCAATAGATTATTATCAGAATTTTCAGATTTTGCGAGTGCTAAGCGCAAATTGTCGCGAATTGATGTGCTTTCGCCATCATCCAGTGCGAAAGC
Organism: uncultured Aestuariivita sp.; assembly: GCA_964402685.1. Lineage (GTDB taxonomy): Bacteria > Pseudomonadota > Alphaproteobacteria > Rhodobacterales > Rhodobacteraceae > Aestuariivita. The sequence continues at coordinate 2,399 of CAYODE010000108.1, read as the reverse complement.
TTTCTTGAAAATCTGTACAGCTTCGGCTGTTTTGCCCTGTTCCATGAGCAAAACACCCAAATTGTTCCAGGCTTCTGGCCATTCGGGTTCTTCCCGCACAGCCCGGCGTAACAAGGTTTCGGCTTGCCCCAATCGGCCCAAACCGAGATTTGCTGAACCCATACTGGTGAGGATTTCCGGCGTTAAACCCTGATCGAGCGCTGCGCGCGTAAATGCTTCCAATGCAAGTTCATACTCGCCGGCTTGCATCAGGCGATGGCCAACCTCCACCCCGTCTACGGCATCGGCGCGCAGATCTGGTCCGGGAGCGAAGGGACTGTCGTCCTCACGGGAAAAGCCGCCCGGTGAACAGGCGGCCAATCCCAGTATCAGTCCGAAAAAGGCTGTGTGGCGCGATATGCGGCCGAGGTGTTCCTTCATCTGCTCCAGCCGCATGTTATTTTCGTGCGTTGCTGCCCGGTTTACATCGTGCCCATCATCTGGATGTTGTGCGCCGATGGCCCAATCAGGATCACCAGAAGGGGCGGGACCGTCAAACCCATTGTGGCAAGGGTCATCTTGGTTGGCAACTTGTTTGCAGCTTCCTCGGCGCGCATCACGCGTTTGTCTCGCATTTCACCCGCATAAACCCGCAGTGCTTCGGCGATAGACGTACCAAATGTCTGCGATTGGATCATGACGGTAACGAACGAGGACACGTCAACCACACCACAGCGGGTGCCCATGTCGCGCAAAACTGTCGCGCGGTCCTTACCGGCTTTCATCTCGTAGGAAACGATTTCAAACTCGTCGGCAAGGGCGGGGTAGGAGACGCGCAGCTCTTTAGCGACGCGAATGATTGCCTGGTCCAGCGACTGACCTGCTTCAACGCAAACCAGCAACATATCCAAAGCATCTGGAAAGGCCGCTTCAATGGCTTGTTTGCGTTCGTCCACACGGCGCGTCACCCAATACTTCGGCAACATGTAGCCCGCGATGCCCGGTCCAAGAGTATACATCACCGTCTGTTGCGTGCTGAATTGTTGCCCGCCAGACAGGAACATCACGTAGACCACACCCAAGATCAAACCGGTTATGCCCAAAGCAAACTGCGCAAAGTGGAACATGCGAACCGCGTCGCGCGACTGATAACCCGCTTGCGTCAGCTTCAACTGAATGGCGGATAGTTGGTCCACGTCCTGAGGTTCAAGGAAGTTCGCAAATTTCTCCAGCTGCTCGTTGCGGCCGGATTGGCGCAGACGTTCTTTTTCGGACTTCTTAGGCTTCTTTGCCTGTGCACCGCGTTGCAGTTTTTTCAGCGGGTCCTCGGGTTGGTTCAGAAAGAACGGAACCGTCAGCAGCACCATAAACATGCCCAGAATACCGACCACGATCAGCGGTCCAAAGTCACCCAGGTGCAGTTTCAGAAAGTCGTTAATGTTTGTCAGAAGTTCCATATCACTCTCCGGCTCACACCTTGATGTTTGTGAGGTGACGCATGACGATCAGGTTCAGCGTCAGCATGATGCCCACAAAGAAACAGGCGGGGATGAAATAAGGGTGGTCAAGCACCTCGTCGTAATAGTTGGGCGCCGTCACCTGGATCACCGCAAGACAGGCAAGCGGGAAGCCGGACAGGAACTTACCTGACCATTGCGCTTCGGCGGTGATCGCCTTGACGCGTCGGAACAACCGGAAGCGCGCGCGGATCACCTTGGCCAGACCATCCAGAATTTCAGCCAGGTTACCACCGGCCTGTTGCTGGATCCCGACTGCGACCGCGAGGAACCGTAAATCCTGCATGTCCAGACGCTCAGCCATTTCGACAAGCGCTTCGGCGATGTCGCGGCCGTATGCAGCTTCATCAGCGATGATACCCATTTCGGTTGCCAGCGGGTCCGGAACTTCTTTTGCGACAATTTGGATCGCGGACACAAACGGGTGACCCACGCGCAGACTGCGGACCATCAATTCGATGGCATCCGGCAACTGCTCTTCGATCAGACCGATGCGTTTCTTAGCTTTGGAGTTCACCCAGAAGTAAACGGCTCCGACACCAATAAAGCCGGACAATGCGACCCGAATGGGCGTGTCGGTTTCCGTCCCGATGGTCAAGCCGACGAACGCGACCATACCCAGGCCGATCATGATCATGATCAACTGGCGGGGTGAAAATGCGATAGCGCCTTTTTGCGCTTTGTCGGCCAGAAGGGAATACAGCGGGACCGACCGCGACTTCATATGCTGCTGCATTTCCTTGCGGAGCTGCTCAAGCACCTGTTCGCGCTGGCCACCTTTTTCCAGCATATCCAACCGGCGATTGACGCGGCTGTTCAGGCTGATCGATTTACCAAAAGCAACCAGATAGATGCCTTCGACCAACGCCAAAACGGCGATAAAGATCATGCCATAGATAATTG
>CAYODE010000107.1:1503-13128 GCA_964402685.1 uncultured Aestuariivita sp. | reverse complement strand
TGCAGAGTGCCTCGCTCCTCGGGAATGCGTTCGATGTTCAGGGCATGCCGGTCGCGCGCAACGAGTTGATGATTGAGGCTGGGCTGGACATCGCGTTGTCGGGTGGCTCGACTTTCAACGTCAGCTACTCTGGCCGCTTGGCAGATAACTTCGCCGATCACGGCTTGCGGCTTGGTCTGAACGTCTCGTTCTAAGCATCGCCTAAAGCTTGCTCGCGGCCGCTTGTCTCAACTGGCCGCGAGCGTTTGTTTCAGTGGATCGTGTTAAGCCAGAGTTGGAGCAAACAAGAGAGTGCTGATGCGACTCAAAGAAGGATCTTTTTTGCAATTGGAGTCCCTAATCAAAGCCTCTCTTTCTGCGCTAGAAACACGTTGCCTTTTCACAAAACAGGCGCGACGTAGGCCTTCAACGCTGGTGTGAAGTTGAATACTTGCGGGCCGAACGCATGGCTTTAGAGCTCGCCTAAGCGAATTTTTGGCACGGCCTCAAAGGCCCATTCCGTATGTTTCAACTATGAGTTTCAAAGCCTCAAGCCAACCCAAGCTCCCTATAGTGCCTAGCTGCAGGATATGCCTCAACTTGCCAAACCTTTGACGAGAGCAGCAAGTCGCTGAGAATATAGCTGACCGTCGTCGAACAAGATGTACTCCCGCGCAACATCTATTTCTGAGCGATCCCGAGTACCACGGCAATCCCACGCGTCCAGGAGGAGACGTTCCACGTCAGCTTTTGTCTCGCATAGGCCAACGGACGGAATCCGTTCTATCCCGCGAAAGTGTTCGGACCGCTGAAATACCGTGCGCTGGTTGGTGATGTTGATGCCATCATCATAAGTCAAAGCAACGTAGTCCTTACCGAAAATCGTTGCCTCGATCAACATCGAGGTTAGTCCGCCTACGACAACTTCGGCACTGCTCAGCAAGCCGGGATAGTAGGAGAGATCAGGCTGGAAGGTAATACCGCTTCCTGCGCCAAGATACTGCTCTGCCATTTGTGGGTCGACGTCTACCCGTTTGAGGCCGCGGCCATTGATGGTGTCCCGACTCTCGCGCCAGGGATGTGGGCGGTAGACGATCCGCACGCCATCGAACTTGTGTGGGTGTCTTTCCAGCACGGACTCGAGGTGCTCCAAGGCACTTGCTTCGTCAAATGCCAGCGACGTTCCGAGAAAAAGGATGTATGGAAAGTCGAAGGGACGTTTGTGTGCATGATCCCGAATGCGAAAGTATTGGTCGAAGCGGGGCGTGCCAATTACAGAAACCTGTTCGGGTTTGAAATCTTGAATCTTTTCAGCGTGTTTTACGCTTTGCGCGCCCCAGACCCCGAGATGGTCGGGTTTAAGCAGCATCACTGATTTCGAGGATAGATTGTCCCAGTTGTCGATGAGAAACAGAGTCGGAATGTTCATCCGTCTAGCCTGTTGTATGACATCGTTGCCGTCTGGATCAAACGCGCTTGAAGGCATGACAACGAGATCTGCGTTGGTGTTGACCAAGGCCTGAGCGATGCCGTCGGAAGGCTCCAAACCGATGACCTGACGTTGACGGATCAGGTTAAACAGAGGCCAATTCGCTCGCAATGAAAGCCGTGCGCGGCGGAAGACAACGCCAATTCTTTCCCGTAAGGCATTCAGATTGGCAATGGGATCGGCCAGTAGGGGACGAACAAAGTTTGTTTTCGGCTCGTACATCCGATCAATGCGGAAGCGAAAGGTACTCGAGCGATCCCGAAATCGCCACATCAGCACCTTGTAGGTCTTGAACTGCCGCTTTCGATGCGCCGCATCGGTCGGATAGTACACCACGTTGCGGTGTTTGGCTTCAATCGAATGGCGGTTCTTGATGCTATCCGCGACCAGAAACGTCACCTCAGCTTGTCGTTCCAATAACGACAAAGCGTCGGTGAGGAAGTAATTTCGCACGAACAAATCAGAAGAAACGACGAAGGCGATCTTTGGCTTCTTTGACACAGCGTCGGGGGCTCCAAGGTCTTGGGCTGTATTAAACTCGGCGATGTAGCGTATCAACCGAATTCTTTCTGGAAACCGTGCTCGCTATGCGCTAGCAGGAGCCTCGATCAAAGAACGAGGATGGACAGCATGATCTCGACGGTCAAGGTTATTGGAGCGGGGTCAATCGGCAATCACCTTGCAAATGCGTCGCGGCGGATGGGTTGGGAGGTGGCCATATGCGATACCGATCCCGCTGCATTGAATCGGACGCAGCACGAGATATATCCGGCCCGCTACGGCGCTTGGGACGATGCCATCACGCTCTGGTCGGCAGAAGCGGTGCCGCAAGGCGGATTCGATCTCATCTGTGTAGGAACGCCACCCGACACACACATGGAGCTAGCCCTGGCTGCGATCGCGGAGAAACCGACTGCTCTTTTGATTGAAAAGCCACTTTGTGGCCCCGGCCTGGACCGGGCCGAGGAATTGCGCCAACGTGCTTTGGAGGCGGGCGTGCGCGTATTCACCGGTTATGACCATGCCGTTGGCTCGGCGGCAGAACAAGCGTCAGCGAGCCTGCGTGACGCAAGGCTGGGAAATCTAGCTACGCTTGATGTGGAGTTCCGTGAATATTGGGGCGGTATCTTTGCTGCGCATCCTTGGCTCGCCGGGCCATGGGAAAGCTACCTTGGATTTTCGGATAAAGGCGGCGGAGCCAGCGGCGAGCATTCCCATGCGATCAATCTATGGCAGCACTTCGCCCACGAAGCGGGAGCAGGTTTGGTCAATGCAGTGACCGCGCGTATGGATTGGGTGATCGACGACCGGGTCAAGTATGACAGGTTGTGCATGCTGACTTTGGAAACGGAATCCGGGTTAATTGGGCGGTGTGTACAGGATGTCGTCACACAGCCACCGCGCAAATGGGCGCGGATGCAGTTTGATAATGGCGCAGTGGAGTGGTCCTGCGGAGCAGAACCCGGTGTTGATCGAGTCGCGGTTACGCCTAATGGTGCCGAGCAAGGCATTACTGACATTTCCAAGACGCGGCCGGACGATTTCATCCGTGAGTTAACTCATATCGATGCCTGCCTGGAAGACGGATCGCAAAGCCCGATTTCGTTGGATCGTGGGCTTTACACGATGTTGGTCGTCGCTGCGGCTCACCTCAGCGATCGAACCGGGCGGCGCGTGCTTATTGACGGTCGCAAGGGCTGCCGACCTGAGGCACTTTCGGTAGATTGAGGACATCCTGCCATGGAACAAAAGTTTGATTTTACGGACCTTTTCGTCCTTGACCTCGCGAACAATCACCAGGGTGATCTGGACCACGGGCTGCGCGTGATACGCGAATGTGGCGTCAAAGTCGCGGAGCGGGGCGTTCGGGCAGTTATGAAGTTCCAGTTTCGTGACCTTCCCGAATTCGTGCACCCCGATGACAGGAAGGAGACCTCCAATAAGCACGTGCCGCGGTTTCTGTCCACATGTCTGTCGTGGGATGAGTATGAGATATTGGTCGCCGAAGCTCGGGCACAGGGTATGTTGGCCATGTGCACCCCGTTTGACGAAAGCTCGGTCGACCAAATCGAACGTATAGGCTTCGACCTTATCAAGGTGGCCAGTTGCTCAGCTGCAGATTGGCCCTTGCTGGAACGTGTGGCGGAATCTGGTCTACCGGTCATTGCTTCGACCGGCGGACTTCGGCTGCACGAAGTGGATGCGCTTCACAGTTTTCTTCAGCATCGGGCCTGTGACTTTGCCTTGATGCACTGCGTGTCGATCTATCCCACCCCGGATGATGCCTGCAACTTGGGCAATATCGCCGGACTCCGGGAACGTTACACCAACACAGTCATCGGATGGTCGACACACGAAAGCCCTGCCGACACGGTTCATGTCGGTCTTGCGCTTGCGTTAGGCGCGCGGATGTTCGAACGCCACGTCGGTATCGAAACAGAAACAATCAATCTCAACAAGTATTCTGCCACGCCGCTGCAGATAAGCGATTGGATTGAGGCTTGGCAGCGCGCCAAGATCATCATCGGCGAACAGGAGCGTGGCGAGCCATTGCCGCAAGAGGCCGAGGCCATCGATGGACTAAAACGCGGTGTCTTTGCAAAGGCCGCTGTCGAAAAGGGCCAAGTGCTTGAGCGTGACGATGTCTATTTCGCCTTCCCGTACCGACACGGGCAACTCAGTTCTGGTGAGTGGGCAGACGGGATCGTGGCAGTCGAGGCGGTTGACAAAGATGGGGCCTTGCTGCCCGGCGCGCTAAAAATCCCGGAGCGCGGCCGCGAAATGATATTGAAACGGGCAGTGCATGAGGCCAAATCGCTGCTCACCCGAGCCCGTGTTCCATTGTCCCATGAGTTCACAACAGAATACTCGCACCACTACGGCGTCGAAAACTTCAATGAAACCGGGGTCGTTATGATTACGGTCATCAATCGGGATTACGCTAAAAAGATCCTTGTTCAGTTGGCCGGGCAGTCTCATCCGCTGCATTATCACAAGCTGAAGGAAGAGACATTCCTTGTGATCAATGGCGAGCTTGTGATCGAACTTGACGGGCAGAGGCGGATGCTTCTCCCAGGCGACACGCTAACTGTGCGGCCAGGGGTCTGGCATCGCTTTTGGACCGAAACCGGGTGCGTTTTCGAGGAAATCTCGACCACGGCTCATAAAGGCGATTCTGTCTATCGCGACCCTGCCATCAACCGGCTCCAGCATGAAGAGCGCAAGACCGTGGTTGATCATTGGGGACGCTTCCAGCTGGACGAAGCGCTCAAGAGAAAATGACCTGCCCATTCGACATCGTCGTGTTTGATTTCGATGGAACACTTGTGCACTCGAACGCGTTGAAGAATGAAGGGTTTGATCTGCTTGCGGAAAACTACGAGGGCGGAGTCGAAGCCATGAAGGCTGCGCGCGCCGCCCCTGGGGATGATCGACACATGGTGGCGAAGCGCTTTGCCAGCGAATTAGGCCTCGATCCGGCGTGTGCGCAACACATCGCTGAACGATACGGTTGCATTGTGGATCGACGAGTCACTGAAGCACCGGAGTGCAGGGGCGCAGTGAAACTCCTGCAAGCGCTACAGGCCGCTCCTATACTCGTTCATCTTAGTTCCGCAACTCCGCTCGTTTCGCTTCGACTCATTTTGGAGGGTCGCGGCTGGATGAACTTATTTGATGGAATTCATGGTCGGCCAGCGAAAAAACAGGAAACGCTGGAAAAACTGATTTCGGAAACCGGAACAGACCCGAGCCGCATCGTCGTGATTGGCGACGGTCCGGATGATCGGGCCAGCGCAAACGCAATGCAGACTGGGTTCTTTGCAGTCGGTGATCGCCTTACGGACGAGCCGTTGATGACACTTGCGGATGTTCATGCTAGGCTGCTGTTATGCTAGCCGGGCGTCGCATTTTGGCAATCGTGCCTGCTAGAGGCGGTTCTAAAGGGATCCCGCTAAAGAATCTTCGCGAAGTTGATGGAAAGTCTCTAGTCGCTCATGCCGCAGCCATCGCCGCCGAGGTTCCCGAGATCGATCGCTGCGTCGTCTCAACAGACCATGACGGTATCGCCGCAGAGGCGGAGGCTCACGGCCTCGCCGCGCCCTTTCGTCGACCTTTTGAGTTGTCCGGTGATAGGGTCGGTGACTGGGAAGTGCTTCACCATGCGCTGCTGGCGTGTGAGGAGATTGATGAGACAACCTTCGACATCGTGGTCATGTTGCAGCCGACATCGCCTCTTAGAACCGCGGTCAATGTGAGTGACACGATCGCGACGTTGGTAGGCGGCGACTATGATGCGGTCTGGACGGTGTCACCAACAGATCTAAAGTACCATCCTTTAAAGCAACTCTCTATCAGTGGCGATTGCATGGAGCTTTTTTGCCCGCGCGGCGCACAGATCATCGCGCGGCAGCAATTGTCACCTGTCTATCACCGCAACGGCGTCGCCTACGCAATAACGCGGGACTGCATTATCCGGAAAAAATCCATTATGGGGACCCGTACAGGAGCTGTTGTGATCGAAGGGCTGAATGTATCCATTGACACCCTCGACGATATCTCGCGGGTGGAGGCATATCTCACGTGCGAGCGGTAACTATTTCTTCAATGGTTTCTGGCCGCCAAGTACGGTAGCCGAGAAGCCAGGAAAACAGGACGTATTGTATGCGATTTCGCGCCGTACTCCGTCGCCTAGCCCGACCGCAGTCGGATCTATTGGATCGATGGCGACCGCAACCGCTTCCGCGCACGACGCAGAAGTCACTACAGATTCTTGACGCTGTGAACGAGACATCCGCCCTCGGTGGTGCAGTGGTGGAATGCGGCGTCGGGACTGGATTCAGCCTGGCGATGCTCAGCCTGTTTCTCGATGGTCATGGTGATGAACGCCCACTCTGGGCGTTTGATAGTTACTCCGGATTTCCCGAGGGCAATGAGAAGGACGCCGAATGGTTTTCGCCCGACCGGATGAAGGTATATGAAGGTTTCAGCGTTGCTTGGGTCCGAGACTACATTGCCGGCACCACTGGGCAGCCAGAGTTGGCAGACAGGCCGCGTTACATGCAGGGCTTCTTTCCAGACTCCTTCGCGGAATACGACGGGGGACCGATCTCTCTGCTTCATCTCGATGTGGATCTCTATCAAAGCTATATGGACTGCTTCGCGTTCTTTGCGCCGAAGCTATTGCCGGGATCGATCATTTTGCTGGATGAATACGATCGTGGAACGGACAAGACGAAGTGGCCAGGCGCTAAAACGGCAGTCGATGAATTTGCGCGGCAACAGGGATTAGCTGTTGAAAAACACTATACCGGGTTCGCGCAACTTCGTATCGAAACGGCATTGAGCTAGGAGTGACACGATGGCGACTGATATAGCTGACAGCTGCAAAAGCCGCCTGCATTCCTAAGTTATCCTGACCCAGCATGCACGAATCAAGCTCAGAAAGCTCGTAGAAAGCGCGTGGCCTTGCGGTCGAAAAGCGACGTCCGTACCCTAACCCATCCTTGCGCGGCAACTGCCGCGCTGGAGGTGGCTGGGTTCATTTTCGCGAACATGGTTAGGCGTATCTGGAGACCGTATTCGATTCCGACGATCATGCAGCGTTGATAGCAAGCTGGCTCGATCGGGCCTTCTTCGTTTCGCCTAAATCAATTCAATGTGCTATGATTGCGGATGCTATTGGCTTGAAGCCATGCTGATAGACTCTGTCAGTTTTGTGTTCCGCAACCCAGTCCCGCCGCAAACCAAAAGACCACCGAGCCGACGTTGCATTGCTGAGTGGCAAAAGGGTGAAAATCTTTCATTGCAAACCATACCGATTAGATGGCCGGGCTATAGCCGCTCTCCATTTCCTTCGTCCCAGATGGGACACCAAACGCCCTGTCCTGAATGTTGGTCGTGCCCAATTGCCGTTGCAGTAAAAAAGATTAAAACACGAAAACGAGGCAGAGTGTCGTTTCTGCAAGATCGGCATTGTGAAATTGAAAAATCAAGATTATGCCTAAACAGTGTTTATGAAAGGTAGAGCGGTAGTGACGCGAAGTCAGGACTCATTAGGCAACAAAAGACCGCCTAATCTCGAGCTAAGAGGCGCTTCGTAGTGTTGTCTATCGTTTCGATCGCATTTTCCCATTTTTTCCTATACACTTCCCCTTCAACAGGTTTGTTGCCCTTCGAACGGATGCTAGAAACAGGCATCGTGCAAGCCGAAGATAGAATACAACCAAAGGAGTTGCGCGCCTTTGCACGGGAATCAGGTCCTGCTCGGTCTGACGAGCTTACGGATGCGCTGGCAGAGCGCTATGGCACTCCAGAAGATTGCGTTGAAACCGTATCAAGAGAACGGCCTGAGTCAGTCGCTTCGTTTGGGTGGAGTGACCTCAACACGGTGGAGGAAATTGAAATATGTCTCTTTCACCTGTTCTCGGACTTTAACTCACTTCGAGAAATAGAATCTTGGCTTGTGCAGGAGGGGTTTGCGAACCCGTTCCAGGTGGATATTTCAGCAGTCGCTCACCTTCGTGGAGTGGCTGGTGAACTGATACAATTCTCAATGCAGTGGAACACCAGAGAACATGGCGCGCGCTATGGGAATTATTGGACTCGCAGAGGGATTGAGCGCCGTACGAGTTCAATGGATGTAGTCGTGAGTTTTTCGCCGGATGTTGGTGTCGTTCGCGTTTCTGTCTCTCATAATTCAATTCATCTGAAGTAGGGTAACAAGTGAATCAGTTAATTCTTGCAGGCAATCGAATCAACCTTGGACAGAACGCGGGAGCAGAATTGCTTACAAATCCGGGCTTCGGGCACTTGCAAATTGTCTACGGAGCGGCCGAACTAGAAGTGCAAGCCGAAGAAAGGCTAAACCCGCTTCGTGGCGATTGGGTGTTCGAACCCATACGAGATCATACTAATCCTCAACATACTTACAATGCCGGCGTTGATGGGTGGTATGCTGCCACTGCGCTCGACGTTGGCAATCGAAATCCAGCGGACGTTTGGAGTATTCTGCTTCAGTTTCATGACACCTTTCTCGACCCGAACTCGCAGTTCTCACTTTTCTATGATCACAATTTCAACAGTAATACATATATAAACTCTCTACTTTACGCTGTAGGAATAAATTTTTCAGAATACGAAGGCGCCGTTACACCAGCTGACATTGTCGTCACTACGACACCGACGCCAGATCCATACAATCCCAACCCAGAGCCCATTGAGACGGTTTTTGATATGGGCCTAGGTTTCCCCGGCTCAGACTCAAATCTCATGACGGGTAATGTTCCACTAGCTGTGCGTCTGCGCCACCAGGAATTGGCGCCGCCTTTTGATATTAAGGGAACTGCGTCAGATGACATAGTTAGAACTGGTGGCGCTGATGACATTCTGACGGGTTTCGTTGGCGACGATACACTGAATGGTAACGGAGGCAATGATGTATTGAACGGCGGCGCCGGTGAGGACGTTTTGTTGGGTGGCAGCGGTTTAGATACAGCCACATATCATCACATTGAGGATGTGCAGGAGAATTCTGGCGAGGGACCCTCCAAGGGAATCGTTGCTCGAATCTCTGAATTCACTTTCTTAGCCGAGGATGGGTATGGCTCAACTGACGTTCTTGACAGCATCGAGTATATCTATGGCAGCGCCTTTGACGATACCTTCGTCCTTAGTGGTGAGTTGGGAGTTTTCTCGTCGAACCTCGTTGCAATTCATGGGGACTCTTTTGACGGTAGTGGTGACCATGGCCCCGTCGGCGACACGCTAATACTTGACTTGGCGCAGTCTGCATTTTTGGACTTGGATGTGGGTGTGCTGGATACCGCAACTGGAACAATTGCTTTGTCTGGCCTTACAAATATCGTGGGTACGTCACAAAGCGATGAGATTTTGGCCGATGCCTCTAACAACGACCTCGCAGGCGGTGGTGGTGCCGACCAGATTGATGGCGGCGCTGGCAAAGACTTCATCTATTTTGCCAGTGGAGGCGGTGCCGTATCGGTCAACTTTTCGACCGGAACCGGTACCGGCGGGCATGCCGAAGGTGATACCTACACGGATATCGAAGGCGTAGTTGGCACGAGCCACGACGATACCTTTGTCTCTGCCTCAGACGGCGGCGTGGAGTATTTTGCGGGTGGGGGTGGCAATGACACGTTCACCATCAAAAATGCTCCAGAAATGGTACCTTTTGGACCGGAGGGTCCACCAGACCCTGGCACAGCTGTTATTTGGGGAGGGAGCGGCGCCGACGTAATACGCATCGAGGGCCAGACCCGACTGATGGTGGTTAACGTTGACGGCCTCACTGAGGACAACTTCCACACCTTTAAACTCGACAACCTGGGTCTCGGGCAAAGCTTCGACTGGACACTGATTGATGCAGTAATAATCAATCCCGACGCTGGCGACCGCGTGTTTTATGGAGGCTTCGGACCAGAAATTCTCTTTGGACCTCCAGACGTCGGCGGTGGACCTGGGTCATTTGGCTTCTACAAGCTAACCGCGCCATCGTTCGGCTCTGTTACAACGGAGATAATCATATCTTCGGTTGAAGTGGATCCGGAAGTGGTTGTCGAAGAGGTGACGGTAAGTTTCGGTGGAGGCTTCGACTTCTACAATCAGAGTTTCCTCGACGGCTTCAATGGAACGATTTTCACGCGCGGTGCTAAAGATGAAGTCTTGGTGCTGGTTGAGTATGTCGACGAAACCGGACCGGACCGGTTTCCGGACGATTGGAACGAGGACTATGCCCCCACTCGGGCGGTTCATGTGGTGGACTCCCTCGATGGAGAGCGAAAGTATCATGTGTTCGCGGCCTATTCGCTGAAGGGTACAGGTGCTGCTAACCCCTCTGGTGATGAACCCCCGTTGTTAACCTTAAACCGATTTGACCGGACGAGCTTCGATAGCCCACCAGGCTTTTTTATCGCTGGTGGTGGCATGAGTGGCGCTGTCATCTCGGGCAATGGAGCTATCTCCATTACCATGGATGACACCGGTGCTGGGTTTGCGAGCCTCGTAGATGAAGCCTTTACAAATGGTGGCGGCATTCCGGTCCCCGCTCCGTCGCGTTTAGGTTCTGTCGACGGAACGAACGCCAATGATGTCATTAATGTTGTTTATTTGGACCCTGAGGGTGAAGGGGCAGGAGCCAGCGACGACATACTGAACGGCGGTGCAGGAAACGACACGATCTTTGGCGAAGACGGGAACGATGTGATCTACGGAGGTGCCGGCGACGACGCCATCTACGACGGCAATGGCAATGATGCGTCTTACGGCGATGGTGGTGACGACCAGTTCTTCGCCAGCGTCGGAGCAGACCATTATGATGGTGGCACAGGTACTGATGAACTGAGCTATGCTAGCTCAACAACCGGCCTTATCATCGACATGCTCGATGCAGCAAACAGTACGGGCGATGCGGCGGGTGACACCAGCAACAGTATCGAGCGGGTGCTCGGAACCGGTTTTGCTGATGTTATCCGCTTGTCAGCAAACGTGTCTGGTTTCGGCGGAGGCGGCGATGATGTCATCCATGACGGTGCCGGACTTGAACATCTGAGCGGCGGTCTAGGGAGTGATACCTTTGTGCTGCAGGCTGGAGACGGTGCAGAGGACATCATCGCTGACTTCGAGGTCGCTTCGGATAACATCGATCTCTCCGCCTGGGGCGTGCGCTGGTTTGACCAACTGATGATCACCGCCAAACCGACCAGCGCGGCGGGGTTTGTCGATATGCAGGTCTCTTACAGTGGCGAAAGCTTGGCGTTGTTGGCGCTCAGCGATGCAGACGCGGCTGCGCTGTCCGCCGATGATTTTGTCTTTGAGTCTGCAGGCCCCGATCTTTTCGGTAGCTCTGGCAACGATCGTATTGATCACCGCTTCACTGATTTAAACGGCAATGGTGTTGTCGATGTTGGACAGCGCATTTTCGGCGATGGCGGTGCCGACCGGATATTCGATGGCGCTGGCGATGACGTCATCTATGGCGGCGCGGGTCGGGATACCTTCCTCGCCGGGGCGGGCTCCGATATCTTCATCGGTGGTCTCGACGGGGCGAATGTGACCTATGTTCGATCGACCTCGGGCCTGACGATTGACATGACCGATCCGTCCAACAGCACCGGCGATGCGTTCGGAGACGAGTTCTC
>CAYODE010000107.1:0-1403 GCA_964402685.1 uncultured Aestuariivita sp. | reverse complement strand
CGCATCCTTTCGATCTCCCAGGAAGACGCCGCCAATATCGGCGGCGAGGACTTCCTCTTTGCAATTGTTTGATGCGGGAAACTCGGCCCGGTTGCAATGCTTTGCAGCAACCGCAGCTGCTCCCGCAAAGGTGGCAGCAGGGTGCTGCTAAACATATCGATGAGGGCCGGCCACTTATGTGTGTCTTTCTTCGCCAATGGGCGTCTTGGGTCCGTGAGGTGCGAGAAAATGAGCCGGAGTTGCTCTCTAGTGAATGCCTTGTGGCCTTCATTTCTCCCGCGAGCGTTTCGTTTGAGGCACAGACCGTGAAAGATGTTGTCTACAGTATAGCCGTTGTCCAGTGCCCAACCAGGGAAATGCTGCATATGCCCTAGAGACACGTTCATGGTGCGTTCCGCGATACAGTTCACGTTGGGAGCCTCCAGCCTCTCACTCAATGATAGGTCTTTGGTCTTTGGGCACTTGCGCCGGGTTCTGGGTAACTTGACGAAGGCGGCTTTGACTTCTTGAGCATCTGCTTTCGTCATGTAATAGAAAGCCCTTTTGCCTATGAGTTCTGATATGAGGGCTCGTGCGCCCCGTTTCTCGCCCTCGGTTTTAGCGGCGAGTGCTTTGGCTCGCTCCAACTCTACGAAGTATTTCGAAAGCACGTCCGATAGCGGCAGAGCGTCTGTTTCAATCCTGCTTTCCGCAGCTCTGGTTTGTGCTTCGTCCAATGCTCGGCTTGCGACTTCATCCAACGGGATGGGTGTCGGACCCGGTTTTGTGCTCTGCAGCCCTTCCAAGATACTCTCGATAGCTCTTGTGCACCTCACCAAGCGGCAAATCCCGCTCAGGCCCTCCGGACTCTGGCGTGATCCCACGGGCTTAGCAAAACAAATACAGAAGTCGCGTTTTCGCCGTCAGGATAGATCATGGTGACCCAAACGCCAGTATCGCCCTCAGCGAACCCCTGAGAGGCTTTCAGGGTATAGAGGTCTTGGCGTGAAACTGGACCCTCTTTGGTGCTTCGTTTGCGGAACTCTCGGAGTAATTCTCCGAAGTGATCCCGCATGTGTTCTCTCATTTCGTCGTAACGTATACGTCGGAACTTTTGATGCGATAGGGCGGAGTATCCAGCGACGGTCAGCAGCCGTGAGAAATCCGTTGCGTCAGACGGGCTGCGAGTGCCGAAAAGATACTTTGATTTGGGTTCGCTTTCCGTTTGGGTGATATGCCGCTGGAACTGGGGAGCGGAAGTCGAAAATGCCATGCCGAAAAGTGCCCAGATAGGCGGGGAGGCGCATGATGTGTTCCACCATCGTGGCCCACCGGCGGCTCGCGCAGCCCAAATCGCTGGTTTTGTGGGGAATGGTGGGCGACCCTGGAATCGAACCAGGCGTGCGTCTCCGCGAGGGAGTTAC
>CAYODE010000106.1:0-13203 GCA_964402685.1 uncultured Aestuariivita sp. | reverse complement strand
GCCTACTATTTCGGCCTCTCGCCCTGGCGCAGCCTGATTTGGTTTGTGGGGTTTGGAGCAACAAGCCTAATGCTGATTGCAGCGCTTTTCTGACCTTTTTTGGGTTTACAAGTACTCACCGGGGCATCGCCCCGGTCCGACACAAGACAAAAAGGACCAAATTCATGGCAAACTATGATGTGATCATCATCGGCTCGGGCCCAGGCGGCTATGTGTGTGCCATCCGCTGCGCACAACTGGGCCTCAAGACAGCTTGTGTCGAAGGGCGTGACACGCTGGGCGGCACCTGTTTGAATGTTGGATGCATCCCGTCAAAAGCGCTGCTGCACGCCTCGCACATGTTGCATGAGGCCGAACACAACTTCGCCGCCATGGGTTTGAAGGGCAAAACGCCCTCAGTCGATTGGAAGCAGATGCTCTCCTACAAGGAAGACACGATCGGTCAAAACACCAAGGGGATCGAGTTTCTGTTCAAAAAGAACAAGATCGATTGGTTGAAAGGCTGGGGATCTATTCCTGCCGCCGGTCAAGTGAAGGTCGGTGACGAGGTACACACAGCCAAAAACATCATCATCGCCAGCGGGTCCGAGCCCAGTAGCTTGCCGGGTGTCGAGGTGGATGAAAAAGTGGTCGTCACCTCCACCGGCGCGCTTGAGCTGGGCAAAGTGCCAAAGAAAATGGTTGTCATCGGTGCAGGTGTCATCGGCCTGGAACTAGGGTCGGTCTACAGCCGTTTGGGCGCAGAGGTGACCGTCATCGAATTCCTGGATGCGATCACCCCGGGCATGGATGCCGAAGTCCAGAAGACATTCCAGCGGATCCTCAAGAAACAAGGTCTTGAGTTTGTCATGGGCGCCGCCGTGCAAAAGACGGAGGCGACCAAAACCAAAGCCAAAGTTACCTACAAGCTGCGTAAGGATGACAGTGAACACGTCATCGACGCCGATGTCGTTTTGGTGGCGACAGGGCGCAAACCCTATACCGATGGTTTGGGGCTTGATGCGCTTGGCGTCGAGATGTCGCCGCGCGGGCAGATCAAAGTGGGTAGTGATTGGCAGACCAATGTCAAAGGTATCTACGCCATTGGCGATTGTATCGATGGCCCGATGCTGGCGCACAAGGCCGAGGATGAAGGCATGGCTGCCGCTGAACAAGTCGCCGGGAAACATGGGCACGTGAACTACGGCGTCATTCCCGGTGTGATTTACACACATCCAGAAGTGGCCAATGTCGGCAAAACCGAAGACGAGCTAAAAGAGGAAGGCCGCGCCTATAAGGTTGGCAAGTTCTCCTTTATGGGTAACGGCCGTGCAAAAGCGAACTTTGCAGCTGACGGTTTTGTTAAACTATTGGCCGACAAGGAAACGGACCGCATTCTGGGGGCCCATATCATCGGACCCGCTGCAGGGGACCTCATTCACGAGATCTGCGTCGCGATGGAATTCGGCGCATCGGCCGAGGATGTCGCCCTGACTTGCCATGCGCACCCGACCTATTCGGAAGCCGTGCGCGAGGCCGCGTTGGCCTGCGGCGACGGGCCAATTCATAGCTGATAAACTGCGCCCGGCGGCCTAGGCGTCGCCGGGCAGCAACCAGGCGCCCAAATAGACTTTCAGCCGATCTTCGAAATGCGTGGAATGGTGTAGCGCGCAAAACTGCAGTGATAACGCTTGAATGGCAAATGCCTGAACGCCCTCCGCCAAGAGCGCCGGTGAGACGTCGCGGCGATAGCCGCCTTGTTGCATCCACCCCTCAATTAACTTGAAGTACCGCTCGAACGTCCGCGCGATGGGTCCGATTTCCGCGATCCCCGCGGCACCGGAATAGCGCAACACCAAATCGAAAACATAGCGCTCGGCACTCACACAAAGATGGTAGGGCCTTAGCGCGCCTATGATGTCTTCGATGGAATCAGGCACAGGACCAGATGCCGCTTGATCCAAACAGGCATCCAATTCGACACCGATCAAGATCTCCATCAAGGCGTCTTTGTCGCGAAAGTGGGCGAAAAAGGTGCCCTTCGCAACCCCAGCACCCAGGACGACTTCTTCCACTCGAAGCGCTTCGTATCCGCCCTTTTTTACAAGGGTTTCCGCGACCTCAATCAACCGGGCGCGCGTCTTCAATGTGCGTTGTTGAACTGCTTTTGCCATATCTGTTCATCGCATTTTTTATGACCATGGTCAAATTTATTATTGACCATGGTCATTTTACTGAATTAAAAAGTGACCACAGTCAATTTTGGAGCATCTCATGACACAGAAGAAGATTTTCGTCCTGAACGGGCATCCCGCCGGAACCAGCCTGAACGGCAGCCTTGCCGAGACATACGCGCAAGCCGCGCGGGACGCGGGCCACGACGTACGCATTGCGCATTTGGGCCAGTTGGAATTCGATGACGATTTCGGACAGGGCAACTACTCAGACTTCAAACCACTTGAACCCGCGCTTGAGGAGGTCCTCTCCAACATCGAATGGAGCGATCATCTCGTCCTCACGACGCCGATGTGGTGGGGCGGGTTACCGGCGCGATTAAAAGGGCTGATCGATCGCGCCTTTATTCCAGGCCGCGCATTCGATACCCGCAACACAACCGCTTTCGGCCTCCCTGCCCCGATGCTTTCAGGTCGCACAGCACGCGTGATCCTGACATCCGACACACCCGGTTGGTTCATGCG
This sequence comes from uncultured Aestuariivita sp., assembly GCA_964402685.1. Classification (GTDB taxonomy): domain Bacteria; phylum Pseudomonadota; class Alphaproteobacteria; order Rhodobacterales; family Rhodobacteraceae; genus Aestuariivita. The sequence continues at coordinate 10,525 of CAYODE010000106.1, read as the reverse complement.
ACTGGTGTATCGCCGGGCGCTGATCTGGCAGTTAAAGGGACAAGTTCTGGGATTTGTTGGGATCAAACCTACGAAGTTTACCTGGTTTGCGGGCGCGAGTTATCCCAAGCCCGGAATGGTACAACGCTGGATGGAGAAGGTCCGCGCGATCGGTGCTGAAGCAGTTTGATCAAGTTTACCATATAGACAAGGACAGCACACACGAAATGGCAGGGCGGTGCGATCACCACATGGTTTTGGCCGCCCGCGCAGGCCACGCTGTGTCATAGGCCAGCCCGCCCTCTTCCCCATCCGTCATCTCAGCCAGGATTTCCCCGGGTGTCGGCAAACCCGCGCTGTCATCCCGGTTCCATAGACCAGACCGGATCAGTGCCCTCGCACACTGAGTGTAGATCTCACCAATCGAGATGACGATCACAGTTGCAGGCTGGCGGCCTTTTTTTTCAAAACGCGCCCTCAGATCCGGATCTGCAGTGAGCTGCGCGCGGCCATTAACTCTCACGGCCGTGTTTGAGCCGGGTACCATGAACATCAGGCTCACCTGCCCGTCTGTCACGATGTTGCGCAATGAGTCCAAGCGATTGTTCCCGCGCCAATCCGGCATAGCCAAGGTTCCCGGGTCCAGCTCTTTCACGACGGGACCATCATCACCACGCGGGCTGCCATCTGTTCCATCTGGACCAACGGTCGTCAGAATGCAAAAGCGCGACGCCATAATCCATTCTCGGTAAAGGGGCGTCATTTGACGTGCAACCTTGCGCAAAGCTGGTGCGCCCGGTGTTCCGTAAAGCGCCTCAAGCGCCTCAGTTGATTTGATGAACTCCATTTGGATCAAACCCCGCTTCTTGCATCAACGCATCCGACCGTGCTTCAACCACCTCTTCGAGCTGCGCCATGAAGTCGTCGCGCGGCATGCCCGGCGCTATCGGATCGAGGAATTCCACGACGGCCAATCCCGGTTTGCGCATGATACCCGTGCGCGGCCAGAACACCCCTACATTTGTCGCCGCTGGCACACAGTCTTGGCCCAGTTCTGAATACAGAACTCCAGTTCCCACTTTATAGGGCTTTTTGGCCCCAGGCGCGACGCGGGTTCCTTGCGAATAGATGATCAGCTGCCCGGGTTCGGCAAACTCCTTTGCGACGTCCTTGACCATTTTTGCAATAGCCGCTCCACGTTTGCCCCGGTTCACCGGAACGCAGCCCAGTCGTTTGGCATAGATACCAATAATCGGGGTCCACAACAGTTCACGCTTCATGATGAACTTACCGCGCGGGACTGCATGGAATATCATCATGATATCCAGAAACGACTGATGCTTGGCCGCGATCATCACCTCACCGGTTGGAACTTTCCCACGCACCTCGGTCCGCAACCCAATCATCCAGCGGGCAGACCAGAAAACCCAACGGCAATAGGTATTGCACGCCATGAACGCGCCCTCGCGAGACAGCAGGGCATAAGGCGCAAAGACGATGCCTAATATCAGCATGGCAATGTATATCTGCACCATAAAGACCAGCGAGATGACCCAACGGACCGGATACGGCATCAGCTTAGACCCTTCAAAACCCGGTTTGCGGCATAGCGCGTCGATGCAAAAGCGACAACAGCCCCTAACGCAGGAATCGCGAGCGGGGTGAGCCAGCCAAGACCTTGAAACCCAAGACCGGTAAGAACGCCCCCTTCAACGGACGCCTCAGGGAGCAACGACACCGCCAACACACCCAATAACATCCCACCGACTGCGCCGAGAAAAGCGCGCAGAGTAAAGCGGCGGACAAATGCCTTCGCAATGTAGCGGTCACGCGCACCAACCAGGCGCAGGACTTCAATCACCTGGCCATTTGCGGCAAGCGCTGAGTTCGCCGCAAGCGTAATCATCGTGGCCATAGCGCCGGTAATCAGCAGGATCGAAAACAGGCCAAGGCGTCTGAGGGTGCCAGCAGCATCAACCAATGGTTCTCGCCATCTTGTGTGGTCGTCCAAAACGGCGCCTGGAACTTCGGCGGCCAACCGTAATCGCAAACCAGCGGCGTCAAAGCCGTCAGCGGTTTCGATAACTTCAATAAGCTGCGGCACTGGCAAATCCGCGATCTGCAGGTCAGCGCCGAACCACGGCGCAAGAAGCGCAGCTTGTTCGTCATTGCTCAGAGCCCGTGCCTGATCCACACCTGGTGTCTGGCGCAGCACCCGGAGAGCTGTCTCGGTCTGCGCCGCGATCTGATCCGCAGGCGCGCTGATGCGCAAAGTCGCACTTCTTGCCAACTCGTCGCCCCAACGGTCCGCTAGACGACCAGCTGCCAGCGAAAGAGCCAACGCGAAGACAGCAAGAAACGCCATAGCGCCCGCCGCGAACACAGTCAGTGATGCGGTAAAGCCTGTGGGCGGTACGACGCGGTCAGCGTTGCTGTCTGACAGCGAAAACGGCTTAGAGGATGTCGCCATCAGAGATCCGCCCCTGCAAGTTGCAGTCGCCTATTTGAAATGCGCAGAACGCGGGCCTGAACCTGTGACTTGGCCGAACGGATAAGTTGCAGATCGTGCGTGGCAATCAAAATCGTTTTGCCCATGCGATGCAGTTCAATCAGCAAGTGTAACAAACGCTGCGACATCTCCCAATCGACGTTTCCGGTCGGTTCATCTGCCAGAATCACGTCCGGCGACATAATCAAAGCCCGCGCTAACGCTGCGCGTTGCCGCTCTCCGCCAGACAGCTCTGGAGGGAAGGCGGCCGAGCGTTCGTGCAATCCAACCCATTTCATCAACTCTTGAAGATTTGTCGTGGCCGCAGAGATATCTCGACCCGAAACGATCAAGGGCAACGCAATGTTTTCATCAACCGGCAGATGATCTAAAAACCGGCAATCTTGGTGCACAACGCCCATGCGACGGCGCATCATCGCCACTTGGTCGCGGTCCAGGCCTCGTAGATCCGTATCGAACACGCGTAAGCTGCCGGTCGTCGGGAGAAGCGCACCGTAACATAGTTTGAGCAGCGTCGTTTTCCCCGACCCGGACGGACCGGTGAGAAAATGGAACGAGCCTTGTTGTAATCGGAGCGAGATATCACTCAGAAGCTCCCCACCGCCATAGCTGTAGGCTACATTTTCCAGCTCAATCACGTGTGCTGCCCCTTGGATTGTTGGCGTGTTTGTGCCTCACCCCGCACCCGGTTTCAATCCGTCTTGGGCAGATCTGCAACGGCGCAGAACTGCCCGAGCATTGCCTCTTTTTTCTTCATCTGGAAAATCATATACTTACAAAAAAATTAATTGCTGAGCAGGCAGAACATAGTTCTAGATGAGGGGGCAGGATGCGGCTGACATGTCCTAATTGCGGTGCGCAATATGAAGTACCCGATGACGTAATTCCCCAGGATGGGAGGGACGTTCAGTGTTCGAATTGCGGCACGACATGGTTCCAACCCCATCCAAGCATGGAAGTTCCGGAAACCGCAGAACCAGAGGCCTCCGAGCCAATCGTTACGACCGAAGAGCCGGCAGCGACAATGCCGGCAGAGGACGACCTGCCCGAGCAAATCCCAACTGCGGCTGAACCGAAACCGCGGGATCTGGATCCTGAAGTTAAGGACATTCTTCAAGAAGAAGCCGCACATGAAACGCGGATGCGCGCAGAAGAAAGCGGCGGCTTAGAAACCCAACCGGATCTAGGGCTGGATGATACCACTGACGATGCGGAGCGTCGGGCAGAAGAAGCACGCGCCCGGATGGAACGCCTTAAAGGACCGGACGCAGAGCCCAGCATAGAAGATGCTGTTGCCACTGCCACCGCAGCCGCAAAGAACTCCAGACGAGATCGTCTGCCGGATATCGATGAAATCAATTCCAGTCTGCGCCGGTCAGAAACGCCGACAAGGCCGATTGAAGAAACCGATACACTGTCGGAGGAGGTCAAACGCAAACGCGGGTTTGCACGTGGGTTTGCCATACCTCTCTTGATCGTCGCGCTTTTGGTTCTTCTTTATGCCAATGCGCCCACCATCGCGGAGGCTGTTCCGGCTTTAGGACCTGCGTTGAATTCATACGTGTTAATGGTGGATCAGCTGCGCGTGTGGCTGGATGGTCAGATCAGCGCCTTCATGCCCTGATCTGGTCTTTAGAACCGATCCAGCAGACGTTTCAGGTAATCGAGCTCAATCTCCGGCCGTTCCCCTTCGCCTGAGCGGCGGCGGATTTCGTCCAAGAGCTCGCGCGCACGACGATACACATCTTCACCTTGAAGCAATCCCTCGTCGGTGCCGATATTCCCGTTCGAACCCGCATTGCGACCGAGCGGATCCCGGTTTTGGCCGCGCATGTCCGCGCCTTCCATACCCTGACCCGGCTGGCCTTGTTGTTCTTGCGCCATTGCTTCACCCAATGACCGCATACCTTCCCGCAAGGCTTCCATCGCTTCGGATTGCTGGTCTATTGCCTCCGCGAGATCATCGCCGCGCAACGCGTCTTCAGCGCCTTCCATCGCGCGCCCGGCCCGGTCCAAGGCATCGCGAGCCGCGTCACCTTCCGCCGTTCCCGCGCCCGGGAGCTGGCCTTGCTGGCGACGCAGTTCGTCCCGAAGGGCGCGTTGCCGTTCGGCAAGGCTTCGCTCAAGCCCACCTTCACCTTGTTGACCGGATTCACCGTTTTGACCGCCTTGCTCACCAGCTTGCTGGTTGCCCTCGCTCTGGCCTTGACCTTGTTGTCCTTGGCCAGACTGGCCGTCGTGTTCCGCGCCACGACCCTGTCCGCCGCTGCGGCCTTCGTTGCCTTGGTTTTCGCCAGCCTGCGCACCGGGATTGAACTGCTCCTGCAGATCACGGAAGGCTTGGTCGCTCAGCCCTTGCTGTTCGCGCAATGTCTCGGCCAGGCCTTCCATCGCGCGTTGACCTTCCGACTGACCGTTCTGACCCTGACCTTGGGTGACACGCATGTTCTCCATCATGCGCTGGAACTCCTCCAAGGCTTGCTGGGCTTCGGCCATACGCCCCTGCTCCATCAGCTCTTGGATGCGATCCATCATCGCCTGGAGATCATCCTGCGTCATTTGCATGGAGTTTTCAGCGTTTTGCTGTTGTCCTTGCTGGCCCTGTTGCCCGTCCTGCTGAGCTTGGCGCGAGAGCTGACGCATATAATCATCCGTCGCTTCACGCAGCTCTTGCATCAAATCGGCGATCTCCTGATCAGAGGCGCCGTTGCGCATCGCCTCGCTCAGCCGCTCTTGTGCACGTCGCATACGCTCCAGAGCGTCACTCAGATCGCCTTCTTCCAGCAGGATCGCGAGTTCCCAAAGTGCCTCGGCAATCTCATCCCGCGTTTCTGTTGTCAGGCCGATCTCTGTTTGTGTCTCAAGCCGCCGCAAGATCACACGCAGCCTCAGATAAGCTGTCTCGGATCGGAAAAGGCCGTCTGGCCGATGCGAAACAGCGCGAAGAACTTGCGACACACGCGGCGCATTCTCGCGTGTCCAAAGCAAGTCGCGCCGTTGCTCGGCAACGGAGGCCGCCAATGGGTCAAAAAACCGCCGTGCTGGCAAAGGCGTTGCCACAGGTTCGGCAATGGTTTCATTCCCAGCCGCGTCGGTAGCAGACAGAGCGATGGTGACCGGCAGATTGGCCCACGGATGTTGTGAAAAATCTTCGATCAGGTTTTCGGTAAAATTAGCCCGGTCTCCAGCGATCGGCATCGGAAGTGGCACCGTAATCGCGTCGCGCGCTTCGGGCTCCAATGCAAGACCGTGTCGCCGTTCGATGGAGGACAGATCCAACGCAATGACCGCGTTGCCCATTTCCACGCCAAAATCGTCGGTCGCGTTAAACGGCAGCGTCATTTCACCAAGCGCCCCGGCGCTGGCTGGACCAGCCACAGATATTTGCGGGGCTTCGTCTTCGATCATATCGATGACCCAACTCCGACCACCGGAGCCGTCAATCTTGATCTCACCATCTTGCGTGATCGTAAATTCCTGTACGGGATCCGCGGCGGAGGGAATGTCACCTGTCCGGCCAGACACAGTCTCTGCCAGTGTCAGGTCGCCGACATCGCCATAAAAGCGCAGCGTGATACGCGTCCCTTCGGACAACGCCAGGTCGCTATCAGTAATATCGGGCAGATAGATGGTGGGTTTGCCTGTGTAGCGCGGCGGTTCCGCCCATCCTTCCCAGCTGGGGCCCACCGCGGCTTGAGCACCGCCCGGCGTCATATCCGCCACTGAACCCACACGCAGGATCGAGCCAAAGATCAATGCCACCGCAAACGCAAGAAGCGCCACGTAGCGGATGGCAAATGGATCGCGTTGTGCGATCCGCAAATCCGGTTTGACGGCCTTCGCGCCGTCCATTTTGCGGGCCATCCGTTCCTGATGCGCATGCCAGACCGCAGTTGAAGCTTCGTCGCCCAAACCAATGGCCTGTTCATCCAACAACGCCTGAATAGGCCGGCCTGGCAAACTCTCGTCCAACCGGGCCAACGCGTCGGTGCGTGCTGGCCATTTAAGCGTCCGGACGCCGTAAACCAATGCTCCGACAGCGGCCAGAACCGACAAGACCGCCAAAGCCCACACGGCTTCGACTTGCAGCGTGTCCTGAAGACCCAGCATTAACGCAGCAAGAGCCAGCAAAACGATAGTGAGGAGCGGCCAGAAACTACGCAATACACGTTCTGCCACCATTCCCAGGCGGGTCAGCGCCAAAGGTAGGCGCAGTTTACGGCTGACAGGGTCCTGATTGGACCCGCTGGATAAGCCCATTGCGGTCTCCGAGCCGGCGTATATCGCGGAATAGCGTTATAGCCACTCTGGAATGGTATCGCGATTGATCATTTCGTCAAAGGTGGGACGTGGGCGGATAACCGCAAATTGATCCCCATTCACCAAAACTTCGGGGATAAGTGGTCGCGAATTGTACTCGCTGGCCATCACTGCGCCGTATGCACCCGCACTTCTAAAGGCAACAAGGTCGCCAGCGTCCAGTGGTGGCATCATGCGCTGGCGCGCAAATGTGTCACCAGATTCGCAAACCGGGCCAACGATGTCATAAGGTGCTTGTTCAGCGCCAACAGCAGGTTCGATGACTGGAACAATGTCGTGATAGGCCTCGTACATCGCCGGGCGGATCAAGTCATTCATGGCCCCGTCCAAGATGAGGAAGTCGCGCCCCTCGCCGGATTTCACATAGATAACTTCGCTGACAAGAATACCAGCGTTTCCGACGATCAGTCGCCCAGGCTCAATTTCGATCTCACACCCAAGATGACCGACGGTCCGCTTGATCAAAGCCCCATAGTCAACGGGCAAAGGCGGCGCTTCATTGGACCGCGCATACGGAATACCCAATCCTCCACCCAGATCCAGGCGGCGGATGTTGTGACCATCCGCGCGGAGGGTTTCCGTCAGCTCAGCAACCTTGTTGTACGCGGTTTCAAACGGCTCCAACTCGGTGAGTTGGCTACCGATGTGAACATCGATGCCGATCACCTCGAGGCCGGGTAGCGAAGCAGCCAAGGCATAGACCTCACGCGCGCGAGAGATCGGAATGCCAAACTTATTCTCAGATTTACCAGTTGCGATCTTGGCATGTGTCTTTGCATCGACATCCGGGTTTACGCGAATGGTAATAGGGGCGGTTTTTCCCAGCTGCGATGCCACCGCGCTCAGAACTTCCATCTCAGGCTCGGATTCGACATTGAATTGGCGAATACCACCTTCAAGCGCAGTGCGAATTTCGTCGGCCGTCTTGCCCACACCGGAAAAGACAATGCGGTCGCCGGGCACACCTGCGGCGCGCGCGCGGCGATACTCACCGCCGGAGACCACGTCCATGCCAGCGCCTTCTGCCGCGAGCGTTTTCAAGATCGCCTGATTGCTGGCAGCCTTCATCGCGTAACACACCAGATGATCTGTGCCTTCCAACGCCTCATCAAACAGGCGGAAATGCCGGACGAGTGTCGCGGTTGAATACACGTAAAACGGTGTGCCGACCGCCGCCGCCATCTCGGCCACTGGCACGTCTTCTGCATGAAGCGCACCGTCGCGATAAAGGAAATGGTCCATGGATGGCTCCGCGTTTCGATCGCAGCCGTTTAGCGCAGGTCACGCTGCTGCGGAAGAGGCGCACAGTGCAATTTGTCCGAGTTGGATCGGCTATTGCACAGGCACGACGTCAACTGTCTGTTTTCTCAGCACGTTTTTCCGACCAAAGCCTAAGTGCATCCAAAGCGGCCAGAGCTGTCTGACCCTGCGTGGTCACTGAATACTGCACCGACACCGGCGCAGTGTTCATCACTTCGCGAACAATCAGGCCGTGATTTTCTAAATGGCGAAGCCGGTCCGCAATCATCTTTTTGCTGGCGCCGCCGATCATACGTGACAAATCATTGAACCGTACGGGCTCGTCTTTCAGGTGCCACAGGATAGAGCCGGTCCACTTTCCGCCAAGAACACGCATACCCTTTTCGATCGCGCAGGGTTCAATACACGGATCTGCGGCGATGCGGCGACCCTTGGCGTCTTCTTTTACGCTTGCTTTCATATCCGAATTACCAGGTTACAAAAAGTATACTGGTTGCTTTTCTAAATCTATTTGCGCATCTGCTCAAGACGAGTGCCAGCACCCCATCGAAAGGACATTCCATGCCCGCGCCAGACATTCATCTTTATACCGCTGCGACGATGAACGGCTACAAACCGGTCATCTTTCTTGAGGAAGCGAGCATCCCATACGATCTGACGTTTGTTGACTTCGCCAAGAAAGAACAGAAGGCGCCGGAGTATGTGAAGCTCAATCCAAACGGTCGCATTCCAACCATCGTTGACAGATCCAACGACGATTTCGCGGTTTTCGAAAGCGGTGCGATCCTTTGGTATCTTGCTGAAAAATATGGGCAATTCCTTCCCATTGATCCGAAAGCCAGATCCGAGACCCTGCAATGGCTGATGTTCCAAATGGGAGGGGTCGGTCCGATGATGGGTCAGGCTATGTATTTTCAGCGCATTGCAGCCCCCAACGGGCAAGAGGTTCCCTTCGCCATAAAGCGATATGTCGACGAATCCCGACGTTTGCTAGAAGTCTTGGATGCCCGCCTTGATGGGCGCGAATGGCTGGCCGGCGATCAATACACTATTGCCGACATGGCAACGTATCCTTGGGCCCGCGCCTATGTTTGGGCCAAAACCTCTGTCGATGGCCTCGACAATCTTCAGGCGTGGTTCGACCGGTTGGATGCCCGACCCATGGTGCAAAAGGCACTGACTGTACCCAAAGCACAACCTGCGTTTTGGGGCCAAGCGGACGAAAGCGAATTTCTAAAGGAAAACGCCGCGCGGTTTTCTTCGGATGTGAAGTCCTGAGCCTGCGTATGGCTCACACGCCTAGTCTATCGGGCGCGAGCGTAGAAAAAGATAGAGCGGCAAACCGCAACTGACACCGATGCAAAACGTCGCCGGGATGGCCAGCAACCCAATCCAGTTCCGGCGCACGGCGACTTCGGCAATGATGAACACAGTCAGCGTGACGGCGGCAATGGTCAGATCCCAGACCAGACCACTAGCGGCCGCATTCACGTGCCATGCATCGACCATGGCCATAATATCGTAACCGTTTTCGTTAAACCACGAGATGAAATAATACATCGGGTGGATCGCGCCCCAGATCGCAAGGGCCAGATAAATCATACGCAATGGGGACATCAGATCTAAAACCCAAGCGTCAACGAAACAGCGCCTCTTGTCAGTCCAACGGTGCCATACCCTCGTACACCTGAACTCCCGACTGTCATTTCAGCGACCGCATTACCTGTAACCGGTACGCCTGGGGTGCCGTCCTGCGAAATAGGCTGCTGCGGCTCACCATCTACGCCGCATGCGGCGAGAAGATAGGTTGCAAAAAAAAGAGCATAAACTGGTTTCATTGTGACCTCACAGAAACGCCAAAACGGCCATAGCCACTGATCCGCACCCCATTTGATGGCGGGTCATTGGACAGGCTTGGGGACGCAGACGGGCCCGGCGCATTGTATGGATCGCAGGCGGCTGTGCCCAAGATCCCCAAAACGCCAAGAAACAAGCGCCTCATCCCAGATCCTTTCTCCATCGCGCAATTTGCGCACGTACTTGAACGGGAGCGGTCCCCCCATAGGATGTGCGAGAGTTTACCGAGTTTTCAACGCCAAGAACACCAAACACATCTTCGGTGATGTGCGCATGCACGGACTGCATGTCCTCAAGGCTCAAATCCGGCAGGTCGCATCCCTTTGTCTCTGCCAAAGCGACAAGACTTCCGGTCACATGATGAGCGTCGCGAAACGGCATATTCAAGACGCGCACCAGCCAATCGGCCAAATCCGTGGCGGTGGAAAACCCTGACCCGGCTGCAGCGGCAAGACTGGCTTGATTTGCAGTCATGTCCTTGACCATGCCTTCCATGGCCGCCAAAGCAAGCATCCAGTTATCTGCGGCGTCAAAGACCTGTTCTTTGTCTTCCTGCATGTCCTTGGAATAAGCGAGCGGCAACCCCTTCATCACCATCAT
>CAYODE010000105.1:0-13244 GCA_964402685.1 uncultured Aestuariivita sp. | reverse complement strand
TTGCGGCCACATCAGCGGCCGTAATGCCAGCCTTTTCAATCGCACCACGGCAGGTCGAAGCGACAGAGGACCAGATATCGGATGGATCATGTTCGACCCAGCCAGACTGGGGGAAATGCTGGGGGAATTCTTCTTGCGCTATGGCTTTGACGCGCATGTCACCGTCAAAAATGATGGCACGGCTTGATGTGGTGCCCTGATCGATGGCCAAGATATGTGTCATGTCACTCCCCCAGAATTTCTGTCAGATTATCGCGCCTGACTGCAGGCTCAAGCACTCATATATGTGTCGAGTGTTGCGATCTGCTCGGCCGTCAGGCGCAGCCCCAGCTTGGATCGCCGCCAGACGACATCCTCGGCCGTGCGGGCGTATTCTTTGGACATCAGCCAATCGACCTCCACCTTTGTCAGCGTGGCACCAAAATCCTGCCCCAGATCATCAGCGGTCTTGGCATCGCCCAGGATCACGCGGGCCTCGGTCCCGTATGCCTTGATCAAACGCAGTGCCCAGCGATCATTCAGAAATGTGAAATCGGCAAGAAGCCCCGCGACCAGCGCGTCGCGATCTGCAACCGCAAAGTCACCACCCGGCAGTGCTGCATCCGCGGTCCATGTTCCGCCCCCACCAATAATCGGGGTCAGCTTCTTGAGCGCATTTTCGGCAAGTTTGCGGTAGGTTGTGATCTTGCCACCAAAGATGTTCAGTAGTGGCGCGCCATTGTCATCCAGCGACAGCACATAATCGCGCGTCGCCGCCGTCGCAGACTTCGCTCCGTCATCATAGAGCGGACGAACACCGGAATAGGTCCAGACAACATCATCGCGGGTCACAGGCGTGTCAAAGTATTCCGAGGCGAAAGCACAAAGATAATCCTGCTCTGCGTCGGTGGCGACAGGTGCTTCATGCAGATCGCTGTGTTCAGCATCCGTGGTGCCAATCAGGGTGAAATCCATCTCGTATGGAATGGCAAAGATGATCCGGCCATCCTCGCCCTGAAAGAAATAGCTCTTGTCGTGATCGAAAAGCTTTTTGGTAACGATGTGGCTGCCACGGACAAGGCGCACGCCTTCGGATGTATTCAGCCGCGCCACCTCGCGCACGATGTTTTCAACCCAAGGACCGCCGGCATTGACCAACGCAGCCGCTGTATGCGTCGTCTGTTCGCCTGCGTGCTCGGTCACGATTTCCCAATGGCCATCAACACGGGCCGCACTGACCACCTTGGTTCGGGTCATGATCGTAGCCCCGCGTTCCTCGGCATCGCGGGCGTTGAGCACAACAAGACGCGAATCCTCGATCCAGCAGTCCGAATATTCATAAGCGCGGGTAAACTTGCCCTTGAGCGGCTTGCCCTCAGGATCGCGGGCAAGATCGACGGTCTTCGTTCCGGGCAGGATTTTCCGCCCACCCAGGTTGTCATAGAGAAACAGACCCAAACGGATCAGCCACGCCGGACGACGACCTTTCATCCACGGCATAAACAGGGTCAGCAGCTTGGACGTGGGCGTATCCCCCTCAAACCGCATATCCTTGTGGTACGGCAACACAAACCGCATCGGCCAACTGATGTGGGGCATGTTCCTTAGCAGGACCTCACGTTCGATCAGGGCCTTTTTGACAAGGCCAAACTCAAAGAACTCCAGATACCGCAAACCGCCGTGAAAAAGCTTGGTCGAGGCAGAGGACGTCGCAGAAGCGAGATCATTCATCTCGGCCAGCGCAACCCTCAGGCCACGCCCCTGCGCATCACGGGCGATCCCGACACCATTGATCCCGCCACCAATGATAAAGACGTCATATTCCAGTTTCATGCCATGCTCACTCGCGATGTTTTGCCATCGCATGACGCAACAGAATACGGGCTTCAAGCAATGATCTGCGAAATGTTCGCAAGATCATAGACGAACATGATACGAAACCTCAAAAGTTCATAATAATAATACGTATTGATTGAACACACATTCGCTTATAGATAAAACGAATAGGTGGATACAAACCTCAGAAAGACCCACCTGCGCAATACCGCAGTGCGCAACGGCAAGGTTCTCGCCACGCAAGCCGCGGCAGAACTTGGGGTCGCGGTCCAAACGATCCGGCGCGACCTGCGCGAGCTTTGTGCCGCGGGCCTTCTAGAGCGAGTTCATGGTGGTGCGGTGCCACCGTCTGGTGTCAGCAATATCGCTTATGCAGACAGGCGCGCCCTGAATCGCGAGGTCAAACTGCGGATCGCACGGCGCACGGCGGCCTTAATCCCTGACAATGCATCACTCTTTCTCAACATCGGCACCACAACCGAAGCCGTCGCCCAAGCCCTGCGGCAGCATCGCAACCTGATGGTGCTGACCAATAACCTCAATGTGGCGAACATCCTGATGGATCACCCCAGTTGCGATGTCGTCGTTGCAGGCGGCAACCTTCGGCGAAGCGACGGGGGGCTTGTGGGTGATCTGGCCGCCCTTGCCATCGACCGTTTCAAAGTGGACTTCGCCGTGATCGGGACCTCGGCCATTGATCTGTCAGGCGACATTCTTGACTTTGATGCCGAAGAGGTTCGGGTCAGCCAGCAGGTGATCAAAGCAGCAAGGTCCACAATTCTCGTGGCCGACAGCACCAAATTCACGCGCAAAGCTGCGGTCAAGATCGCATCGCTTGAACAGATGGATCACTTTGTCACTGACCGGGTGCCGTCCGAAACACTGATCAACCATTGCGCCGATTGGAAGACGCAAATCCTGCGTGCTTAAGCGTCGACAGCCCCCTTAAAGCCGGTCGCGACGACAAACTTTTCGGAACTGTCCGAACGTGATGCGGGCGGTTTGACATTCGCAACCTTCGTAAACCGCGCCTTCAACAGCTTTTGCAGATCGCCTTCGGCACCGCCGGCCAGCACTTTGGCAACAAAGGTGCCGCCCTCTTCAAGCACATCAAATGCAAAATAGGCAGCAGCCTCGCATAGTGCGATGATCCGCAAGTGATCCGTCTGCTTGTGGCCCGACGAAGACGCCGCCATGTCGGACATCACAACATCGGCAGGGCCGCCAAGCCAGTCACGCACCTTGATATCGGCGTCGTCCTCAAGAAAATCCAACTGATGGATTTCGGCACCGGCGATCGGCTCCACTTCTTGCAAATCAACGCCCAGCACATAGCCCTGCGCCTTGCTCTTGCGGTCACCCAACGCATTCACGCGCTTGACGGCAACCTGCAACCAACCACCCGGCGCGCAACCCAGATCAACGACGCGGGCACCCGGGACCAGAAACCGGTACTTGTCATCAAGCTCAAGGATTTTGTAGGCGGCACGCCCGCGATAGCCGTCAGCCTGTGCACGCTTGACATAAGGGTCATTCAACTGGCGCTGAAGCCATTGGGTCGAACTGAGCTTGCGCCCACGCGCTGTCTTGACCTTCACGGTCAGATCGCGCTGGCCACGGCCAGAGGTGTTTCTTTTGTTGCCACGTTTTTGCATATCTGCGGCTTACCTCTAAAACGGTGTGTCTTCCAAGACCCCATCGGCCGACATTTGCGCATAAAGCAACCCTTCGCGCAGGCCACGGTCTGCAACCGACAGACGATCAGTCGGCCAAAGTCGCATCAGCGTTTGCAAGATTGCAGACCCAGACATGATCAGCGCCTGACGATCACGGCCGATCCGTGGGTCATTGCGGCGCCCTTCGGGGCCAAGCGCCAGGTAGTCACGGATCACTGTATCAATCTGGTCAGAGGTCATGCGCAAACCGTCCACCTTAGTCCGGTCATAACGCTTAAGGCCCAGATGGCTGGCCGCTACCGTTGTGACAGTCCCGCTGGTGCCGATGATCTGAAAACCCTCGCGCGCCTGTTCGGCGGCGTATGGGGAAAACTCTTCAAGGTTCTCTTCAAAAAACCAGCTCATCAACGCAAACCGCGCGGCGTCATCTTCGACATCAGCAAATTGGTCACGTAAAGTGGCTACGCCCAATGGCACAGAAATCCAGTCCACGACCTTGGCAGCCGCAAACGGACCGGGATCGGATTTGAAACCGGCATGCAGGCGCATGATGGCACGCGGACGTTCGCGTTTGGGGACATGGGTCAGATCGATCCAGACCAATTCGGTCGAGCCGCCGCCAATATCAACAACCAGCAATTGTTCAGTATTGACGCTGACCAGCGGTGCGCAAGAAATCACCGCAAGGCGGGCTTCTTCCTCTGGCTTGATAATCTCAAGCTTCATGCCCGTTTCGCGTTTCACCTGACTGATAAAATGAGCACCATTGAGCGCGCGACGGCAGGCCTCGGTGGCGACAAGGCGCATACGCTTTACGCGATGACGGTTCAGCTTTTCGCGGCAAATGCGCATCGCAGAAATCGTGCGGTTCATAGAGGCACGAGAGAGCTTGCCCGTGCTCTCAAGCCCGTGACCCAGCTGCACGGATTTCGAAAAACTGTCTACCACGTGAAATTGACTGCCCTTGGGTTGGGCAATCAACATCCGACAGCTATTTGTGCCCAAATCCAAAGCCGCATAAAGCGATGCCGGATCAGGCGAGGTTGGCGCGGGGGTATCGACCGCTTTGGGGAACGCGCCCGCACCTTTGGGACGCTTGGGCGCCATAATTCACGCCCTCCATTTCAAGTTACCTCTAAGCTAGGGCCGCGATCGCATTTGCACAAGAGTTGTGATTGATGATCTGAAGACCGCGCATAAATGACATGAAAATTATGAGGGCCTCATCCCCTGCCCCTATGGCCAACGATGGGTTAGCCAAGTCCTGCGGTCGCTGAGTGCTTCCACGATGTCGAAAATCGACATCGGAGGGGCCGCGCGAATGATAGAACCATGGAAAGAGGAAAAAGGGAGAATCAGATGGCAGATGTGACCATCGTCTACTGGCGCGATATGCCCGCACAGGTGATCGTCGGGCGCGGCCGGCGCGGCACCAAACTTCCTTTGCCTGAACGCTTTGAACAGGCCATCGACCGGGCCGCCATGAAATCAGGTGCGGCTGAGTCGGACGATTACATGGCCGGTTTCCGCAAGGCAGACCCGATCCCTGTCGAAGGCACGGATCAGGAAGCCGCCGAAGCAACGGTCGCCAAGATTGATGCCGAATACGACCAAGAGCGTATCAAGACCCTTATCGCCAACGATGGTTGGGCGTGAAGCCGCCATTGCCCTTCCCTAACCGCCTGTCGGAGGTCGTCATGTCCTTGCTTTCATTCCGCAAAACCAAAGAGGTCGCAGATACGACCCATAACCCCCAGATGGAAGCTTTCCTGAAGGACTACTCGATCGAGGTGATGCCGCGGACGGCCCAAAAGGTCGAAGACTTCCGCGATCTGCTACCTGCCGGCACGCGGGTCTACATCGCGCATATCGAAGGCACGCCAATCGAAGACATGGTAGCCACGGCCAAGCGTCTGGCATCCGAAGGCTACAACGTCATGCCGCATTTCCCTGCGCGGATCATCAAGAACGAGGCGACACTGGCCGACTGGATTGCCCGCTATCAAGGCGAAGCTGGCGTTGAACAGGCGCTCTTGCTCGCTGGTGGTGTGGACACCCCGCATGGAGATTTTCATTCCTCCATGCAGCTTCTGGAAACCGGACTGTTTGGCAAAGCAGGCTTCAAACGTCTCCACGTCGCTGGCCACCCAGAAGGCAACCGTGACATCGACAAAGACGGCTCTGACCGAAACGTCATGGATGCGCTGCGCTGGAAGCAGAGATTCAGCGAAACATCCGATGCAGAGATGGCACTGGCCACGCAATTCGCGTTTGAGGCCGGACCGATCATCGCATGGGCCGATGCCATCAAAGAAGCCGGGATCGATATCCCCGTTCACATCGGCATCGCAGGCCCTGCCAAGCTGCAAACAATGATCAAATTTGCCATTGCCTGCGGCGTTGGTCCTTCGCTCAAGGTGCTTCAGAAACGTGCCAAGGACGTGAGCAAACTCTTGTTACCGTTTGAGCCTACCGAGGTGCTTACAGAACTTGCCGCGCATAAAGCAGCCAACCCCGACTTTAACATCACCCATGTGCATTTCTTCCCGCTGGGCGGGATCAAGACCAATGCCAACTGGGCCATGCAACATGGCGGCGCTTCTGCCGTCCCTGCCTCTCAATCCTAAGGACGCCCGCATATGACACGGACGATTGTCGAATCCAAAACCAAGACTGCCATCATCGGGTTCGATCAACCCTTTTGCGTGATCGGTGAACGTATCAACCCGACCGGGCGCAAAATCCTCGCAGCCGAGCTGGAACAAGGCGATTTCAGCCGCGTAGAGGCCGACGCTTTGGCGCAGGTCGCGGCAGGCGCGAACATCCTCGACATCAACTCCGGCGCTGTCTTCTCCAACAAAATGGCCGAAGATCCGCGCTATGCCGACAACAACTTTGTCGAACCACCCCTGATGAAAGAAATGGTCGAACGCGTGCAAGCCGTCACCGACGCGCCGCTTTGCATCGACAGTTCGGTTCCGGGTGCGTTGGAAAACGGTCTGGCCGCCGCAGAAGGCCGCCCGCTCTTGAACTCGGTGACGGGCGAGGAAGAGCGCCTTGAGATGGTTCTGCCGCTGGTCAAGAAATACAATGTGCCAGTCGTCGCGATTTCCAACGACGACACCGGTATTTCCGAAGACCCGGATGTTCGCTTTGCGGTCGCCAAGAAGATCGTAGAACGCGCAGCAGACTTCGGCATCCCGGCTCATGACATTGTTGTGGACCCGCTGGTCATGCCAATCGGCGCGATGGGCACCGCTGGCTTGCAGGTTTTTACCCTCGTGCGTCGCCTGCGCGAAGAGCTGGGTGTAAACACAACATGCGGCGCGTCCAACATCAGCTTTGGGCTGCCCAACCGGCACGGCATTAACAACGCATTCCTACCGATGGCGATGACAGCAGGCATGACGTCAGCCATCATGAATCCCGTCGCCCTGCCGATCGGGCCTAAAAAGATTGCAGAGAAAAAGGCCGAAATCGAAGCCGCAGGCATCATCCTGCCCGAAGGCATGGATGACGAAACCTTTGTGACACTCTTCGGCATGGGCTCGACCAAGCCGCGGGCAGGCAAGGAAATGGAAGCGATCCGCGCGGCCAATTTCCTGACCAACAACGACGAAGGCGGCGGTGACTGGATCCGCTTTAACCGCGTCCCCGCCAAGCCGGGCGAAGGCCGCGCACGCACAGGGCGACGTCGCGCCCGCTAATCATCAACAAGATCCGAACACAAAAAACGCCGCTCAAAAGAGCGGCGTTTTTCGTTCCCGGGAGGAAACCCGCCTTACCGATAGTAAAGCGATTGCCCGTTGTGGAACACTTGGACCTTTTCAGGGGCAGCAGCCATGCGCACGGCCTTGCCGCGCAGGTCGGCATGAATCCCCGGGAGCTTGCCAATGACAGCATCATTGTCGCCCACCTTATCGAAATAAAGAAGCGTCACCTCACCCAAAGCTTCGGTGATGTTGACCTTGCCTTCAAAGGCGTAGTTGTCGCTGTCAGTCTCGATCATGTCTTCGGGACGAATACCGACATTCACCTTCAGGCCCATATCCGCATCAGTGGTCGGCACCGCTGACTTGACCACACCGCCGCCATGCAACTTGATTGTCGTCTCGGCACCGGTGCCAGTGATCTCACCGGACAGCAGGTTCATTGCAGGCGAACCGATAAACTGGGCCACGAATTCATTCTCTGGCCGCTCATAGAGCTCAAGCGGCGTGCCGACCTGCGCGATGCCTTTGTTGGCCAAAACCACAATCCGGGTCGCAAGGGTCATCGCCTCGACCTGATCGTGGGTGACGTAGATCATCGTGCTTTCCGGCATCGATTCTTTCAACTGGGCGATCTCGATCCGTGTGGCCACACGCAAGGCGGCATCAAGGTTCGAAAGCGGTTCGTCAAACAGATAGACTTTTGGATCACGCACAATCGAACGACCAATCGCAACACGCTGACGCTGACCACCCGAAAGGGCCTTAGGCAGACGATCAAGGTATTGATCTAACTGCAAAATCTTGGCCGCACGGTTCACAGCCTCGTCAATCTCGGCCTGAGATTTCTTGGCCAGTTTCAGCGCAAAAGACATGTTATCCTTCACGGTCATATGCGGATAAAGCGCATAGGACTGGAACACCATCGCAATACCACGCTGAGCCGGCGGGACGTCATTGACGACCTGCCCATCAATTTCCAACGTGCCGCCAGTGATCTTTTCCAGACCCGCGATCATCCGCAAAAGCGTGGATTTCCCGCAGCCTGATGGACCCACAAAAACGATCAGCTCGCCCTGTTTGATGTCCAGATCAATGTTCTTGAGAACATCAACTGTGCCCCCGTAAGTCTTGGCAACGTCCGTTAGTTTCAGATCCGCCATAGTGTCCCTCCCTCAGAACTATTGCTTCAGCGCAAGGCAAATCTGCCAAGGCCCAAGATGCAGTCTCCCGTCTGCAGATGTATGTGCGCTGCCCAACTCGGCCCCGATCGGGGTCCAATTGCCGGGCGGCAAGTCGAAATCGGATGGTGTTTCGCTGACATTAAAGGCGCAGAAAATCTCCTGTCCTTCAGCGGTCCGCGTGAAATAGACGACATCGCCCTTTGCCTTGACCCCGTCGTGATCACCAACGCTGAGTGCAGGGTGCGTATGACGGAAAGCAATCGCCTTGCGATAATGATGCAAAAGCGCGCCGGGCTCGTCTTCCTGGCTTGCGGCAGACATGTGCAGATGCTCTGACGCGACAGGCAACCAAGGTTTTTCTGCCGAAAATCCGCCATTCTGATTGCTTTGCTCCCAAACCATCGGGGTCCGGCACCCATCGCGGCCCTTATATTCAGGCCAGAATTCAATGCCATAAGGGTCTTGCAGATCCTCAAAGGCCACATCGGCCTCAGGCAAGCCAAGCTCTTCGCCTTGATAAAGGCAGACGGAGCCGCGCAACGACATGATCAGCGTCGCAAACATCCGCTGGGCCGCAGGCGGCAGGTTCCAGCGGCTCGCGTGACGCTCGACATCGTGGTTCGAAAACGCCCAGCACGCCCAGCCATCAGCCGCCACGTCATCGACGCGGGTCATCACCTCGACGATACGCGCCGCGGTGGGTTGATCGCGCGCAAGAAATTCGAACGCATAGCACATCTGCATCAGGTCATCACCGGCGGTGTATTCGCCCATGATCTCAAGACCACGCTGAGCATCACCCACCTCGCCCACAGCGGCGGCACCGTAAGGCTCCATCACTGCGCGCAGTTTGCGCAGGAACTCAAGGTTTTCAGGCTGGTTCTTGGAATAGAGATGCTCTTGGTGATTGTAAGGGTTCACCGAAGGGGCAATCGTCGCATTCCGCTTATCACGCGGCAAAGGCGGGTTATCGCGAAGCTGCGCATCGTGCATGTAGAAGTTGATGGTATCGAGACGGAAACCATCGCAGCCACGGTTCAGCCAGAACCGCGCAACGTCAAGCAAGGCCTCCTGAACTTCAGGTTCGTGGAAGTTCAAATCGGGCTGCGACACCAAAAAGTTATGCAGGTAATATTGCTCACGGCGGGTGTCCCACTGCCATGCAGAACCACCAAAGATCGACAGCCAGTTGTTGGGCGGCGTGCCGTCCTCTTTGGGATCAGCCCAAACATACCAATTGGCCTTGGAGTTGTCGCGGCTCTGACGGCTTTCACCGAACCACGCATGCTGATCCGACGTATGGCTCAGTACCAGATCAATCATCACGCGGATACCAAGCCGATGCGCGGTCTCAACCACCGCGTCGAAATCGGCAAGCGTGCCAAACATCGGATCGACGTCGCAATAATCGCTCACGTCGTAGCCAAAGTCTTTCATTGGCGACATGAAGAACGGCGAAATCCAAATCGCATCCACACCGAGGGACGCGATATAAGGCAAGCGCTGCACAATCCCCAAAAGATCGCCAATTCCATCACCGTTGCTGTCCTGAAAACTGCGCGGATAGATCTGATAGATCACCGCACCGCGCCACCAATCCTTATCAATGGCCATGTCAGGTTTTGTGGCCAGAGCCGTCGTCATCGTCGTTTATCCTAATCAAAGGTGACGGCAGGACCACCCTGCCGCCACGAAGGGTCTTACTTTACCGAACCGGCCAAGAGGCCGCGCACGAGGTATTTTTGCATCGCAAAGAACACAGCCAGCGGCACCGCAATCGACACAAAGGCAGAGGTCGCAAGGATCTCCCAGTCACCACCACGGGTGCCCAGCAATTCCACGATCTGCTTAGTCATCACGGTCGTCTGACCAGAGGCGTCAATCAGGAACACCAGCGCCACCAACAGGTCATTCCACGTCCAGAGGAACTGGAAGATCGCAAATGAAGCGAGTGCCGGGAACGACAGCGGCAGAATGATCCTGGTAAAGATCTGGAAGTCTGACGCACCATCCACTTTGGCGTTCTCGATGATATCGCGGGGCAATCCGACCATGTAGTTGCGCAAAAGATAGATCGCGAGCGGCAAACCAAACCCTGTATGGGCCAGCCAGACACCCAAATACCCCTTCCCGATTCCAACAGCATTGTGCAGTGACAGCAACGGGATGAGCGCCAACTGCAAGGGCACAACCAACAGCCCAACAACGGCCGCAATCAAAAGCGCGCGCCCCGGGAAATCCATCCAAGCCAGAGCATAAGCCGCAAAGGCCGCAATCAGGATCGGAATGATCGTCGCCGGAATAACCACCGTCAGCGTGTTAAAGAACGCTTTAGCCATCCCTTCGGAGTTATCTTCGTCAAACAAAACAAAAGTGTAATTGTCCAAGGTAAAGTCCGGCGGCGTTTCCACATCCATAAAGACACGCTGGGCACGCCCCGAAATCTGGTCATCATCGCCTTCCCAGACATAGGCACCATCCGCTTGCAGGGTGAAAGTCTCACCATCGCCCATATCGGCAGTTTCGCCGGGCTGGAAAGCACTCAGATTCCGGCTTGAGACAGCCCAAGCATTCAGCGTGCCTTCGAAATCCTGCCCGTCAAAGATGTTGCCTTCGACCATGAAGCGGCCATTGCCCAGATCAATCCGGTTGTCATCGGGATCCGCGGCACGGATCTGGATGGTCTGCTCGGCGGCGAACATGGATGACCACCACCCCGATGCCGTGATCTGGTCACCTGTCCGGAAGGACGAGACAAACAAACCAAGCGTCGGAAACAGCCACAACAGCACAAGGGCCACGACCGAGATGTTCAGCGCCCAGACAACTGCGGGCTTTTGTCCTGAAATGCCATCCATCAGCGCATCTCCTTACGAGCGTTGTAAACGTTCCAGACAAGGATCGGCGTCACCATCAACATGATGATCATGGCCGAAGCGGAGCCCATGCCCCAGTCATTGGCGCGGAACAGTTTGTCGTACATGTAGTTGGCCAAGACCTGCGTCTCCCACTGGCCGTTGGTCATCGCAAACACGATGTCAAAGACCTTCAGGGTCGCAATCGTGATCGTCGTCCAGACCACAACGATGGTGGACATGATCTGCGGGATTTTAATCTTGAAGAAGATCTGGAACGGGTTTGCCCCGTCAATAATCGCCGCCTCCACAGTCTCTTCGGGGATACCGCGCAAGGCAGCCGACAGGATCACCATTGCGAAACCCGTCTGGATCCAGATCAGGACAGCCATCAGGAAAAAGTTGTTCCAGAAGGGAATTTGCAACCACTGCTGCGGCTCTGTGCCGCCAAAGAGCAGATACAAATGGTTCAGAATACCGATCTGGGCCACGTCCTCTGGGCGGGCTTCATAGATCAGCTTAAAGATAACAGCCGCACCGACGAAAGAGATCGCCATCGGCATAAAGACGATGGATTTCGCGATGTTCCCCCAGCTCAGACGGTCCGTCAGCTGGGCTGCGAGCAAACCAAAACCAGTGGCCGCGGCAGGCACTGTGATCAACCACAGAACATTGTTCCACATTGCTTCGCGGAACTTCGGTTCGGCAAACATCTGGGTGTAATTGTCAAAGCCGACAAAGGCGTATTCATTGCCGGGCAGACGCTCAAGGAAGCTCAACCGCAGCGTCGCAAAGACCGGATAAGCAAGATAAAGGCCAAGGGCCAAGATCGCTGGCAAC
This sequence comes from uncultured Aestuariivita sp., assembly GCA_964402685.1. Taxonomy (GTDB): domain Bacteria; phylum Pseudomonadota; class Alphaproteobacteria; order Rhodobacterales; family Rhodobacteraceae; genus Aestuariivita. The sequence continues at coordinate 1,164 of CAYODE010000105.1, read as the reverse complement.
AGGAACAACCAAGGGCGGATCATATTGGCGCGATTGATATTGCGCCCCGCATTCGGGCCCGTTGGTTTGAAAAAGACCTTATCGAGGGCAAGGTTGGACAGGTAGAAATACCCGACACAGCCACCGACGCCGACAATAATCGTAATTAAGCCTAAAAGTGCTGGATGCATGGCTCCCTCCCCGTAGCGATCCATCTCATTGCAGCCACCCTCCTCGGGGCTGCGGGTGGTGCGGACAGCGAACCGTCCGCACCGGTATTTTAGGTAAGCCTACTGGCTGCGATTACTTGATCGCGTCCCAGCTTGCCTGGATGCTGTCAGCAACTTCCTGTGCGGATGCACCGCCAACAAAGTCAACCATGCCAGTCCAGAACGTGCCTGCACCGATGGCGCCTGGCATCAGGTCGGAACCGTCAAAGCGGAATGTTGTGGAGTTCAGCAGGATTTCACCCTGACCACGCAGTGTGGCGTCGGCATAGGCGTCCAGGTTCACACCGGAGTGTGGTGTCAGGAAGCCTGTCTGCGCCATCATCACTTCGTGTGCGAGCGGCTGCTGGAGGAACTCCATGAAGGCCATTGTCGCGTCAGAAGCTTCAGTCACAGCCATCAGCGTACCACCACCCAGAACTGGGTTACCCAGATCTTCGCTTTCGAAGGATGGGAAATAGAAGAAGTCTGCATCTTCACCGATCACAACATCCTCAGGCATAAAGGCCGGGATGAAAGAGGCTTGCTTGTGCATGTAGCACTGCGCAGGCGATGTGAAGAGACCAGCAGGGCTGTCGCGGAAGTCGGTAGACCCAACAGCAGCGGAACCACCAGCAACCATGTCGTCGTTCTTGGCGAACATCGCGAATGTTTCCATCGCGTTGATCACTTCTGGCGAGTTGAATGGCAGCTCGTTGGTGACCCATGCGTCATAAGTCTCTGGGGACTGTGTGCGCAGCATGATGTCTTCGATCCAGTCAGTTGCTGGCCAACCAGTTGCAGGACCGGAACCCAGACCGATGCACCATGGTGTCTCACCATCGGCGATCATCTGCTCGGACAATGCAATCAGCTCTTCCATTGTTTCTGGCACTTCGTAGCCAGCGTCTTCGAAGTTCTCTGGCACATACCAGACAAGCGACTTGACGTTCACGTTGTAGAAGAAGCCGTAGAACTG
>CAYODE010000104.1:0-13410 GCA_964402685.1 uncultured Aestuariivita sp. | reverse complement strand
CCTGGTCAAGGTCACGGGCCAATGCGGTGGTTTGGCCAGACGACGACGGGTTGCTTGCCATTCTGGACTGCGCGTGTGCCACGGCTTGCGCACCTGTGGTCGTTACCGGCGCGGATCCTCCCGTGGTTGGTGGACCCGGAGGCGCAGGGGGGGCATCCTGCAACCGTCGCACCAATTCTTCCGGAGAAGGTAGATCCGCAACATGGGTCAATCTGATGATCGCCATTTCCGCGGCCATCATGGCATTCGGAGCGTTCGCGACTTCTTCCAGTGTTTTGAGAAGCATTTGCCACATGCGGGTTAAAACACGCATCGGCAACGCTTCGGCCATCTGAACGCCGCGTGCGCGCTCGTCCGGGCTGACTGTGGGATCTTCTGCGGCGTCCGGCGTGATCTTTACGACCGAGATCCAATGCGTAATCTCGGCCAAATCGCGCAGGATCGCCATCGGGTCCGCACCATCCGCATATTGCGCACCCAACTCGCCCAGAGCCGCCGCAGCGTCCCCGCGCAAGATCATGTCCAAAAGATCCAGAACGCGTCCACGATCTGCCAATCCCAGCATTGCGCGCACTTGATCTGCTGTGGTTTCTCCGGCCCCGTGGCTGATTGCCTGGTCCAAGAGAGATGTCGCGTCTCTGGCCGACCCTTCTGCCGCGCGCGTGATCAAAGCGAGCGCGTCATCGGTAATCTCGGCGCTTTCGGCGGATGCGATCCGCCTGAGCATGGCGATCATGTCTTCGGGTTCGATCCGGCGCAGGTCAAAGCGTTGGCATCGGCTGAGTACCGTCACAGGCACTTTGCGAATCTCTGTCGTGGCAAAGATGAACTTCACATGGCTGGGTGGTTCTTCCAGCGTTTTGAGCAGCGCGTTGAACGCGCTGTTCGACAGCATGTGGACCTCGTCGATGATATAGATTTTGTACCGCGCAGATGCGGCGCGATACGCGACCGAGTCGATGATCTCGCGGATATCATTCACGCCAGTGCGCGAGGCCGCGTCCATCTCCATGACATCGACATGACGACCTTCCATGATCGCGACGCAATGCTCGCATTGCCCGCATGGTTCAGTTGTCGGCTGACCTTGCCCATCGGGACCTATGCAATTCATGCCTTTGGCAATGATCCGGGCCGTCGTGGTTTTGCCGGTTCCGCGGATGCCCGTCATGATAAACGCTTGGGCGATGCGATCTGCCTCGAACGCGTTTTTCAGCGTGCGGACCATCGCATCCTGACCAACAAGATCAGCAAAGGTCTCGGGCCGGTACTTCCGCGCGAGAACTTTGTAACCTGTCGTGTCGCCGTCGCTCATCTGCACCCCTGGGATTCGCCTGAGTTCGCAGGTTATGCGAGGTGGCAGGGACGGTCCAGCAACCAGCGCATGTATGTGAGGTTTAGTGGGTCAATTGTTCAGGCAATCGCCGCAGGACATCCGAAGAGCCTTTTGCGCGCGCAATGGTCCAGCCGCCTTGAAGCAGCATGAAGAACAATTCTGCCTTGCGACGCGCGTCTTCTGGCGCATACCCGAAGCGTATTGCGTAATGTTCCGCTTCTGCGATCCAACCTTCAAAGATGTGATCTGAAGCGAGGCGGAATTCCTCGTTCTCCGGTCCGTCGAACAAAGCGCCTGAAACGGGGCATCCGTCACTTTGGCCCGACACGTCGAAGAGTTTCGCCAGCTTGTGACACAAGGTGGTGAACCCGGATTCAAAGCTCTCGGCGTTTTCAAATGACGCGGCCATGGTCCGCAACATACCATCGGATGCCCAGGTTGCCGCCGCAACGGCAAGATCTGATTTTCCATTTGGAAAGTGATGGTAAAGCGATCCTTTTGGGGCTTTGGCGGCCTCAAGCACGTCGTTCAAACCTACTCCGTTATAGCCGTAGCGCCGGAACATGTGTGCGGCCGATTGGATCAGGCGATCTTTGGTGGGAAGGGGGCGGTCTTTTGTCGGCATAGATCCATGTTGACAGATCTGGACCGATTGGTCTAGTCATGTCAGTGGACCGATTGGTCTAGTGCCGTTTATCACGGAAAGGATCTTCTCATGCTGGACGCTCACTCCTTCGATTTGATCCAGGTTGTCCCCGTCACCTTCCAAGCGGGCGCAAACGAACTGAGCGGCACTCTTTTTCTTCCAACAGGCGTGCCGCGCGCGGCTGTCGTTTTGAACCCTGCGACCGGGGTGCCGCAGGGATACTACCGCCACTTCGCACGGTGGATGGCCTCTGATAAGGGGCTGGCTGTCCTGACCTACGACTATGCTGGCATGGGTGAATCAGCGACCGGACCGGTGCGCGATTGCACTGCGACCATGCAGAGCTGGGCACTGGAGGATCAACCGGCCGCACGGAGAGCTATACGCGATTTGGTACCAGGCGCACCGCTTTGGGTTATCGGGCATTCTTTGGGTGCCATGATGTTGCCGATGCAGGAGGGTATCGCTGATATCGAGCGGGTGATCGCTGTCGCCAGCGGATATGTTCATCACAGCGATCATCCTTGGCCATACCAGGGCCTCGCGCGGCTTTTCTGGTTTGGGCATGCCCCGGTCTTGACGAAACTTCTGGGATACACACCAGGCAAGCGCTTGGGGTTTGGCGAAGACCTTCCAGCAGGCGTTTACTGGCAATGGCGTAAATGGTGTACGACAAGGTCGTTCTTCTGGTCCGAGGTTGGAGAGACCTTGCCCGAACCCAACTGGACCGGCGCGCCGGTGCGTCTGGTGACATTTAGTGACGACCAAACAATTCCCTCAGCGTGTTCCTGGCGGTTAGAGCGTAGTTACGGGGCCGAAAACTGTAGGAGGATTACACTTAACCCTGCAGAATTCGGTTTGAAGAGTGTCGGGCACATCGCAGCGTTTGCGCGTAAGAACGCGGCTATTTGGTCGGCAATCATAGAGGGTTAAGAGTAGTCCCAGCATGCCCCAACCGCTCTTCACTCGTTGCGGTGGAGGAGGGGTGAGAGGCTGGACAACGACCCAAGCGGGGCTCGTTACGGCTGCTTCCTTCCGGATCTGACCGGGTTGGCGAGGCGCTCGCCCGCGCCAACCTCTCATTGGCTGATGTAGTTCAGCACTGCAGGATTCGCAAGATCGCCCAAACCTAAAGAGTAAGACGTAGTTGAAGGAAACCTTGCGCATCTACCCCCAAAATCTCGTCGCACAGCCCATCCACTTCATCCAGGAAACGCGTTGCGTCCGGGCCCGTGGGCGCCAAAACCGCGGTTTGGCCAAGCGGGCTGAACCGAAACGGCTGCTCATAAGCGGAATCGGGAAATATTCCTGCCATCAAATAGTCGCGCAGGACGTCGCGAACCAAGAGGTTTGGAAGCTTCAAATGCTCTGCCGCGCAAAGCGCTTGCACATTGCCGCCTCCGTTGGCTCGGTAGCTGCTGAGCGCCACCACGAAACGATCCTGCGGACAAACGGTCCGGCCGCCGTATTCAAGGTTTTTCAGGCGATGATGTTCCGGATTAACCAAGTGACCATGCGCATCGAAGCGAGAGGGCTGAGATAAGTCGAGTTCGTATCTGATGCCATAAATGACATCGCTTGAATGGGCTGCGCGTTGTGCGTCGAACAGTGTTTGATCTGAGCTGCCAACTGAAATCTGTTTGTAAATCCCTGCTGACATTTCAATCCAATCGGCTAACTGCGCTCCTGTCACGACGACTGCAGCCAGTCGGTTTGGAAAGAAACACAGATCAAACACATGGCGTAGGCTGAGATGGCCAGCCGGGATATCCAGGTAACTCTGAGGCCCTCCACGCCCGCCCATTTTTGATGGTGCTGCGCTGGACAAAATCGGCATGTCAGCGACCCGGTTTAAGTGTTTCCTCAATGCATGTGCCTGTGCAGCGGCGACCAGCGCCAAAGCTGGCGAAGCAGCAATGAAGCTGAAATAGCTATGCAAAGGTACAGGAGAATGTCCGACACGTTGCGCAACGCGATCGCGTGTCTTTTGGTGCATTGGGGCCGTCAGGTTTGATAATTCGTCGTCTTCTGGGGCATCGGCCACCCGCAAACGTGAACTCAAGCCGGTCCTCTCCCATGCCTGTCCGTTATGCCTTAGGTCCAAATCGATGATACCGACATGGCTTCCACCAGATCCAGGCATGATGACAGGTGTTCCGTTCAAGACGCCGCGTGCGAGATCGGAACCCTCTGCTGCGTCGGGGTCGGGCAGCATCAAATGCGTGTGCCCAGCGACGATTGCATCCAGACCGTCCAAGCGCGAGAGCGGCCATAGCGCGTTTTCCTGATCGCGTTGCTCATCACATTCTCCTAACCCGGTATGCGCAAGGCAAATGACGATATCGCAGCCTTGGGACTGGAGCGCTGCAAGGGCAATGCGCGCGGATGCCATGATATCATCGACGATGAGATGACCCGAAAGGTGATCCGCGTCCCAAATGACCGTCTGTGGCGGCAAAACCGAGAAAACGCCAATGCGAATTGGTGTCCCATTCAATTTGCGATGCAGGACTGTCCATCTTTCGGATGGAAGTTCGTGGCCACAGAGCCGGCGCGCGTTCGTGCAAAGGATAGTCAAAGGGGCGTTCGTGATGCTCGCCACAAGTGGGTCGAGACCGAAGTTGAAATCGTGATTGCCCAACCCGGCCGCGTCATATCCCATGATTTTCAGAGCGCGATAGAATATGTGCGGTTTGTCGAGGTCGCGTAACGCAGTCTCTTCGAGCGGCGTGCCTTGCAAGCTGTCTCCATTGTCCAGAGCAACAACTACATCTCCGCGCGTCTGTGCTTGCTGGCGTATGTCGCTTATGATCGTCGCGATCCTGGCCATGCCGCCGCATTGTGTGGGCTTGTCTGCGAAGTAATCAAAATCACGCATCCGCATATGCAGATCCGACGTCCCAACGATCGTCAGGCGACCCGAAGGATGTTGTGCGCTGAACGATGGTCGACCTGTATTCAGGGGATGCTCCTGTGTTTGTGGTCGATGTTTCCAAGCCAGAACACAACAACTAAGGGTTGCATTCAAGGTGGTTTTTGTCTCGGATTTTCATCGCATGGCCTTGTCACCATTGTGTCGCTTCCGGCCACATGCGAAGGCTGCACCAAAGCTTTGGAGTAAGTCATCGTGAAACTGGCAGAGACGGTCACCTTCGGCGGAAGCGGATTGGACAGGGCAGCGCATTTGCGCGCCGATCCAAAAGCCCTGGCTGATTTGTTATCTGATCCTCGTGCGAAATGCTTGCCCGTTTGGCGCGGCAAGCCTCTTTTGAGAGGCGAGGGCCTGCAGGATTTGGCGCTATTGCCGCCAAACCATGAGGTCATCGTTGCGGAAACCGGCAGCCGGGACACACGCGTTTTCATCGGTTTGGAAGAGGATGGCACGCCAGTATTCGCTGTAGATGTCTCAACCTGGGAGCCCGAATACCTGGATGCGGAATCGCTAGGACTTTTTCTGGACCCCAGCCAACAGCGGCATCCAAACTTACCCGAAGATCATGTTTTTGCAGAGCTGCGCATGGTCATGACACGGTTGACACCACGCGCCGCTGAAATCGCAGCCACCGCCAAAGCTATTATTGGATGGCACAGTACGCATGGATATTGTTCTCGCTGCGGGACGAGGAGCGATGTATCGCAGGGTGGATGGCAAAGGACTTGTCCAGCGTGCAAAGCCCATCATTTTCCGCGCACCGATCCTGTTGTGATTATGCTGATTACCCATGGTTCGTCGGTATTGATGGGGCGCTCGCCGGGCTGGCCAGAGGGAATGTACTCTCTGCTCGCTGGGTTTGTGGAGCCGGGAGAGACGCTGGAAGCTGCGGTGCGCCGAGAAGTTTTTGAAGAAACCGGCGTTACTGTTGGTCCAGTTGGGTATTTGGCAAGCCAACCTTGGCCCTTCCCCGCATCGCTGATGTTTGGCTGCAGCGGCGAAGCGACCAGTACGGAAATCACAATTGACCCCACCGAGATCGAAGACGCGATTTGGGTGTCTCGCGACGAAATGATGACGGCATTCGCCGGGAATCACCCTGTTCTAAAGCCTGCCCGCAAGGGCGCGATTGCGCATTTCCTAATCCGCAATTGGCTTGCTGATCGGTTGGAATGACATCACACGACCTCATCAACGCGTGCTTTAGGGCGCCCATTGTCCTGTATCAATGACGACCGGGGGCTGCGGGATAAACGCCTAGGATCTCAACGTTGGTCGTAAAGTAGTCCAGCTCATCCAAAGCACGTCTCACAGCCGGATCGTCCGGATGCCCGTCAATATCTGCGTAGAACTGCGTCGCAGTGAATGTGCCCCCGACCATATAGCTTTCCAGCTTGGTCATGTTCACCCCGTTTGTCGCGAAACCACCCATCGCTTTGTACAGCGCTGCGGGGATGTTGCGCACCTGAAAAACAAAGGATGTGATCATGCCGTGGTCTCCTCGACGGGAATGATCAGCGTCGCGCGACATGATGAGAAAACGAGTCGTGTTGTTGCCTTGGTCTTCGATATGACGCGCCAGTACGTTCAGGCCATAGATTTCTCCCGCCAGCTCACTGGCGAGCGCCGCAACTTTTGGGTCGCCCAGTTCGGCGACGTGCCGGGCCGATCCGGCTGTATCGGCGCCCGTTATTCTGTGAATGCCATTCTTGGTCAGAAACTCTTTGCACTGGCCCAGAAGGACCGTGTGGCTCATCGCTTGTTCAACAGTTGAAAGAGGAGTTCCCGGAACTGCCAGTAGGTTGATGTGAACGCGCACGAACGCTTCATCGATGATGTGGAGACCCGATTGCGGCAGCAATGAATGGATATCCGCGACACGGCCGTATGTGGAGTTTTCAACGGGCAGCATACCCAAGTCCGCTTTGCCGCTTCGGACAGCCTCGATGGCGTCTTCGAAGGTGCGGCACGGCAATGCCTCCATATCGGGGCGTGCTTCGCGGCACGCCTGATGGGAGTAGGCGCCCGGCTCTCCCTGAAAGGCGATCCGTTTTGTCATGTCTTCGTCCTTCAACGCATTTACCCAAAAAGGGCGTTTGGTCGCGGGTCTATATCTTGCCAGTCCCGGAGGGAAGCAATAGATAGCCGCGGAACTGGATCAAATAGACGGGCAACCCATGCTTGATACGATGACCTTTACCAAAGCCGCCGGCGGATTGTTTGGCGCGCTTCTTATCTTTCTTTTGGGCAGCTGGGCCGCTGAAGAGCTGTATCATGTTGAGGCTTACGGCGAGCAAGCATATGTCATTGACACTGGCGAGGCGGAGGCCGACGTAGCCGAAGTCGAAGAAGTGGATTTCGCAACGGTTCTGGCCGCGGCTGAACCTGACAAAGGCGCACGTCTCTTCCGTCAATGTAGCGCGTGTCACCAATTGGAAGCCGGCGCCAACGGCACGGGTCCATATCTATATGGAATTGTCGGTCGCGCCAAAGCCGCCGCAGATGGCTTCAACTACTCGGATACGCTGGCCAGCATGGATGGCGATTGGACGCCGGAGAACCTCAGCGGTTTCCTTGAAAGCCCGCGTGACTACGCACCAGGTACATCCATGAGCTATTCGGGAATGCGCAAGGTTGAGGATCGTGCGAACCTGATCGCCTATCTTGCGACTATCGGCGAATAAGCTGCCAGAACTTATCCAATGATTTGAAGGTCGCTACGATTTGTGGCGGCCTTTTTCTTTGCGACTAAAGTGGGTCTGGCCGATGACATAACCGGCGGTAATTGCCGAGCAGGCGGTAATTTGAGCGCATTTTCCGACCTCGCGACTGATCACGGATTCTCAACTTGAGTGTTGGCTTGTGCACTGATTAGCTTACATCAACAAAATAAGGTCGTCAGACCGGACGGATTAGCAACAGGAAGACCCAAATGTTTCAGACCCGTGCTTGTGAGCGCTTTGCGTCTCACCCCCGTTTGTTGAACTTTGGCGCTTTGTGCCTGTCTATGGGACTGCTTTTTGCACCTGTGGCCAATGCAGAAGACACGGTAACCGAGGATTTGATCGTCAGTCACGGGTATTCGTTCTACGGCGATTTGAAATATGGCCCAGACTTTGAGCAGTTCGACTTTGTGAATCCGGACGCGCCTAAGGGTGGGGAGATTTCCTTCGCCGCACTTGGCACGTTCGATTCGATGAACCCCTACACCGTGAAGGGGCGCCGCGGACAACTCAGCTGGTTTATGTATGAAAGCCTGCTGGGCGACGGTTCGGCAGATACCTATGGAGAAGGTTACGGCCTTCTTGCGCACAAGCTGGAATATCCACCGACCAAAGACTGGGTAATCTTCCATATGCGGCCTGAGGCGCGGTTCTCGGACGGCACCCCGGTGACAGCTCATGACGTCTTGTTCTCTCACAATCTGTTGCTGGAGCAGGGACTTCCATCTTACGCGGCGGCGGTCAAAAAGCGGATCCCTAAGGCAGAGGTCTTGGATGACTATCGCATCAAGTTTTACTTCACCGAAGGTATTTCGCGCCGGTCGCTGATCGATCAGGTGGGTGGCGTACCGGTGTGGTCGAAAAAGTGGTTCGAAGAGACGGGCGCGCGCTTGGATGAAAGCCGTCTTGAGACATCTCCCGGCTCGGGGCCCTACATGGTTGATACAGTCGATGTGAACCGGCGCATCATATACAAGCGTAACCCGGATTATTGGGGCAAGGACCTGCCGATCAATCGCGGACGACACAACTTTGACAGCATTCGGGTGGAGTATTTCGGCGACGACACTGCCGCGTTTGAGGCGTTCAAAGCCGGGGAATACACGTTCCGTCAGGAAGGCGACTCTAAGAAATGGGCGACCCTGTACGATTTCCCTAAGATCAATGACGGTTTTGTCGTAAAAAAAGAGCTTCCGGACGGCACACCACCGACGCCATCCGGTATTGTGTTCAACTTGGGCCGCGAAGTCTTGCAGGATCGTCGTGTACGGCAGGCCATCGCCCTAGGTTACAATTTCGAATGGACAAATGAGTCCTTGCAATACGGCTTGTTCAAGCAACGTGCTTCTTTCACACAAGACACTCCACTGATGGCCGAAGGTGTGGCCGAAGGCGCAGAGCTTGAGTTTCTGCAATCCCTTGGCGATCTCGTACCGCCAGAGATGCTGACAGAACCAGCGTTGATGCCGCACACGTCCAATCCCGAACGGCTGACGGATCGCCGGAATTTGCGCAAGGCCATGCGTTTGCTGGATGACGCAGGCTGGGCCGTCGGCGATGACGGCAGGCGTCGTAACGCAGCAGGCGAAGCGTTGCGTTTGACGTTCCTGTTTAACACAGCGCAGGAAGGCACGCTCAGCGCGGTGATGGAGAACTTTGTCTCCAACCTCGACAAGATGGGCATCGAAGCGGTGTTGGAGAAAGTCGATCCCTCACAATACACACTGCGTGAGCGTGAGCGGGACTATGATCTGGTATTCGATGCCTATGCGTCTTTCTTGGGCACAGGCACGGGTTTGATGCAACGCTATGGATCTGAAGACGCGGCGTTTTCGATCTTTAACCCTGCTGGTTTGGCTAGCCCGATGGTGGATGCGATCATCGAGGCTTCGCTTCTGTCTGAAAGTACGGCGGAAGAGCAAATTACATTGAGCGCATTGGACCGTGCCTTGCGCCATGAGTTCATTATGATCCCACTTTGGTACAACGACAGCTATTGGGTGTCTTACTACGATCAGTTTGAATTCCCGGATCCGTTGCCGCCTTACGCGCTGGGCCAACTGGATTTCTGGTGGTACAACGCCGACAAGGCGGCCGAACTGAAAGCCGCAGGTGCATTGAGGTAAAAGCCCCATGGGCGGCTATATTCTGCGGCGTCTGCTGCTGATCATTCCCACATTGTTCGGCATTATGCTGGTCAATTTCGCATTGACCCAGTTCGTGCCGGGCGGGCCGGTAGAACAGGCCATCGCTCGCGCGCAGGGGCAGGGTGATGTGTTTGGCTCGTTCGCCGGGAACACTGGCGATGCAGGGCTCGAAGAAAGCGGCCCCGGCAACGAGCAATATATCGGTGCCAGAGGGCTGCCGCCTGAGTTCATCGAGCAATTGGAGAAAGAGTTCGGCTTCGACAAACCGCCCGTGCAGCGGTTCTTCAATATGCTTTGGAATTACATGCAACTGGATTTCGGAGACAGCTATTTCCGATCTATAAGCGTTATCGATCTGGTCATTGAAAAGATGCCAGTGTCGATTTCGCTTGGGCTTTGGTCGACCCTGATCGCTTATCTGATCTCCATCCCCTTGGGCATTCGAAAAGCAGTGCGGGACGGCACCAGCTTTGACACCTGGACGTCTGGCGCGATTATCGTCGCTTATGCAATTCCCGGCTTTCTATTTGCAATCTTGTTGCTGGTGTTGTTCGCAGGCGGATCATATTTCCAAGTGTTTCCGTTGCGGGGGTTGACCTCCGACAATTGGGATCAGCTTAGCCTGCTGGGTAAGGTCGGCGATTATTTTTGGCACATTGCTTTACCTGTTTTGGCCTCAACCATCTCCGCTTTTGCAACGCTGACCCTGCTGACCAAGAACAGCTTTCTGGACGAGATCAAAAAGCACTATGTGATGACTGCGCGCGCGAAGGGGCTGTCAGAGTCTCGCGTGCTGTATGGCCATGTGTTCCGCAATGCGATGCTCATTGTTATCGCGGGATTCCCAGCGGTGTTCATTGGCGTGTTCTTCACAGGATCCTTGATTATCGAAACGATCTTCTCTCTCGACGGTCTTGGGCGGCTGGCGTTTGAGGCTGCGGTGGCGCGCGACTACCCGATTGTGTTTGGTACATTGTTCATCTTCGGCCTGATTGGTCTCGTCGTCGGCATTCTGTCGGACCTGATGTATGTGCTGGTGGATCCGCGCATCGACTTTGAACGGCGGGAGGGATAGATGGCGTTGTCTCCCCTGAACCAGCGCCGATGGCGCAACTTCAAGCGCAACAAGCGCGCCTATTGGTCCATGTGGATCTTTGGTGTCTTGTTCGGGCTGAGCCTGTTCGCCGAGTTCCTGGCGTATGACAAGCCGATCCTTGTCCGATACCAAGGTGCGTTCTACACCCCGATCTGGAGCTTTTATCCGGAGACCGAATTCGGCGGCGACTTTCAGACCGAAGCGGTCTACCGCGATCCGGAAGTGCAATGTCTGATTGCGACTGGTGGCCTCGATTTGTGTTTCGACGATCCGGAAGGGTACATCGAGGACGCTGCAGATGGCATCGTCGAAGGTGAAGAGATCACCAGAGGCTGGATGATCTGGCCGCTTATTCCATATTCCTATGATACGCCCGTCGATCGACCCGGTGCGGCGCCGCTGCCACCCAACGGTGAAAACTGGCTGGGCACTGATGACACCAAGCGCGATGTCATGGCGCGCGTCATTCACGGGTTTCGATTGTCGGTGGCGTTCACCCTGATGGTGACGGCTGCGGCCTCGGTTATTGGTATCCTTGCTGGAGCCGTGCAAGGGTATTTCGGCGGATGGCTCGATCTCATCTTCCAAAGGATTATCGAGATCTGGACGGCCACGCCGTTCCTTTACGTGATCATCATCATGTTCGCGATCCTGGGGCGAAGTTTCTGGTTGCTGGTCTTCTTGCTGGTCATCTTCAGTTGGACCGCGCTTGTCGGTGTCGTCCGCGCTGAGTTCCTGCGCGCGCGCAACCTGGAGTATGTACGCGCTGCCAAGGCGTTGGGTGTCGGCAACATGACCATCATGTTCCGCCATATGCTACCGAATGCGATGGTCGCCACGTTGACCATGCTGCCATTTATTGTGACGGGAACCATCGGGACGCTGGCAAGTTTGGATTTTCTGGGATTTGGCCTGCCATCCTCGGCACCGTCACTGGGTGAGCTCACCTTGCAAGCCAAGGAAAATCTGCAAGCGCCCTGGTTGGCATTCACAGCCTTCTTCACCTTCGCGATTATGCTGTCGCTTTTGGTCTTTATTTTCGAAGGCATCCGGGACGCGTTTGACCCCAGAAAGACTTTTTCATGAGCCCCATTCTGGACGTCAAAGACCTCAGGGTCGCCTTCCGACAGGATGGCCAGATCACCGAAGCGGTGCGCGGCGTCTCGTTTGCGGTCGATCGGGGTGAGACCGTTGCTTTGGTCGGGGAAAGCGGATCCGGGAAATCGGTGACAGCCCTATCAACGGTTTCGCTTTTGGGGGATAGCGCGCAGGTTTCTGGTTCTGTGACCTATGACGGGCAGCAAATGATTGGGGCTGAGGAACGGTTGCTTCGCAAGGTGCGAGGCAATGACATCAGCTTTATCTTCCAGGAGCCGATGACCTCCTTGAACCCGCTACACACGATTGAAAAGCAGTTGCGTGAGTCCCTGGCGTTGCACCAAGGTTTGGTTGATGACGCTGCCCGCACGCGCATTGTCGAACTGTTGGATAAGGTCGGTATTCGTGATGCGGAAAGTCGGCTCAGCGCCTATCCCCACCAGTTATCGGGTGGTCAGCGGCAACGCGTCATGATCGCGATGGCTTTAGCCAACAAGCCGGACATCCTGATCGCGGACGAACCGACAACAGCACTGGATGTGACCATTCAGGCGCAGATCCTCGATCTGTTGGCGGAACTTAAGGCGCAAGAAGGCATGGGGCTTTTGTTTATCACCCATGATCTCGGTGTTGTTCGACGGATCGCGGATCGTGTCTGCGTGATGAAAGACGGAGAGATCGTCGAAACCGGTCCGACACAAGAGATTTTTGCCGATCCAAAACATCCCTACACGCAAAAGCTCCTTGCTGCCGAAGCCGCCGGAGCCCCCGATCCGGTAGAAGGCAGCGCAGCAGAGATTGTGAGCACACAGAACCTGAAAGTGTGGTTCCCAATCCAGCGCGGATTTTTGAAACGTACCGTAGGCCATGTCAAAGCTGTAAATGACACGACGTTGTCCGTACGCGCGGGCGAAACGTTGGGTATTGTGGGCGAAAGTGGGTCCGGTAAGACGACACTTGCCCTGGCGATCATGCGATTGATTGGATCCGAGGGCGCAATCACCTTCCAGGGCCAGGACATTCGGAAATGGTCGACGCGTGAATTGCGCCGGTTGCGCAAAGACATGCAGATCGTGTTTCAAGACCCATTTGGATCGCTCAGTCCACGGATGACAGCGTTTCAGATCATTTCGGAAGGCTTGGCCATCCACAATGTCGATCCAGATCGTGACGCACGCGATTTGGTTGCCGAAGCGATGGTGGAAACCGGGCTCGATCCTGCTGCAATGGACAGGTACCCACATGAGTTTTCTGGTGGCCAGCGCCAGAGGATTGCCATCGCACGCGCCATGGTGTTGCGACCCCGATTGCTCGTTTTGGACGAACCGACATCCGCGTTGGATATGACGGTACAGGTGCAGATCGTCGATCTGTTGCGAGACCTTCAGAAGAAATACGGCTTAGCCTATCTGTTTATCAGTCACGACTTGAA
>CAYODE010000103.1:0-13427 GCA_964402685.1 uncultured Aestuariivita sp. | reverse complement strand
CGCGCCGTTCCTCAAGTGCCTGTCGAATGATCTGGTACGAAGATGACAAGAAGAGACTTGCCATGATCGCTGCAACAATGAGGTCAGGCCAACCCGTTGCCGTTCCCCAAACGCCCAATGCGGCAATCATCACAGCAACGTTGCCGATGGCATCGTTCCGCGAGCATAGCCAGACCGATCGCACATTGGCGTCTCCATCCTTGTAGCTGACAAGCAGAAAAACGCTTGCAAGGTTTGTTGCGAGAGCCAGTGCACCGATGATCCCCATGATTTCGGCCTCCGGAACACCGACGTAGAACACTCGGTAGACCGTGGAGCCGAACACCCACGCGCCCATCAGGAAGAGGCTGATCCCCTTCGCCAAGGCTGCATTAGTTCGAGCGCGAATGGACGCACCGATCACGGCGAGGGAAATGCCGTAGGTTAGTGCGTCTCCAAGGAAGTCGAGCGCGTCGGCCTGAAGCGCCTGAGACTTCGCGTAGTGTCCGGCGGTCATCTCGACCACGAACATCGTCGCATTCAACGCGATCACTATCCATAGCCGACGCTTGTATTCGTTCGACATCCCGTCGAATTTCACGTCATTGCCGCAGCACCCTGCCATCTCGAAACCTCTTTAGAATCGCTTCAGTTTTAATGTACTCTCTCTAGTTACTAGAGGTTCAAGAGGGTTTTTTGCATGTTCTCGATTGGGGAGCTTTCGAAGCGGACGAAGGTCAAAGTGCCTACCATCCGCTACTATGAAGAAATGGGTCTTCTGGCTGCACCGGAACGTACCGCAGGCAACCAGAGACGTTACACAAACGATGGTCTGGAACGCCTCAGCTTCATCCGTCATGCGCGCGACCTTGGCTTCTCCATCGACGCGATCTCATCTCTGATCGAGTTGCAAAACCATCCAGACCGATCATGCGAAGCCGCTACCGAGATCGCCGAAGGTCAGTTGTCCGAAGTGCGAGCCAAGATCAAACGCCTCAAAGCGCTTGAGAACGAACTGAAGCGTATTGCTCAAGGATGCGATGGTCGCGGCGTGGCAGAAGACTGTTATGTCTTGGCCTCGCTCGCAGACCACGACCTGTGTGGGCGAGATCACTGACCCTCGAAAGCTGACATGTATTCGGTAACTCCGAATGGCAGCTTCGTCCGCAGAGCAGTCACTCAGTGAAAATCTCCCACCGTCTGCTTCGCGGGACTTTGCTGTCGTTCGTTGAATCGACATCGAGGTCCGGTTTGCGCGGGTTCGCGACTGCAGCGAAAAGCACAAATGATGGAGAGCAGGTCAGCGCAAAGAACGTCGCCTATCGCGAACAAAGCGATAAAACTAACCCGGTCATCAGCTGAGGACGAAAACTGCGGTTGGAACTGGCCAATCGGCTCATGTGATGGAATTTCTGAATTCACTGAAGCCGTATACTTGACTTCGCACCCGCCATAGTCCCTCGTTGAGCGGCGATCAAACGCAGCTACAATTTGAAACACAGAGTGAGTTGGAAGTTCAGATACGAAGCATTGAACATGAAGTCGCTTTGACCGCTTGCGTGGCCAACGGGATTGGCCTGTCGGCTGCGAACGCATGTTACCGTCAGGGCACCTTGGTGGCGGCAGCAGGTATCGAAACTGTGAGGTTGGAAACTTCCGTTGGCTGACCTTTTCCAGCGCACCATTGATCTAATGCTTTGGACCCCTCCCGGGCTCGAAGGAAAAGACGCGCGATACTACATGTTCCATCGCCTCGGGCCGTGGGTTGCATGCTTTTCCCATGGCTTGTGGGCAATGACTTTTGCGCTGAACGGTGTGATTGTCATGGTGTACTATAATATCGCCGTGACGCTCTTGTTTGCTGTGTACGGATATCTGTGGCCACGCCGTCAAGGGCCTATGTGGTATGTCCATCTGCTCTATTTTGGAGAAATCCCTCTACATGCATTGCTCGGCACGCTCTACGCAGGCCACGGAGCAATGTTTTGGCTCTTCCCGCTTGTGCCTGCCATTGTATGTCTGGTTACGCCGCAGTTTTCCTGGGCGCTCAAAACTTCGATCTGCACGGCACTCGTTGCTTGTGCCGTTCTTGTTGGTGTGCTGGCAATCACATTTCAGCCTTGGGTAACCATGCCCGAACTGTCCATAGCCTTCCTCTTTGTCGTAAACACAATCAGTGTGAGTTCGGCGTTTATCCTCTATCTGGGGATTAACCAGCATCTGGTTGAAACCGCAGAACAAGGTATGAAACGTGAATATGAACGCGCTGAGCGGCTGCTGCACAATATCTTACCCGCCCCAATCGCATTGCGTCTGAAGAACGGCGATCGCGTCATTGCCAATGAGCATCGCGAAGTATCCGTCATTTTCGCAGACATTGCGAACTTTACAGCTGCAAGCTCGCAACTTTCGGCGGGAGAGCTTGTTGAATCCCTGAACCTAATCTTCACTGAATTTGATGATTTGGCCGACAAATATGGCGCGGAAAAAATCAAGACGATTGGGGATGCCTACATGGTTGTTGTCGGGGTGCCGAAAGACAAGCGCAACCATGCTGAAATCGCAATTGAACTTGCGATGGAGATGCACAAGGCCGCAATCGCCATAAGTGCGCGCACCCATTTTGATGTCAACCTGAGAGTTGGTGTCAACTCGGGTCCGGTCGTCGCCGGGGTCATCGGAAAGCGTAAATTCGCATACGACCTTTGGGGAGATGCAGTAAATTTGGCGTCTCGAATGGAAAGCCAAGGTGCACCTGGACAGATCATTGTAACAGAGAATACCGCCAAGCTTCTGGCCGGTCGTTTCACAGTGACCCCTGAAGGAATACGCGACATCAAGGGTAAAGGTGAGATCCCAATATTTAGCGTGCAAACCAACGCCTGAGCGGGCAACGAGTTCT
Source organism: uncultured Aestuariivita sp. (assembly GCA_964402685.1). Taxonomy (GTDB): domain Bacteria; phylum Pseudomonadota; class Alphaproteobacteria; order Rhodobacterales; family Rhodobacteraceae; genus Aestuariivita. The sequence goes on along the minus strand of CAYODE010000103.1, from coordinate 10,546 downwards.
GAAATGCTGCCTGAGCGGCTGAACGCCGAAGTTACGCCGACTCCTTGAATTCCCAACGTCCGATACTTACCCCATCTCCGTCATTCGCGCAGCATGCAGCATTTTGGTGGTTTGGGCTCGTTGCAGTCATTCGCCGCAACTGTCACCAATGACCGTTGAGCGGACTAAGCCGTCGTCTGCCTGATTGGTTTGAACTGTTTCATATGCTCCTGAGCGGACTGCGAAACACTTCGCACCGCATAGCTGCTAAAAACAAAACGATGGTTTACGTCTAACCTATCGGCGTCGCTTTCCACTGTCGCGCTTTTATCGCGTCATCAGTTAATTCAAGACAGAGTCGACGCACAGCCTCAAGGGCAAAGGTGGCCGGACGGTCGGTCAACTCTCCAATATAGAGCGTGCGATTGAGATTTGGCTTTATGATCGGGCGAGTCACCAGCGTGCCCGCGTCAATGTGTTCCTTCAGGATAAACTCAGTGCCTACGAGGCAACCGATGCCAGAAAGTAGGGACCCCCCAATAGCAGCCATCGAATTTATCTGGAACTGTGCGTTTTCTTCGATCCGCCTTAGTAGGGACGGGTCATCCATCACCGCCCGGGTGTTCAGTCCTTGACGAAGAATAATCAGTGGCAAGTCCAGCAGCGCTTCAAAGCTGATTGCATCTGTCCCGCCCATGACATCCGGGCGGCCCACCAAAACCACCTCTTCTTCCAAGATCGGCTGGAACCTGAAACGTGAATCAGGAACTTGATTGTAGGTCATGGTTAAGTCGACCTCCGAAGACGCAAGCTGTTGGGCGGTGGACCCGGAAAAAATCTCGGAGAGATGCAGACGGAGTTTCGGATAGGCTTGTGAGACACGTTGCACAAGTGGCACGCCGATTGCTTTTACCACCGAATGCGCAAAACCCACCGAAATTTCACCCGCGACCTCATCCTCTGTATCTCTGATATCGGCAGTGGCAGCCTGCATGGATCGCAGAATTGTTCGTGCGTGCTCGTACAATCGAACACCAGATGCTGTCGGCCGAACGCCTCTTGGCAATCTCTCAAACAGCGGCGTGCCAAGTTCGGCTTCCAGGTTGGAAAGATGCCTGCTCAAAGCAGAAACTGCGACCCTCTCTCGGTCAGCGGCGCGGGCGAGCGCGCCTTCCTCAAAGATCGCTGCGAAGTATCGAAGCTGTCGACTGTCCATGCTTTCTCAATAACAGAAAGATACCTTATTAACATTGTAATTTTGCAAAGCACCTTGATCGAGTAGCGTTCGATGGCACGAGTCAGACTGGAGCAACTGTGCCAAACGATTTCAGACCACTGCATCGCATCCGGGTCGTTGAAATGACCCACATGATAATGGGGCCGAGCTGCGGCCAAATCCTTGCCTATCTCGGTGCAGAGGTCATCAAGGTCGAGCCACCTGCAGGGGACAAGACACGGCATCTGACGGGAATGGGCCGCGGATTCTTCCCAAGTTTCAACCGTGGCAAGCGCTCAATCACTTTGGACCTCAAGTCCGAGGCAGGCACGTCGGCATTAAATCGACTCTTGGCGACGGCTGATGTTTTTGTAGAGAATTTCCGAGATCAGTCGCTTTCCAAGATGGGATTTGCTCCCTTGGATTTGCAGAAGGCACACCCGAAGTTGGTCATCGCGTCCTGCAAGGGATTCCTGCACGGTCCGTATCAGGATCGGACGGCAATGGACGAAGTTGTCCAGATGATGACCGGAATGGCCTACATGACTGGCCCGACGGGTCGCCCATTGCGTATTGGGTCGTCAGCGAATGACATAATGGGGGGATTGTTCGGGGCTCTTGCAGTTCTCGGTGCTTTGATGGAACGGCAAAAGACAGGACAGGGGCGCGCGTTGCGTATTGGCCTTTTTGAGAATTGCCTCATGCTTGTCATGCAACACATGGTGCAATTCGACTTGGATGGGCGCGAACCTGCTCCCATGCCCGAGCGGGAGTTTTCCTGGCCGGTTTACGATATTTTTGACACCCAGGATCACCGGCAGATTTTTGTCGGGGCCGTCACAGAGGGTCATTGGCAGATATTGTGCAACGCTATCGGGTTGGAACATCTGCTGGACGATCACAGGCTTCAGACGAAGATGGACCAGATCGAAGCGCGACACTGGACGATCCCCATTTTCGCAAAAGCGATCAAAAAGCGTGATTTCCCAGAATTGATCGAGGTTTTTGAAGCTTCAGGCATTCCGTTTTCGCCCATCAACCGCCCGGCTGACATGTATCGGGACCCGCATGTCTTGCGCCCCGGCGGCCTACAGCACTCGAGGCTGCCTGGCGGACAGGTGTTTCGGGCTCCGGGCTTGCCTATCGAAGTGGATGGTGACAGCCCCCAACCCGTTTCACTCGATGTCACAGATGTCGGCATGGATACCGAAAACGTTCTTTCAGAGCTTGGGCTATCGCCTTCCGAAGTGCGGGCCGCAAGCGGCGCTGCAAACAGGAAAACGGCGTGACCTGCTTGTCCGACGTATACCCGCCCGACAGGATCGTGTTGCGAGAAGTCGGCTTGCGAGATGGACTTCAGATGGTCCGGCACGCCCCGTCAACGGCAGCAAAAGCGGAATGGCTACGTCGCGAAAGTGCCGCTGGGGTCCGGCATTTTGAGATAGGATCGTTCCTTCCCGCCAAGTCTATGCCGCAATTCGCGGATGTTCGGGACATCATCGATATTTGCCAAGACCTCGATGTGCATTCCGCAGCCCTTACCTTGAACGACCGCGGGGTGGCGGACGCAATTCAAACCCCTGTTGGTGAAATCGTCACTGTTGTCTCAGCAACCGAAGAGCATAGTCAGGCCAACGCCCGTCGGTCTCGGAAGGACGCAGTTGCTCTGGTTAGCAGAGCTGTTGAAATGGCGAGAGGTTCAGACACCTTGCCCTTGGTTCAGGTCGGAATCTCCATGGCGTTCGGCTGCTCTATCGCCGGTGAAGTCGATCCGGACGAGGTGGTTCGCATTGCAGCAGACTGCGCGGCTGCTGGTGCTGACATGATCGGTCTTGCGGATACGGTGGGATATGCGGGCCCAGATCAGGTGCAAAACCTTGTTGAACGCGTGAACAAAGAACTGGGCGACATCGCGCTGAGCATTCACCTGCACGATACAAGGGGTATGGGAATAGCTAATGCCTCTGCGGCCCTCGACGCAGGCATCCGGGTCATCGACGGTTCGCTGGCTGGTCTCGGAGGTTGCCCCTTCGCCCCTGGCGCAACCGGCAACGTGGTCTTTGAAGACCTTGTTTTCCTGTGTGAGCGAAAGGGTTTTGCGACCGGCATCGATCTGGAACCGTTGATGTCAGTGCGGGAGATCGCAGCGTCCGAAATGCCTGAAGAACATCTTTACGGTGCTTTGTCTCGTGCCGGAGCACCACACCAGATCAACTGGTACGCCAAACAAACAACTGGATGACAAAACGGAGGAGACCATGAACATCCTGAAAACAACAGCGGCTGCGCTATTGGCCGCAACAGCCATAAGCAGTGCTGCCCATGCCGAAGCAACCGAGATGCGGTGCAGTCATCAGCTGCCACCTGCGCACCATATTGCAAAGGTGATCGACCGGTGGGCCGCAGAAATTGAAACACTGTCGAACGGTGAAATCGACGTTCAGGTCTTTGGCGCCAATAGCCTTGTTGGAGCGCGGGAAAACATCCCATCCGTGGCCAAAGGCAACATCGAGTGCGCATTCTCGATCAACCCGCAATGGGGCAAGACCTTACCAATCATGAATGTAACGTTGAAACCATATGCCGTAACTGATCCGGACACGCTCGCCGCTTGGCCGGGCAGCGAAGCCGCTGCGTTTCTGGACCAGAAGCTCCTGGAAAAAGGCGTGCAGAACGCGGTGTGGCTTTTCACCACGCGGATGACGGCAATGACTTCAAAGGGATCACCATTGATCAACCCGGAAGACTTCGAAGGCGTTAAAATTAGGGGATTGAACCCAGTGGCCGATGAAGGCCTTGTCGCAATGGGCGCTGCGCCTTCAGCCATGTCTGGCTCGAAAGTTTATGAAGCGCTCTCAACCGGCGTGATCGATGCTGGCATGACCGATATTGCAGCCGCCTATTCGCGCAAGTATTTTGAAGTGCAAGACCACGTCACAGTCGTGCCGCTCTTTAGTGTGTTCTTCCACGGCTACCTTAATCCGGCTTGGTATAACGGACTGACTGACGCACAGAAGGCTGCAATTGCCGAGGCGGGGGCCAAAGCTGCGGAATGGGCGGTTTCCGCGTCCGAAGAAGCATCAGCTTCTGCGCCTCAGCAACTAGCTGATAACGGTATGAAGGTGCATTTCCAAACACCCGAGGAAGAAGCTGCTTGGAAAGCGCTAATGGTACCGGCTTTCGACAAGTCGTTTGGTGACGCAACCGGCGAAGACGGCGTCAAGCTGCTAGAGCTGGTCAGCCAAATTTCGAACTAACGTGAAGCTAGATCATGAAACTGATGCCTCTGAGACCTTGCCGGTCTCAGGGGTAGAGCGTGCGGTACGCTTAGTTACGCTGTCTGGGGCAGGAATTGCTGCATTGCTGGTGCTGATCGTCTTTGGAGTGGTGAGCTATAGCGTTTTCATGCGCTACGTCCTTGGAACACCGATCACGTTTTCCGACGAACTGAACGGCTTCATCGTAGTGGCTATGGTGGCGCTTGGTGCGGGGGAGGTACTCTTACGGGGCGAACACTTTGGTGTCGACCTGCTGACTGAACGCGCTGGCCCTCGAACTCAATGGTTGGTCGAGCTTTGGGGAATGGTCGGTGTTATCCTAGTGGCCGCAGCCGTTCTCTACAGTGCCGTGCTCATGGTGCAGTTTTCATATGACTTCGGCATCTATTCAGACGGCTATTTGGGCGTGCAAATGTGGATTCCGCAGGGTTTCCTTCTGCTCGGCATGATCATCTTGATCCTTGCGGCGCTGGCTCGCATCTTCACGCTGCTGACGGTGCGCCGACCATGATGACTTTTCTGATTTTGGCCGGGCTGATTGTCCTCTTGCTAACCGGCATGCCAATCTTTGCCGGGCTCGGGCTGACATCGCTTATCATAATGATGCTGACAGAAGGCAACGTTAACAGCGCAGCCGATACGGTATTTGCCAAATTGAATAACGGACTTCTAACAGCCATCCCGATGTTTGCCTTCATGGCACACGTCATGATCCGCGCTGGCGTGGTGAAGGACCTTTACGATGCAGCCAACGCGATGGTCGGTCATTTACGCGGTGGTCTTGGGGTCGCTACCATCCTCTCCTGCACCATTTTCGCAGCCATTTCCGGTTCTTCTGTTGCGACGGCGCTAACGATTGGATCAACCGCCATCCCGCAGATGAAGCGCTTCAACTACCGCCCAAGCTATTCCTATGGTGTCATTGCAGCTGGCGGAACGCTAGGTATCCTGATCCCCCCCTCTGGACCACTTATTCTATATGCCATCGTAACCGAGGCATCGATTGGAGCTCTGTTCCTGGCCGGATTGATACCGGGCATCATGATGGCCGCCATTTTTGCACTCTGGGCAATGATCAGCGCTGGATTTGGTGGTGCGGTCGTCTCTCAACCTTTTGCAGGCATGGGCGTTATCTGGGCGCGAATGCGGCAATCGATCTGGGCCCTGTTGATGCCACCAGTAGTGTTAGGTGGGATCTACCTCGGAGTCTTTACTGCGACTGAAGCGGCTTCTATCGGTTGCCTCTACGCTCTTTTGATCAGTACTTTGGTTTATCGCGATTTTGGTCTCCATGATCTTTGGGTTACAGCGTTTGAGACCGTGCGCACAACGGCTATGCTTTTCATGATCTTGGCGGCCGCGGCGCTGTTTGGTCACGCCGTAACAATTATTCGCCTCCCAATCGAGATAGTCGAACAAGTAACGGCAATCGGCCTCAGCCCAGCTATGTTTGTCGTTGCAGTTATGCTGCTCATTCTTGTACTGGGAATGTTTCTGGAAACAATCTCGATTATCCTAATTACGACGCCGATTGTCTTTCCTGTAATGCTCGCTCTTGGGATTGACCCGATTTGGTACGGTATCCTGCTCATGATCAATCTCGAGCTTGCGTTGATCACACCTCCAGTGGGCATGAACCTATTCGTCATCAAAGGTATTGCCAAAGCTCCTTTGTCAGACGTCATTCGCGGCGCCTTGCCATACGCAGCGCTGATGCTTTTAGGCTTGATGCTAGTCTTTGCGTTCCCATCTTTATCCACGTGGCTTCCCGAGGCGGCTGGGTTCGGAGGTTGAAGTCCCAGTTGTTCACCGTTGTGTCGGCAGAACAAACCTTTGAGCACGGCGCAGCGACGTCCGCTGTCCCGCCTTATCGTCGAATGATGCCCGCATCATCAACGTCGCCTTCGGGCTCGCAGCAGTCATCTGAGCAAAACTCTCAGATGTCCACAAAGAGACTAATACCGGACGCTCGCCTCCAGCCTGCAACACGTCAACGCCGCCTTGGGTCCTTCTGGAGCGATGCAACCGCAGGTACGCGCGAGGCCCTATCACGCCTTAGTGCTAGACAGCCACAATAGGTGGTGACCTGTTTGCCTATCTCAGGTTGGAACCCCTTGGAACCCATTTCCCAAACCTCTTACAGATTTCAAGAACTACATGTGCAAATATGGAAAAGGGTTCCAGCGGGTTCCAACTCACCGCACAGCGTTATTTCTAACACTCAGCAGTGTGTCTTCATCAACAGCTATCCGAAACCAACCGCGGTGGCGGCGGGTGCAATGACGCGTACTTGTATCGGACGCCATCCGACTTGACGCGCTCAAAGCCTGCGCGCTGCATCTGGTCGGACCATCGATCAAGCGCAACTGGCTTGGCACCTCTGGACCGTGCCCACACCGTGTAAGAATTGTACAGCTCAAACTGCTACCGAGCAACATTTGAAGCGTTTTGGCTAAATCGGCATCGTCGGAACAGACCTCCAGAACGAACCTTTCCCAAATAGATTCCGGGCCAGTAGACGGCGAAGCCACTGTGATCATCGTGATCAGATCGTTCGGATCATGCGACTGCTGTTTACCTTTGAGCAGGTTGAAAGTCCCACTTGGGGTGTTGAGGAGATAGTTATCTCTGTCGAAGTCTGCGGCTTGCCGGGCGATAGCCGGGTCGGCCATTACAAACTTTTCGACAGATGAAACGAAGTTCTGACTGCGTGTGCGTTTCAGTTCGGCACGGGTGTTTCTGTCGCAAAACAGGCGGATTTGGTGGGCTGCGGCTCCTGGCTGCAGCTTTTTCCAACGCGTGCCGTCATACTCGTACCAAACACCTGAATCCGTATCGTATAGCAGTTTGCCACGAACGGATTGTGCGAAGGCGAGCGCGATATCATGGTGGGTTGCGTTGTCTGCTAGTCGTTCTGCGACGAGTTGGTTTGAAGCGGTGCTCCCAGTGTAGACCGTGTCGCAGCGCTGACATGCGTTGTGAATCGTCCTGCGAAGATAATCCACACGCTTCAATTTCTTCTGATCCGGGCGAGACGCGGCCAACGGTGACTGCAGCCACAGTCGTTCCATGCGTGCCGCATCCTTGCCGGCCAGAACGCAAGGTGAGCACATAGTGCAGCGTCCGCACTGGATCGGTCGAACGCATCATCACCGTACGCTGGCATCACTTTGCTGAGCACCTCGACGTTTCCTGTCCAAAGATCCTTCAGGCTCGCCTTCGATCCGAACGCAGCACCCGCGCTGGGGCGCGCCTGGAGCATCATTTGGATCAGCTGAGCGTCATCCTGCGGCCCGGTGTACTCGGGCACCGGTCCCTCGGCCGGCAGTAACGATGCGTTCTCAGTGGGACGAGGTTTCAACCAGGTTGCCCAATGCGCAGGCTCGACCGCGGCGGTCGGCGTGTCAGGAGAGCCTGTCATGCCCGTACCGAGCGCGATGAACCGGCTGTGCGTGTAGATCTCGATGCCGTCCGCTTTGTTCATGTACGTGTCGGTCAGGCGCGAGTCCGTGCGGCCCCACATGTGGACACCTGTCCCACTGACGGAGATCTCCATCGGACAGCCTGGAAGACGGTTGTGCCAATCCACGGCTATCTGATCATATACGCCCGTTTCAGCGTTACGGCACTTGTCGATGTCGAGCACGAAGTACGGATCTTCGCGGGTCAGGACGAAGCCAACGTTAAGTTTGCGCTCCCCGGCGATCCGCATCGCATCGTCTATTTGCATCCATTGCGCTGGGTCGTGCGGGTCGATCTTCCCAGCGTTTGCGTTGACCGGAACCTTCGCCCCGTCGATGGTTTTCCACAGTATGTATTGCTGGAGATCTGGGTAATTCATCCCTCACGCTCCGCCTTTAGGGCGTCAATCCAGTCCTGAACTTCGGACTCGATCCAGCCGACAGCGCATTCACCGAGTCGAACGGGTTTTGGAAAGTGTGGGTCTTCTTTGATCTTGCGGTGCCACGTGGAGCGGCTCAAGCCTGTCATCGTAAGGCATTCATGCAGTCTTAGTATGCGGTCGGTCATCATGGTCCTCCATAAACACTGAGGCCATGCAAACAGACTGAATCGGGACATTAGAGCCTAATGTCCCGACTAATTTATCGTTTGTTTCGAGTGTTCTCTCTTTTTTGTGCGTCCCTAATACGCTTTTTGTACTTACCGATTTCTCGATCTGTCATCGAATTAGCCGAGCGAGGTTTGTCGTTGTTGTGTTCGCGGTTGACCATGTGCGCCGCGAAGGCGCGCCAACTGAAACGATCGGGATCGCGCGCGTTGAACTCTTTGTGCAGCTTCAACAACTCCCTGTCTTTGCCCGCCTGACCTTCTTTTTCCTGCTGGCCGGATGCGATTGATTTGCTGCCAATCCACATTTCCCTTTCCCCGCCATATTCCCGAGCGGTTGCGATGTGATAGGTCTCGCGGGCGCGCAACGCATCATAAACAGCTTTCTCGACGTCCTTTGCTTCCAGAGCGCTGAGCACATAGTTGCAATGGCGAATGCACCGTACAGCATAAATGGCGGCGCTTTCATTCTCCTCGACTTCGTAAACGTTCTTTCCTGAAACCGGAGGCCAGCTACGCTCAAAGCCGTGTGCTTCCAAGATATCGCCGCAAACGTCGATCATGTCTTGTATGTCGTCAGCTGAAGTCTTGTTAACACCGGAAACCTTGGCCGGACGCCGGTACCATACTCGCTTTTTCGGATCGTCCCTCTTAACGTTACTTCGTTTATCCCGTGACATGTCGCGCCCACCGTTCCATCAGGTCTCGCCGTTGATCGAGATAGTCGGTGCGGCGATAGGAGCGTTCGACACTCCCGCCGACCACATGCGCCAATGCTGTCTCCGCCACTTCACGTGGCACCTCGGTAGCCTCGGCGCACCACGTCCGGAAGCTGGACCGGAACCCGTGTGGCCGAGCCTCCAGATCGCGGCGTTCCATGAAGCGGGACATCGTGGCGTCCGAGATCACACCCTTCCTAACGCTTGGAAATAGAAAGCCATCGCGCTCATGGGGTTTTGCCCGCGCAATGACGGACAGAGCCTCGGTCGAAAGCGGGATGCGATGTTCTTTGCCGGCCTTCATGCGGCCTGCGGGTATGGTCCAGACGTCATCTTCGATCTCTGAGAGAGCACAGTAACGGATCTCACTCGACCTGGCTGCCGTCAGTATCAGCAGCCGCAGCGCAAGATGCGTGACCGTGTTCTCATCGAGGCTCTGATAGAAGGCAGGCACCTCCCGCCAGTGAAGGGCAGGGACGTGTTTCGAGGTGTGACGTGACTTGCCGAGCAGCGCCTTTGCCTTATCCGTTGCCTGGATGTCCACGTCCAACCCCATGGCCGCGGCGTGCCGCAGCACGATGCCCAGACGGTTAATGGCCTTGCGCGCCGTTTCAGCTTTCGTGTGCCAGATCGGGGCCAACGTGTTCTTGATATCCTGCTGATCGAGCTCCTCTACTGGCACGCGGCCCAGCTTGGGAAGGACATGCAGTTCGAGGGGGGAGAACCAGCGACCAGCTTTGCCGTCGCCCTTGAGCTCTGCCTGACGCACGGCAAAGGCTTCCTGAGCGACGGTTTCCAACGTGTGGTTTTCCTTCGCAGCTTCGCGCCGCAGTCGTTCACGCTCCTTTATTGGATCTTTGTTCTGACGAACCACCGCACGCCATTTCTCAGCCTCGCTACGTGCTTCACCGAGTGAAACGTCGACCAGTGGGCCAAGACCCATTTCCCGGCGTCTACCGTGTATGGTGACGCGGAGCACCCATTGGGCGCCACCGTCCGCTCGTTTGACTAGCCAGAGGCCGCCGCCGTCGGCATACTTGCCGGGAGGGGCGGTTTTCACCTTTGCCGCTGAAAGTTTATGGAGCGTCGGCAAACTCAGTCCCCCTCTCAATCCACCCCATGATGTAGGATGGAATGGGACTCTGTGAAACACCCTGGGACAATAAATACCAAGAAAACTTGGCCATACCGCAGACTGTGGAACAATATGAGATAGTATGGAATCGCACTGCGAGTCCTCTCCTGGGCACCATTCGCTTCCCAACTACAAAAGCCAGCCACGATCA
>CAYODE010000102.1:0-13532 GCA_964402685.1 uncultured Aestuariivita sp. | reverse complement strand
CGCCCTCCCTCCGAAAGATCTCTGTCATCATCAGACCCTCAGGTGTGACTTACTCTTGCCACACGCCCATCTCTTTATAGAACTTGATGGCGCCTGGGTGGTACGTGAGGCCCACATCCTTACCCATGCTTTCTTTAGCAAAGCCATTCCAGAACGGACCACCTGCAAGCAAGTCGCCCTCTTTATCCCAGAGTGCTTTAACCGCGTTGTAAACCATGTCTTCAGAGACGTCGGCATTGGCAAAAAGCGTATAGTCAAACACGTTTACATAGGCCGCTTCGGTCATGCCGGGCACGCTGCCTGCAGGCATTTCCTGGAGGTAGGTCTGTGGCAACCACTCCCGCATCCGCTCCAGAGCCTCAGGCGTGTTTTCAAACGACAGATAACGAATGCCAAAGCTCGCATCGAACTCACGGCTTTGGGCCGCACCAACCACAACAATGGTCACGTCGGTGGATCCTTCACCAAAGCTCCCCCACATGCGCGGGAAGTTCGGCACAGCGACGCCCTCGGCATCGTCCAGCGTCATGCCTGCATTCGCGAAATAGCCTTTGGACACATAGTCACCCAAAGCACCGTCCGCAAAAACCGGTACCCGTTTGCCCTTCAGATCGGCAACCGACTGAATGTCGCTATCCTTACGCACCACATAGGCGTTCCGGAATGGCATCAGTGTTGCGACCATTTGCAGATTGGGGTTCGGACGTCCTTCGGACATGCCTGTGCCGTTTACCGCATAAGTCATCTGTACGATATTCGCGATGCCGAACTCGATTTCGCCAGCGTTGACCAGCGGGATGTAATCCGCGGTGTTGGCCAGCTCTTGCGGACGCATTTGCATCACACCCGTTTCCGAAATTGCCGCCGCCAAGGTCCGGCCAATCTGGCTGGTGCCGCCGCGGGCGGTCGATCCCAGCGCCGCGATGTCGGCAGCCACCATTGTGGCCCCGAGGCTGATAGCTGTAGCCAGCCCCATCATGAGTTTCTTGTTCATTGTCTTCGTCTCCCTGCAGTTATTCTAGTGATGTTCGAAAAGCGGCCCATGGCCGGAAAACTGGTCGGTGATCCCCATTGCGCGCAGGCTGTGCCAATAGGTTGCCGCGTTGATCGCGATGAAAGGTTTGCCGTATTCTTTCTCCAACTCGACGCAGAGCGCGCACATTGACAGGTTCGTGCCGACCTGCACAAAGGCGTCCACATCATCGCCATCCATTTCAGCCACATGTGCGCGCAGTTCGTCTTCCTGCACCTGAGCAATGGCAACCGGGCTGGGGCATTTCAGACCGCGAAAGCGCACAACGTCGAACCCGCAATCCTGGAAGAACAAGGTGACGTTTTTGTCTGAGACCGGGAAATACGGAGAGATGACCGCGATCCGCTTGGCCCCGGTCAGGTTCAACGCCGCCTCACACGCAAAGGATCCGGCCGACACGCGCAAACCGCAATGGTCAGATAACTCCTGCATCCGTTTCTCAGAAGGGGCGCGCCCATCCCAGAACATCAGCGCGGACATTCCCATAATCAAGTAATCGGGCTCGGCTGTGGTGCAGCGGTCCACGGCATCGTAGAGCGTGGCACCGATTGCATCGACCAGTGCTACAAAATCCTCGTCATTCGAGACTTTCATATTGGGGACAAAGATGCGGCCAAAGTGATTGGTCACGCCCGGTACACGGAAGTCATCCATATCCGGCTGCACAATTGTATTGGTCGAAGGGGCCACCACTGCAAACTTGCAGCGCCAACCCCGCGCGTCTTTGCCCATAAGCCACCCTCCCCGGCGCTTACCCTTCCGTAATTAGGTATCTCGAATTCTGATCTGTCAAGAATTTGTCTGGACAAATTCTTGACGCTTGGTGTCGCTGCCCTCTATTCAAGCGGAACGACATGCATGTGCGCGGGGCTGCAAATCGAACATTTCCCGCCACCAGGGGGGTAAAAATGGCAGATCCAAAACTGAAGCAGATGATTGAGGCGGGTGAGTTCATCACAGCACCCGGCGTGTTTGACATGATCTCGACCATCGTGGCCGATCGCATGGGGTTCCCGGCTCTTTACGTGACGGGCTACGGCGTCTCGGCCTCCCACCTAGGCCTGCCCGATGCAGGGATCATGACTTATACCGATATGGAAACCCGCGTGCGTCGGATTGCTGAAGGATCGAACACACCGGTTATCGCGGACGCCGATACAGGCTATGGCGGGCTCTTGAATGTGCGCCATACTGTGCGCGGGTATGAAGCCGCTGGCGTCACCGCGATCCAGATCGAAGATCAGGAATACCCTAAAAAATGTGGCCACACACCCGGTCGCCGCGTTGTGCCGTTGGAGGATATGATTAGTAAAATCAAGGTCGCCAGCGACAGCCGGTCCTCTTCCGATTTCCTGATCATCGCGCGTACCGACAGCCGCACTGGGCTGGGTCTGGACGAAGCGCTGCGCCGCGGTGAAGCCTTCGCCGAAGCGGGCGCAGATGTCGTGTTCATCGAAGCGCCGGAAACGGTGGAAGAAATGCAAACCATCAACGATCGCATTGGAAAACCAACTCTTGCGAACATGGTTTCCGGCGGCAAAACCCCGATCCTGTCTTCAGCCAAACTGGCAGAAATTGGTTTCGCCATTGGCATCCACCCTGCCCTGGGTTTCCTTGCCGTGGGTCATGCGTTGAAATCTGCCTATGGGGAACTGCTTGAAACCGGCGACGTGGCCGGAGCACAGCTGGATAATTTCGGGGAATTCAGTAAGCTGATGGGCTTTGAGGACGTGTGGGAATTTGACCGCAAGTGGGCCGAGGTCTGATCAGGGTCGATGGGCTGCCTCCGTTAGTTTTGCGCCTTACTTCTGCCCTAGCCCAATACGTGTCCGGTGAATGTACCGGTCCCCACCCAAATGCCAGTTAAAGGACGCAATCAGCGGCCCCGTCTCACTGGAATAGCGCCGTAAGATGCACAATGCCGGGGCACCAACGGTCAAGCCAAGGGCTTGGGCGACCTGTGGCGGCGCGGGCAACGCCTGGGTTTCCTGATGCACGTCCCGGATCGGCTCGCCCGCCACCTCGGCCAAGCCAGCATATATCGGGCCAGGTCCCCGTGCCAAATCGGGGGCGATCGCAGCAAAGCGTTGCGGTACAAAGCTTTCCACCCAAGCCAAAGGCTCTCCGTTCGCCATGCGGCGCACACCACGGATACTCAACCACGGATCACCTGCATTCCCGCCAAGCCTGTTCGCAAGGTCAGGGTCCAGCAGCGTGTCCTTTGTGCCCAAGACCTCTAAATTGGTCTCTTCAGCAAACTGCGTCAGGTCTGACATAGACCTGTAATTCTGAACAAAAACGCCCGCCGGAGTGTCTCGCAACACCTTGCTTCCAGCCCCTTGCACGCGGGACACCATGCCGTCGGATTGCAAGCGCCGCAGCGCCTCCCGAACAGTGAATCGACTGACACCAAATCGCTGGCACAACGCGGCTTCGCTCGGCAGTAGATCCCCAATCGGAAACGCACCAGACGCGATCTCGTCCCTCAAGACGCCGAAAATCTCGGCATAACGTGGTGTTTTGGCGACCTGCCCCATGATTTACGCAACATCCTCCAGATCACGCAAAGACTGCAGCATGGAAGACTTCATCACATAGGCCAAGTGCTTCTTCGGATCCTCAACCGTCGCGCGCAGCTCATCATGATAGGCTCTACGCTTGTCTGGGTCGGTTTCATTCAGTACCGCACGATTACGCAGGGCCTGCGCCTGAACGGTTTCAATGGCCACTTTTCGGCGCTGACGTTCGTAGCGCCACATCAAAGCAGGATCTGCACCGCGCCAAACTTGTGCGAGTTTTTCGGACAGATTGACCGCATCATGGATCCCGCCATTCATACCCATCCCGCCTAATGGATTGTTCAGATGCGCCGCGTCTCCTGCAAGGAAGATGCGCCCGTGGACATACGCGTCTGCGACACGCTCGTGCACACGATATGCGGTCTTGTGCGCAATCTCGTAAGGTTCACCGGGCAACAGCGATTGCATCCGCGCTTCAATCCGATCCGGATCCAGGATTTCTTCATCACTCAATTTGGGGTCCGTCGGGAACAGCACGCGCCATAGGGTGGGTGTTCGGAGAAGAACCAACCACTCCTCCGGATCAGAGATGTAACTGATATCGGCCAGCCCCTCGATCGCCTGATCATAGCGAAACGGTGTGGAGAGGGAGAGAAAGATCTCAGGAATGGTCAGCCCAGGAAAGGCAACGCCAGTTGATTTCCGAACCGTCGAGCGGGCGCCATCGGCACCAATCAGATAAGCCGCGCGGAACGTTTCCACCTCACCGGTTCGCCGCCGCGCGGTAACGGTCACGCTGTCTGCATCCTGGGCAATCTCTTCGACCGAAATGTCCGTGATCAACTCAGCGTCTGTTTCCGCCTCAAGCCGCGCGCGCGCTGCTTCGGTCAGCTTCCACTGCTCCGCCTGCAAGCGATAGGGGTGATCCGTCTCATCCGCCAAGAGACCCAAATCGAAGGTCGCAATTTCCCCTTCTTTCCGATCCCGGAATTGCCAGAGCGGGCATTTTATGCCCCGCTCAATCAACCCATCCGCCAAACCGAGCCTGTCCAGGAAATCCAACGTCGGAGGATGAAACGTTGATGCACGCAGGTCGACTGCCAAATCAGCGGACGCCTCCAAAACGGTCACAGGTATCCCCGCTTCCAACAGCGATACCGCTGCCACTAGCCCCACGGGTCCCGCCCCCGCGATCAAAACACGGTTCTCAATGCTCTGCATGTGGTACTCCCTCACTGCTGCAACGGTAAGTGTGGAAGGTCGCCCGTCAAGGAAAATTTGTCTGGACAAATTTGCGATCTACGTGACAGTCAGTCAAGGGGAGTGCGGACAGACATGGCTTATGCATCGCTAAAAGATCGCGTCGTCCTGATTACCGGAGGATCGCGCGGCTTGGGGCGCGAAATGGCTCTTGCGCTGACAAAGGCAGGCGCGCGTGTCGTTATTACAGGCAGCACGCCGTCTTCTGCGTTGGATGGCACGCTGGCAGAACTGGGGCCCGATGCCTTGGCGCTTGTCGCTGATGTTACTGCCCCTGACGCCTGCGCCAAGGCCGTTGCTGACACGATCGCAAGGTTTGGCCGGATAGACGTTCTGATCAACAATGCAGGCCTCGGCATGCGCGCGATATCTGAGACTTTCAACACCACTCCAACGAAATTCTGGGAAGCAGACGCGGCGGCCTGGCAGCGCATTGTCGATACCAATGTGAATGGTCCGTTCCTGATGGCACAGGCGGTGATCCCGCACATGCTGACGCAAGGCTTCGGGAAGATCATTAATGTCTCGACCTCGGACATCACGATGATCCGCACAGGGTACTCGCCCTATGGCCCGACCAAAGCATTTCTTGAGGCCGCAACGCGCGTATGGGCGGCGGATCTCGCAGACACCGGCATTGAAGTGAATGTGCTCCTCCCCGGAGGCGCGACAGACACCGATCTGTTACCTCCTTCGCCGAACAAAAAAGGCGCGGACGGCAATCTGCTAAGTCCTGAGATCATGCGCGCACCTGCATTGTGGCTGTGTTCTGACGCGTCAAATGGGATTAGCGGTGCACGCTATATTGCACGGCTTTGGCAGGACGGAAATCCGGATGCTGCACGCGATGACACGGGCGAAAAGCCTAAACTCCTTTAGCCTATGCGAACTGGCTCGTGCTCTGCCCGGGACAGGCCTCAGTCGCGACAGCTTTGCATGTATGAAATCGCGTCGTCGGTCCCAATCAGATCCGCGTATTTGGCACTCATATCGAACAGGTTTGCCTCATGCGGACCTGCCGCGCGATCGCCGCAGGCCTCGTTTGCAATCAACGTCACAAACCCGGACGAGATACTGTCGATACAGGTCGCCCGCACGCAACCTGACGTGGTCAGCCCACCGATGATCAGCGTATCGATCTTGTTGAACATCAGAGTGGCCGCAAGCGATGTACCGAAGAAGGCCGAGGGGTACTGTTTGGTGATCATCAGATCGCCGTCCTCCACGCTCAGACCATCCACCAGCTTTTGCGTTTCCCGGCCTGCATCAAAACACGACAAAGCAGGTACTTTGGCATAAAAGGCGCCCCCATCGCCGCCGCCCGGCTGGTACTTGACCTCTGTAAATATCACGGGAACACCGGCCTGACGTGCAGCCGCGGCAAGGCGGATGGCATGATCCTTGGCTGCGACACAACCTTCCCCGCCATAGAGCGGCGCGTCCGGGTCGAAATAGGCCTGTGCGAAATCAACCAACAGCAACGCGGGGTTTGCCCCGTATGTCTGCTTGGCGTGGTAGCCCGCCTTTTCGTAGTTTTGGTCCAGTGTCTCGCTCATGGCAGTCTCCCCGTATTGGCCTTAGATGTGGCAGGCAATGACGTCTTGTCCAGTCGGTTATGCCTCGCTACCGTCAACGGGCAAGCGAACCCGTCGGCGTTCAGCGACAGCAAGAGGCGTTGTTTGGCGCATATTAACACCGTGATCAGCTCGACAAACTCCAACGATGGATCGCATTGCGTCGACATCTTCCGCCGACCTGACGGCAGTTATGGGTTCGACCTGTTCCGACGTGATCCCGAAGATCCAAGGGGATGGTACAGCGTCGGGCATTTTGGAGGGACGATGTTTCGCTCCGACGAGGACGCGCGCGCAGCTGCACGGGATGCTGTGCCTTGGTTTGGCTCTTAAGGACACATTCGACAAGCAACTGTGTCCGTTGCGAAGTTATCTATTGCCCCGATTGCTGCGCAAGTGATCGATAAAGACCCTCAAACGCGCCGGAACATAGGCTCTGCTTGGGTAAACCACCCAAGCTGCCGTTTCAAACCCTGACACGCTGGCCTCAAGCTCCTCGAACAATGGGATCAATGTTCCGTTTTTGATGTCCTCCGCAGTAGTCCAATCAGCCAACAGCGCAAGGCCCAAGCCATCAAGCGCGGCGCGGCGCAAAGCTAAGGCATTCGAAACTGTGAGACCGGCTGGAGGGGAGGCAACGTGGACAGGCGCGCCCTGTCCCTCGCGGAACTGCCAGTCCGATCGAACACCGGGCAAAGAGAAAAAGAGCCCAGTGTGATTTTGCAGGTCTTCGAGGCTTTTGGGCGCGCCATGTCTTTCGATGTACTCTGGCGCCGCCACCAATCTATAGCGCGTGTCGAACAGTTTAGCGGCAACAACCGTCCCGGTCACGGAGGGCCCTAGTCGCAACGCAACATCGATGCCTTCGGCGACGAGATCCACCACGGCATCCGTTAACCGCAAATCCAGCGTGATCTTTGGATAGGCTTCGCGGAAGGACGCAACTCTTGGCATCAGCCACCGCTCCCCGAACGCGACAGAGGTCGTGACCGACAAAATGCCGGAAGGCTCCGCCATACTGTCATGCGCCGCGTCCCGCGCCGCGGTAAGCTCTTCCATCAGCGGCCCAACCCGGTCGAGGTATATACGTCCGGCTTCGGTCAACGAGAGGCGTCGTGTCGTCCGCTCAAACAAGCGAACGCCCAAGTTGTCTTCTAACGCTGCGATCTGTCGCGACACGGATGACGGATCAATCCCACGCTCACGCGCATGACTGGCAAAAGAGCCGCTGCGTGCGACGCCGGTGAAAGTGATCAGGCTTTCTATATCCATACCGTTCTATATAGGCGCTCTATTCATGCGTTTCTTGCACGACAGTTGTTCTGATTGAGGCATTTAAATATCCGTACGCATCTATGATCTTCCTTTCAACACTTTCAACGTGAAGGAAATACACCCTTTCAAATCACGCTTAACGATCCAGCCCTCCCCGGGCCTATGGACCCACCCGGCCGATCGGGCCGCTTAACCCCCTCTTTGGAAAGGAAGCCAAATGATCCGTACTCTTGCCCTTGCAACAGCCACCTCGGCCTTCGCCGTCGCAGCTGCCGCCCAACAGGTCGAATGGACCCTCGATCTAGGACACGCCCATATTGGATGGGAAATCGATCACATGAACATGGCCAACACGGTTGGACGGTTCAACGAATTCGATGGAACGTTCCTGATCGACGAAGCTGACCCGTCGAACTCGGAAATCACGTTCACAATCCAGGCGGCCTCGATCGACTCGAACCATCTGGGGCGCGACAACCATGTGCGTAACTCCGATTATCTGGACGTCGCACAGTTCCCGGAAATCACCTTTTCGTCGACCTCCGTACAAATGCTGACCCCGACAACCGGGATCTTGGCAGGTGACCTGAAGATGCTTGGTGTGACCGCGCCAGTGGAGCTCGACTTTGAGATGGTCAACCGCCGCACCTATCCGGATTTCATTCCCAATTATGACGAGGTTGAAGTCGTCGGATTCCATGCAACGGGGGAGATCATGCGCCTTGACCACGGCATGGACTTCATTGCCTTTTTGGGATCTCCAACTGGGTTCGAGATCGCATTGGACGCCCGATTTGACCTCGTAAGATGCGACGGCGCCCCAGAAACCAATGTGCCTTGCAATTGGGGCCGGGTGGCTGGTTTCAAAGGTCCGAACGAATGATGACGCGCCCGCACCCGACCAAGTGGCCCGGTACTGTGCGCGCGCTGCACAGCGTCCTTGCAGTAGCCTTGCTTGCTAAGTTGTGAAGCAGGTTCGCAATGTCTTCGATGGCAGAAACCGCAGTTCAAACAGGAAATTGGGAGGCCTAAATTTTGGGCCTTTCGACCCTTCAAGTGTACGTACTGCACAAGTCCATCGCGGTCACCTTGTGCGTCTTGGCCATCATCGCCCTCTTTACGGAACGTATGTAACCAGCTGAATTTAATAACAAAAACTACCTTACAAAAGGAAGAAACCATGTTTAGTACAGGAAAAACCGCAATTGTCACCGGCGCGAGCCGGGGCATTGGTGAGGCAACCGCACGCCATCTTGCCAGTCTGGGATGGACAGTTGTGCTGACCGCACGAAGCACCAGAGAGATCGAACGCATTGCCTCCCAAATAGCGGCGAGCGGTGGAAAAGCCGTTGCCCGGACAATGGATGTTGCGAACCACAAGGCGGTCGAACAGCTGATTGCCGAGACCGTAGGGCAGCACGGCGGCTTGGATCTCTACGTCAACAATGCGGGGCTGATCGATCCTATAGCACGGATCGCCGACAGTGATCCCGAAGCCTGGAGCGGCATCATCGATGTAAACCTCAAAGGTGTTTACTACGGGCTGCGATATGCGATCCCGGCTATGCTTGATGCAGGCGGAGGGACAATCGTGAATATCAGTTCCGGCGCGGCCAATTCGTTCCTTGAGGGTTGGTCGCATTATTGCGCCACAAAGGCAGGGGTTTTACGCCTAACCGGCGTTGCGCATAAGGAGTACGCAGCACATGGAATCCGCGTGATCGGCCTGTCCCCCGGCACGGTCGCAACTCAGATGCAGCGTGAAATTGCGGCTTCGGGCATCAACCCAGTGAGCCAGATACCTTGGGACAGTCACATCACGGTAAATTGGGTGGCCAAGGCCGTGGCATTCCTAACCACACCCGATGCCGATGAATGGCTGGGCACGGATTTTTCATTGAAGACGGAGGAGGGAAGGAAGGTCATCGGACTGGAGGAGCCCGCGTAAACGCCTTGTGCGGGACATTCGACCCAACGCGAAAACCTACCCAAGCGTCTAGACCTGACTGACTCCATTACTTACTGTTGCGGTACCCCCCGGATCCGCTTCGACAAGCGTATCAAGGGGTGTCGCAAGCAAAACCATAGCACCCGAAATCGGATCGGTACCTTCGTATATGTCGAAGCCATTTTCAGGGGAGTCTCGCTTCACGAAATCGCCAGAGGTAAGTTGCAGAACGTCTCCCCCCTCAAGCAATACCGTAATGCTATCTGTAAATGCCTGATCCAACAGCGGATCTGCCGTGTCAGAAAAGTCGATGATGTTTTCCAGCGATAACTTCACTGTGTCGGCACCGCCATTGAAAAAGTTAAGCTCTTCGATACCCGTGTAGACTTCTGTCACGTCCAGAGCAGAGAAATCAAAACTTCCCGACTGATTGAGCAAAAGCGTATCGCGCCCGGCACCGCCGTCCGTCACCCCCTGCCCCAGCGGCAGGTCAGTGCGGATCAACAAGTCGTCTTCCGTGCCGCCGAACAGTTCATCCTGCCCTTCGCCAGTCAATATGTCATTGCCACCACCACCGGACACACTGTCAGTGCCGTCTTCACCGGACAACGTGTCGTCGCCCGAACCACCGTTGATCGTATCGTCACCGTCCCCGCCCAAAATTGAGCTACCGGCATCAGAGGCTGTGAGATCATCTCCAAACCGTGACCCGCTCAAGGCATCAATGTCGATTAACGTGTGAGTAAAGTCGCCTGAGTTGTCCAGATCCCTTGCCTGCTGCGTTTGCAAATTGGCAAAGATGGCCTCATTGAATTCAGCCGTGTCATAGCGCGCTCGATCAAACCCGCCATTGCCATTGGCTGTGTCGGTGCCAAGTCCCAGAATGAAACTATCATCTCCTGTGCTGCCTGTGACATCGTCGTTGCCGCCAAATGTCTCAATCTCAAGGATAGTTCCCGAAAGATCGCCAGACTTGTTCAAAGTAATGGTGTCGCCAATCCCGTTGGAGATAGATCCGGTATCAAGATTGGCGGTGATGTTGCTATTGTCCAATCCGACCCGCAAACGAAGGGTCCCGAAGCCGCCTTCCAAATTGATCGTATCGTCACCGCCCAACCCCTGCACCGCCAACAATGGAAATGTGAAGCTGCTCAAGGTCAGATTAAAGGTATCGTTGCCCGACGTGCCGGTAACTGCCAATCCTCGTTGTGCTGCAGCCTGGACAGCGACGAGCGTATCAGTTCCTGCGCCGCCGGTTTTGGTAATCGTGTTAATCACGAAATCAGCGCTGATATCAGCCGTGATCGCACCCGTGGTTAGACCGCTATAGTCGATATGGTTAAAACTGTTTGAGGTGCTGTCTGAAAAAATGAACGTGTCGTTGCCCAGAGAGCCGATGTATCTGTCTGTGCCGTCGTCATTGCTGAGCAGATTGACCACGTCATCGCCATCGGTGCCGTTGAACACATCACTGCCAGTTGTACCCGTGAAAGTTACGGTAAAGTCAAAAAACGATTCCGCAATGTCATAGGCATCGGATCCACCAACGCCAAAGAGGAAGAACTCCGACGGCTCTACCGGATCATCGAAGATAAATTGAGAGACAGCCAGGTCATCAACGCCAAAGAAGACCAACTTCAGGCTGTCCAAACGCGTTGCCGCAAGCCCGGTCAATTCGATTGAGTCCTCGCCGATTGTGAAGTCCTCAATCGTATCAGACCCAGCCTGGAAGGTGATCAAATCGGCCCCCGCACCCGTTTGGATGAAGTTGTTGCCGATCCCCGAACGCAGTATGTCATTGCCCGCACCGCCGCGCAAAGATCCGTCGCGGTCCGACAACTCCAAATCGTCCGCGAAAGAGGATCCGCGCAACTCTTCGATATTTACCAAGCTGTTAGTGTACTGGACGCCGTCCCACTCGACCGTTGCTTGTTCATCCAACAAACTAGCCGTGACACCTGCGGTCACACCGCTTCTGTCATAGCGGACAAGATCCGTGCCATCCCCACCGTCGACCGAGTCCTGACCAGGCCCCAGGATGAAGCGGTCGTTTCCGGCGCTGCCGATAACGCTGTCATCGCCGCTGAACGTCCGAACCTCAATTCTGGTATCATCGACGCTCCCCTGAATATTCAAATCAATGGAATTCCCAGCGTCATCTGTCAGTTCCGGGTTTCCAGGATTGGCACCACTCAGATCCACTGTGGCATTCGCACCCTCGCCAATATTCAAACGCAGGATACCGTTGCCACCAAAGTAATTGACCGTGTCCTGCCCCGTTGCGTTCAATACGCCGAACCACGAGAACTCATTCTGATTCAATTCGACATTGTACACGTCATTGTCGGAGGTGCCGTAGATGCCCAACCCAAACTGGGCTGCAGCCTGCACATCGACCAAGGTATCAACGAACCCGGTATTGCCCTTAATCACGGTGCCAACCGACGCGTCAGCGGACACATTTGCAGTAATGCCACCTATGGCCCCTAGCCCGCCATAGTCGATGGAGTGAAATCCATTGATGCTATTGTTCTCATAGACATAAACATCGTCGCCCAATGAGGCGTTGACCAAATCCTCGAAGTCATTTCCGAGCAGGTCAAAGACCTCATCGTCATCTGTGCCAGTAAGTGTATCGTTGCCTTCAGTCCCGAACACTTGGGTGCGTGCGACGGTGAAGGTGTTCGCCACGTCCTGTGCTTGGGCCAGCGTCGTCGATGTCAGGAAAAAACCAAAAGTCTGACCGTCATTATCAGTGAACAGGAATTCAACGTTCCCGTTGACCGTGTCCTCGATCAGCTGAAGGCTGTCTTCGTATTCCAGTGCGCGACCGACGAGCACAAGCTCATCGCCACTGGCTAAATCGAACCCGTTGATCGTATCAAAGCCGTCGGAGAAATAGACGAGATCAGCGCCGCCGCCGACATTGACGTCATCATCCCCCAGCCCCGTGATTATGGTGTCATTGCCATCATTTGCGCGGGCACTGCCACCAAGATTGCCCAGAGTGAGTAGATCGTCAAAGTCTGTCCCGCGCACTGCTTCGATGTTTCTCAGCGTATGCGTAAAGTTTTCACCGTCCCAAACCCCAGTGGCACGACCGGCGGACAAATCGACATTGACGCCGCCACTAACGCCGCTTCGATCGTACCGCACCGTGTCAAACCCATCGCGCCCATCGGCGAAATCGTTGCCAGTACCAAGGATAAACCGATCAGACCCACTGCTACCAAACACGGTGTCATCGCCACCTCTGGTTTGAAACTCTAGAGTTGTCTGAGAGGTATCCCCGAAGACGTTGAGTTGGATCGTTCCGTCACCCTCCTCTGAAATCACGCCAGTATTAAGATCCGCCGTGACGTTCCCAGCAAACCCAAGGCCAATGCGCAACAGGCCGTCGCCGCCCGTCAAATTGATCACGTCGTTGCCCGAAGCGTCGAAGACGCCGAACCAACTGAATGCATTGGTGCCTAAGTCGATGTTGTATGTGTCGTTGCCCGTAGTGCCAACCAGACCCAAACCATACTGCGCCGCAGACTGCACGTTTTGCAAAAAGTCGGTATCGCCATTTGGCTTTTGGATATTGTTAACGGAAAGGTTTCCGTCGATTTCGTCCGCATCAATGTTTGCTGTGATGCCAACGGGATCAAGTTCATCAACCTCCAAGACACGATAGTTTATTTCGTGATACCCATTGGTGCTATTTCCTCCGTATTCGATCGTGTCGTTTCCTAGCGAACCAACGACAAGGTCTCGCCCGTCGTCATTTCCTAGCAAGTTGATAAAATCATCGCCGCTCGTTCCGGCCACTGTATCACTGAACTCGGTGCCAGGAGTGACCCCCAGTACACTACTGCGGATCTGCGCTGCTTCTATCTGGGCACTGTTCTGGGAAATACCGACAATATCGAACCCGAAAGTGC
>CAYODE010000101.1:0-13629 GCA_964402685.1 uncultured Aestuariivita sp. | reverse complement strand
GCGCCAACGTCTGAGCCAACAGTGTTTTACCGCAGCCCGTTGGACCAATCAGCAGAATGTTGGACTTCGCCAATTCGATGTCCGAACCCGCCTTTTGTGCGTGATTCAGACGTTTGTAGTGATTGTGAACAGCCACCGACAGAACGCGTTTCGCCATAGCCTGACCGATGACGTAATCATCTAGAACCGCGCAAATATCGCGTGGGCTGGGTACGCCATCAGACGCCTTCAGCCCGCTCGCTTTGGTCTCTTCGCGGATGATGTCCATGCAAAGCTCAACGCATTCATCGCAAATGAACACTGTCGGGCCCGCAATCAGTTTGCGCACCTCGTGCTGGCTTTTGCCGCAAAAACTGCAATACAAGGTGTTTTTGCTGTCGCCGCCTGAGTTCGTTGCCATGACTTACCTTTCTGGCTTCGCGTGCCGCGCCCTCTCCATCCAGATGACGCAAAGGGAAAATTCAACGTCTACGATCAGCTTAGGACAGCGTCGGAAGCTCCACAATCGCAAAATGTACCCCGGTGGTGCACACCGGGGTAAACCGTTGTCACAGTGCCGCGCGTTTACGCGTCGTCATCAGTCGCCTTGCCGCGACTTTCGACGATTTCGTCGATATGACCCCAATCCTTGGCTTCTTCAGGCGACATGAAATTGTCGCGATCCAGGGCCTTTTCGACGGATTTTTTGGTTTGACCGGTATGCTTGACATAGATGTCATATAGCCGGTCTTTGAGTTTTTGTGTCTCTGCCGCGTGGATCATGATGTCCGACGCCTGACCCTGATAGCCGCCCGATGGCTGGTGAACCATGATCCGGCTATTGGGCAGCGAAAAACGCATGCCAGGTTCGCCGCCAGCCAGCAAAACGGACCCCATTGAGGCCGCTTGACCGATTACCAGCGTCGACACTTTGGGTTTGATGTATTGCATCGTGTCGTAGATCGAGAGGCCAGACGTCACCACTCCCCCTGGCGAGTTGATGTAGATGCTGATCTCTTTCTTGGGGTTCTCAGCTTCAAGGTGCAGCAGCTGGGCAACCACCAGATGGGACATCCCGTCATGGATTGGCCCGTTGATGAAGATGATGCGTTCCTTAAGCAGGCGCGAAAAGATGTCATAGGCGCGCTCGCCACGGCTCGTTTGTTCAACGACCATGGGGACAAGATTGGAATAGGTTTCGATGGGATCAAACATGTAATGCAAGCCTGTTGATAGTTGGCCGGGACCATACCCGGCGGAACGTTAAATGAGTCTTAGTATCGGGCACCGGGGTCTGCAAGGTGTGGCCTGACAGAGCGCAACAGAACCTGCCCATCTGGGACACCACCTTTAGGAAAATTGGCCGCGTTGATTTGCAAAGATGAAGAGCTAGCTGCCCGGTCATGAAAGAAGACTTCGTTCCGACCCGTACAGCCGCGCTTGAAAAACTTGCACGCTTTGTGCCCCACGCTGGCGCCGATTACGCAAAGCTCAGGAATTATGATCTGGGTGCCGGACAGCATACTCATGTCTCAACGCTATCGCCCTATCTTCGGCATCGGCTGATCACGGAAACGGAGGTCTTGGAAGCGGTGCTGACGCGCCATTCCCTGCGCACGGCGGAAAAGTTCGTTCAGGAGGTCTTCTGGCGCACCTATTGGAAAGGTTGGCTCGAGATGCGTCCTGGCGTCTGGCTGGATTATATGACCGAACGGTCCAACGCCTGGAATTCGGTACAAACACAATCTGGCCTTCGCATGCGCTGGGAAGAAGCCTGCGAAGGGCGCACCGGAATTGATGCTTTCGATAACTGGGCGCGCGAGTTGGTCGAAACCGGATATCTGCACAACCATGCGCGGATGTGGTTCGCTTCGATCTGGATCTTCACGCTGCGGCTGCCGTGGGCTTTGGGTGCGGATTTCTTTCTGCGCCATCTTTTAGATGGTGATGCCGCGTCAAACACGCTCAGCTGGCGCTGGGTGGCTGGATTGCAAACCCACGGTAAAACGTATCTCGCACGCGCATCCAACATTGCGAAGTACACCGAGGGTCGATTTGAACCACAAGGTCTTGCTCCGGACGCGGTTCCGTTGCCGGGACGCGAGCATCCGCCGCGGCAAGCGCTGACTGTACCGGACATTGTGGATCCGAAACTGCGCACAGGTCTGCTAATCACTCCTGAAGATCTGTCGCCAGGTTTTGTTGCAGACGTCATGCGTGAACCCGCCGCTGTTGCAATGACCTCCCACCGGACGGGTATGAGCCATCTGCAGATGTCGGACACTGTGTTGAATTGGGAGCGTCATGCGATGAATGACACAGCATCGCGATGGCGCAATGCGCTAGGTGAGATCGAATGGGTTAACGACCTTTCAGACTGGGCGCGTTCGCACAATCTGGAACAAATCGTTACCGCGGAAACACCGGTTGGCGTCGAAGCTCAAGCGTTGGACTCCTTGGAAGGTCAATCAGGCTTGAAGGTTGTGAAGATCAGGCGCCCTTACGACCGTGCGGCCTGGCCCCATGCCACGCACGGCTTCTTCCGTTTTAAGGAAAAAATCCCGGCTCTGATTGGTGAGATCAAGGGATTGAAAGCAGCCTAACCGGGCCGCAGACCTGACCCGATCATCGGCACTTCCTTGCCAATTCGCGCTCTGTTTTTCATCGCTCTGTCACAAAAGCTCGACAACTTGCGCGCATCCACGCGATGTTTTGAGTCGCGCAATATTCACCCATTTCAGGAGCCAGATTCAGATGGATCGCACATCGATCATCAATGACCCAAGCTACGGAAACAAAGCTGAAGCGTTTGAAGCTTATGACGACATTCCCACAAACCCCAACCTCGAGCGCACAATCGGCGACGTGATCAACGCCCGCTACGGCCGTCGCGACGTGTTGCGCGGCATGCTTGGTGTGTCGGCGACAACCGCTCTTTTTGGAACCTCTGCTTTGGTTGCACCAGGCGAAGCGCAAGCCGCATCCGCCTCGCGTTACATTTTTGACGAGCTGCAATGGGGCAATGACGAGACCCACCACATCGCGGACGGATACTCTGCAGATGTGCTCTTGCGGTGGGGCGATCCCATTACTGCCGATGCACCGGATTTTGACGTGATGAACCAGACGGCCGACGCTCAGCTAAAACAGTTCGGGTACAACAACGACTATGTCGGGTTCTGGCCGTTGAACGATGACCACTCGCGCGGTGTTCTTTGTGTGAACCACGAATACACCAATGAAGAGGTCATGTTCCCCGGTCTTGGCCGCCAGGATCGCGACGGGTTCCAGGGCATGACCAAGGAACTTGTCGATATCGAAATGGCAGCGCATGGCGGCTCTGTGGTCGAGATTGCCAAAGGCACAGATGGCAAATGGTCTTTGGTCAAGGACAGCGCGTTGAACCGCCGGATCTCACCGTTGAACACGGCGATGTCCTTTTCTGGCCCCGCAGCAGGTCATGACCGCATGAAAACCTCTGCCGATCCCACCGGCACGACGGTTATCGGTACGATCAACAACTGCGCGGGGGGCATGACGCCTTGGGGCACATACTTGATGGCAGAAGAGAACTTCCACGGCTATTTCTGGACGGACACGGTCGATGCCGAGGGCAAGCCTGATGTCTCAGCTCTACCGGAAGCCGCATCGATGAAACGCTATGGTGTTCCCGGGCGTTGGTATGCGTGGGGTCAGTATCATGACCGTTTCAACATCGACAAAGAACCCAATGAACCCAACCGCTTTGGCTACATCGTCGAAGTGGATCCGTTCAACCCGGATTCCACGCCGATCAAGCACACTGCCTTAGGGCGTTTCCGTCACGAAGGCGCCGAAACCACTGTCGCCAGCGATGGTCGTCTTGTAATCTATTCCGGCGACGACAACCGGTTCGACTATCAATACAAATGGGTGTCCGCCGAAGCAGTGACGGAAGAGAACTCGGTTTTCGGTTCCTCGCTTTTGTCTGAAGGCACACTTTATGTTGCCCGCTTTGACGAAGACGGCACGATCACGTGGCTGCCGCTGATCCACGGTTACGGCCCACTGACCGCTGAAAACGGGTTCGAAAGCCAGGCCGATATCGCCATCGACACGCGTCTGGCAGCCGACTTGCTGGGGGCAACGCCTATGGATCGGCCCGAAGATGCGCAGCCGCGCGGTGACGGTACAGCCTATATCATGCTCACCAACAACTCCCGCCGTCAGGCCGATCAGGTGGATGCAGCCAACCCGCGTGCCGAAAGCCGCTTTGGTCATATCATCGAAATCAAGGAAAAGGACGGCAACCATTCCGCAACAGAAGGCACCTGGTCCATCTTGGTTCTGTGCGGTGATCCGGAAATTGCCGAAGTCGGCGCGCAATGGCATCCCGAAACGTCGGAAAGCGGTTGGTTTGCCTCCCCCGACAACTGTGCCATCGATGCTGACGGACGGTTGTGGATCTCAACCGATCAGGGGCGCGGATGGGGACGCACTGGCAAGTCAGACGGTCTTTACTCCCTGGAAACCGAGGGCGACATGCGGGGTCACTCCAAACTCTTCTTCCGCTGCCCGGTGGGTGGAGAGCTGTGCGGCCCCTATTTCACACCCAACAGCGAGACGCTGTTCCTGGCAGTGCAACACCCCGGCACGGACGGGACCAAGGATCTGGTCGGCTTCGAGCGGGATTCGACGTTTGAGGACCCAGCCACCCGCTGGCCTGATTTCGATCCAAATATGCCTCCACGTCCATCGGTTGTGGTTGTGACCAAGACAGACGGCGGTCCAATCGCGGTCTGACGCGCAAGACAAGGGGGGCTCACCAGTGTGAGCCCCTGCTTCAAATCCTGGGATATGGATGCGACAGGATCCCAGCGCCCAGATCGGGCGCTTTGCGAAGCGGATATTTGGCTAGTTTCGTCGGATGTCCACTCAGAGCCCACATCACATAGTACCGCTACTCCGGCATGCCTGCACGGCGCAGCCCGTTGGCATACAAGTCTATGTCATCTTGGTGGACAAACATGGCCGTCGCCACGGTTTCTCTGATCGTGTCGTTTGGCAGAAATTCGGCGAATTTTGAATAGGCTTCGGCGGCGGCTTCCAAATTGCCCATTTGTCCATGGACCGCAGCTGCAATGCGATGGCAGGTCGGAACATTGGGATATTCGATCTGGCAGTCTTGGATTTTCTCAAGCGCCTTGTCGAAGTCCCTCATCAAGAAGTGCATAAAGCAAAAGTGTATTTTCACCCACATCGTGAAGGTCGCCTTTGGAGACAACTCGATAGCTCTTTTGAGATTTTCTTCGGCGGCAGCAAAGTCGTGGGTGTAAACACAGGACATGCCCAAAACGCTGATAGCATCAACGAAATTTGGATTAAGTTTTAAGGCCGCTCGAAATCGATCTTGAGCCTGTTTGTGTTTTTTGGAAAAGAGGAGAGCTGTACCCAGTGATGTCTGGGAAAACTCGCTGTTTGCATCAAGTCGTAGGGCCGTTTGAGCATTGGCCAATGCCATGGCCAGAGACTCGTCTTTCGGTCGGGCCCAACCATGCAAATATTGCATTGTTTGGATCGAAGATGACCAAGCAAAAACAAAGGCATTGTTGGGATCAGCTTCCAGCACGTTCTCCAGCAGCAGGGCCGCGGCAGCGCAGTCTTCGTCTGTCAGCCGTTGATAATGCCATGCGACTTTCGACAAAATCTCCCACGTTGAAAGATCGCTTGTGTCTTTGCGCTGTGCTTTTGCCAAGTCGACCGCCTGAATTTCCGGCCCGACCGCCATCGCAACACGTTCAGTAATTTCATCTTGAACATCAAAGATGTCTTCCAACTGTCGGTCGTATCGCTCAGCCCAAACGTGATCTCCGGACGCAGCATCGATTAACTGAACCGTTATCCGCAACCGTGACCCGGCCCGTCTTACGCTACCTTCAATGACGTGTGTGGCACCGAGTTCCTGAGCTGCTTTTTTGATATCCACAGCCCGGCCTTTGTAGGTGAACGTGGAATTGCGAGCGATGACTGAAAAATTATGGAAGCGGGACAAAACGGTAATGATATCTTCGGCAATACCGTCTGCAAAGTGCTCCTGTTCGGAGTCTGACGACATATTGTCGAACGGTAGAACAGCAATAACAGGTTTGTCTTCTGACTTTCGCAGACTCGGTAGAGCGCGTTGATTTTTTGAAGAGCTTTGCGTGTCTGACCATCGCCAGACGCCAACGGGCCTCTGGATGTTCTTGAGCTTAAGCGTATCCCCACCATAAAACTCGGCAGCCGCTTTACCATCAAGGCTGTGATGGGACGTATCGGAGATCAAAATTTCTCCGGGCTCCGCACATCCCTCTAGTCGTGCTGCGACATTGATTCCGTCACCGTAGATATCCTCGTCTTTAAACGTGACTTCGCCGATGTGAATACCGATGCGCAGTTGGATCAACTCATGCCCAGCGAGCCCCTTCTGGATTCTGATCGCAGCGCACACGGCATCGGAAACACTGGGATACTCCACAAACCATCCGTCACCCATACGTTTGACGATGGTACCCCCGCGTTCGGCAGTCACGGGCTCGAACAACTCTCGGCGTAATTCTGTTAGCGCAGCAATGGTACCCGTTTCATCCTCACTCATGAGGCGCGAATAGCCCACCACATCTGCGGCGAGAATTGCGGCGAGCCTGCGTATCAATTTTTGGGTACTCCCAAATTCCATGTCTTAAAAAACCCTACCGGAAACCCGAAGATATTCCAGCAGACAAAATTAAGGCCTTCTGCCCTGACAAGCGCTGGCCTCCGGTCGCTTAGCGGCAGTCACGAGGATAATTAATGAGCGGCGGTTTTGAGTTTCAGCTCCGAAACTGGCCGCAACACCACAAATCAGATGCCGCTTGCATGAACGTATTCTGCGTAATCGAAGCGCCTAACGACAAGGTCGGCTTCGTCCGTGTAGCAGACCAAGGCCAAAGCCATTCCAAAGTCTGCTTCCAGACTATGAGACCCCACGCAAACATCTCTGCGAGAGATATCGTGGTTACTATCCCGCCAATCAGACGAAGGGCCGCAGTTTCAACACATACCGCGCGCGCTGGGCGATCACCGACTGCATTTCATCGCGAACACGATCCGTCGCTTGATCTCTAACGACGCTCGTTTGTTGGAGCAGGCGCTTCGCCCTCCTTGGGCGCAAGACCGTAATCCGCAACAAGATCCCAGACATGTTGCGGGATCATGTATTTGATGCGTTTGGGATGTTGCCTGCGCAAATGCAGGACCGTTTCGGCCGCTTTCATCTCGACCCGTGCCCGCGCGAATTCGATACCCCGGGGGCCGATGCGCGGCTGTAGCCACGCCATGATCGGGCGCAGCCAGTTCGGCATGCGGCGCAGTGGCAGTCCACCTGCCGCCAATTCGGTGTTCACGATGAACCCTTTTACCGCAGTTTCCCGCTTTCCTTTGCTGCCAAGCGGTTCCAGACGCACGTCGTCGCCCACAAGCTCCAGCAATTCCCGTCCGCGCGCATTGCGTACGATCAGCCATTGCTCCCCCTGCCCGGCCATGTAGCCAACAGTGATGTCGGCGAGAGAATTGGTGTAATCCACGCAGGTCCGGCAGGTCAGTGGAAAGAAATCTGGCGGCAGATCTGATAGCGGCAGCTTAAGAAACGGGATCTCTTTTTTAGCGCCGTCATCAAATCGCATTTCCACTTGGTAATCGGCGCGAAACTCGAGATAGGACACCGCCTCGGGGCGATCGGTGAGCCGTTTCAGAAACCCATGAAAGTTCTCGGTCGTGGTGTTATCCGAACAGGGCGTGCCGATGACGTAAAGCGCGTCAAATCCCAACTCTTGCTCAAGGGCTCGCAAGGCATAGACCTGACAAGGTATGCCAATCACCGCGATTTTTCGAATACCCTGATCGCGAGCGGGCTCAAGCAACGCCAAAAGCGGCGCGTATCCCATACGCATGCCCCGGGCGCGAGCCATCTCTCCGGCCTCTGTGATCAAGGCTGGGACAGGACGCCACCGATCATCTGGATCTGGCACGACGGTCAAAACCGCCTCGACGGCACCGGTTTCTAACAGTTTTTCCGCAAATCGTGTGGTCAGCCCGCTCCATTGTGCGCCGTTTGATGGCGTGCGTGCCCATGCACGATACATCTCAAGATAGGGTCCAAAAAATCGTTCCTCCCCTTTTGAGGCATCCCGCGGACGGCCGTGGACGCGCGTTTCCTGCCCGGGGTAATCGGGCCGAATGAACTGGCAGGCCTTGCCACATCGGCCCGGATTGTCAGAACGCGAGATCCCGCAATCCGTACACAGACTGCGCGTCAGCGCGTCCGACAAGTCGTCTTTTGGCATGAGCTTCTCCGGGCTAGCCGCGTGCCACTCCGGGCTGCGCGGTCATCGTATCGTGCAAGTCTCGCATCACGATACGCAAAGTGTCAAGTTTAGTTGACACATAGTCAGCATCAGTGAGTTGGCGCAGACGCGGCTCGGTTTCACCCAGATGCCCGCCGACCACAATTCGAACATGTGGAAAGCTGACACGCACCGCTGCGATCAACCGGATCAGCTCGGGCAAGGTAGCCTCACTCGTTGCCGACAGACCAAGAATGGCAAAATCCGTTTCCGCCAGTTCGTGGAGCAGATCATCGTGTTGGCGACCAACTTTAAGGTCGATCAACCAACCGTCCCGCCGAAAAAGATCTGCCGCCATTGTAATGCCAAGCGTGTGCTGCTCACCTGGCACGGTGGCAAAAACCGCAAAGCGTGCATCCGGAACGTCTTGGGGCGCAAGGTGCGAACTAATTCCGCGCAAAATCGCATAAAACCGCGCTGCCGCAATCGTAACCTGAGATGATGTCAGCTTTCCTTGGGCCCAGCGGTCCCCTAATTTTCGTGCCGCTCCGGTAAGATAGACGAGATAGATATCTTCAACGGCAATGCCGTCCGAGAGCGACTTTCGGACAAGGCGAAGCCCTGCCCCTTCATCGCGGGACAGCAATGCATCTGAAAGATCAGCGATCAGCCTATCGGTCGCGCCGTCAATCTGTCCGCGTTCTGCAAGGCGCGAAATGACCTCGCGCGCGAGCATGGACACAGATGCTTCAGGTAAATGATCTGGCAGCGCGACAACCGTACTGTGCGCCCGACGGATAGCGCTCCGGTCCAAGATTTGTCCGGGTTTGACTGGCGCGGACGCCGTCGGTCTTTCTGGGCCTTTGGTCATCAGCAGATCTTTCCAGACTACCGGCGCGACACAAAATTAGCAGCAAGGCCCTATGGTGCAGTGAACGGCTTTGCCGCCAACCTTGCATGTGAACCGTACATCGATTGCTAAGGTGGCACGTTGTGGCAAAGCGAAGCGGCTAGTCAGAATATGCAACGTTCCGCCGGGTCACTTTGTGGACAAATCGCATAAATGTCGGTGTTTCATAAAACTGTTACAAAACTATTACATTTGCGTCATGCAGTCTGACTAATCAGCGCCAAGGCCGCAGCATGTGGCCGGGAATCACGCAAACTTAGGAGACATCATGTCCTACGCGAAACTGACCGCCTCTGCTCTGGCGATCACTGCTCTTTCCGCAACCGCTGCTGCTGCACGTGACAACGTACAGGTTGCAGGCTCTTCGACCGTACTGCCATACGCGTCGATCGTTGCTGAAGCCTTTGGCGAAAACACAGACTTCCCCACACCAGTTGTAGAATCCGGTGGCTCTTCGGCAGGTCTGAAGCGTTTCTGTGAAGGTGTTGGCGAAAACACCATCGACATCGCAAACGCATCGCGCGCCATCCGCGAAAAAGAAATCAAAGCCTGCGCCGAAAACGGTGTGACCGATATCATCGAAGTACGCATCGGCTATGATGGCATCGTTTTTGCCAGCCAGATCGACGGCCCGGCCTACACGGCCTTCACCCCATCAGATATCTTCAACGCCCTGGCCCCCAAAGTGATGGTGGACGGCGCCCTGGTCGACAACCCGCACACGCAGTGGGCAGACTTCAACAGCGACCTGCCAGCCTCTGACATCCTGGCCTTTATCCCAGGCACCAAGCACGGCACACGCGAAGTTTTCGAAGAGAAAGTGATCGCGGCTGGCTGTGAAGCGACTGGCGCGTTCGAAGCCATGATGGCCGCCGGCATGTCCGAAGACGACGCAGAAGATGCCTGCCTGGAAGTCCGCACTGACGGCAAGTCGGTCGACATCGACGGTGACTATACCGAAACTCTGGCGCGTATCGATGCCAACGCAAACGGCATCGGTGTTTTCGGCCTGGCGTTCTACGAGAACAACACCGACAAGCTGAAAGTGGCGACCATGTCGGGCATTGCTCCGTCGACAGAAACAATCGCGTCGGGTGAATACCCCGTGTCGCGTCCGCTGTTCTTCTACATCAAGAAGGCGCATATTGGCGTGATCCCAGGCCTGCAGGAATTCGCTGGTTTCTTCGTGTCCGACGAAATCGCTGGCCCTGACGGCCCGCTCGCCCAGTACGGTCTGGTTTCCGACCCTGAACTGAACAAAACACAAGAAGCCGTTGCTTCCGGCATGACCATGGGTAGCGGTTCCTAAGCACCCCTTAGAAGGGCGGCTACAAGGCCGCCCTTCCCCCTTGAAGATCCTCAAATTCTGATCGGACCTGATTTATGCCAGTCTTTTGGCTTTTCCTGTGCGTGCTGGCCATCGCCGCCATTGGATCCGTGATCGGACGCGCCCGCGCAATGCAAAGCGCCGGTGGTGATAGCCGAACACTGCATTCGCTACCAAGTTACTACAGCGCCAATGTTGGCATGTGGGTAATTACACCTGCTTTTGCTGTGATGCTGATCTGGCTGCTGGCTCAGCCGATCTTCATCAACAACCGCGTGGCAACCCTGTTACCAGAGACCGCAATTTCCGAAGACACAACTTTGGGGCTGGTCATGTCAGATGTCCGTCGCGTGGCCAACGGCTTGGACCTGGCCGTGTCCGAGGGCGAGATGACTGCAGATGAGGCCAGTTCCATCCGATCCGAATTGACGGATGTGCGCGAGCGGCTCGCAGCAGTCGGCGTTGCGCTGGGATCAAATGTGTCTCCAGAGGTGCTAAGAGCTGCACAGCGCTATCGGCAGCTGTCTTCCGCGGGCAATATGATTATGGCGATTGCCGTGCTGGCGACAGCACTGACGGCGCTTGGCTACGCGGTGGGCAAGTCCAACAAGGATTATCGGGCTCGGAACGTCGTTGAACGCGGTATTCTGGCAATTCTCATTTTTGCCGCTTCCATCGCTATTCTGACGACAATCGGCATTCTGTTTTCTTTGATCTTCAACACGATCGAGTTCTTCCGAATTTATCCGGCAACCGAATTCTTCTTTAGCCTGGAATGGGCGCCCAGCTTCTCGGGGCGCGGTGGTTCGTCCAGCCTTGGCGTCCTGCCTTTGCTTTGGGGTACGTTTTACATTTCATTGATCGCCCTCTTGGTTTCGGTGCCTATCGGGCTTTTCTCTGCGATATATCTTTCCGAGTATGCCACACCGCGCGTCCGTGCCTTTGCGAAGCCGCTGTTGGAGGTTTTGGCGGGCATCCCGACCATTGTTTACGGCCTGTTTGCTCTGCTGACAGTTGGCCCGCTTTTGGTGTCTGTCTTTGGCAGTGAAACCGTGGGCTGGATGTCAGGCGGAACGGCGGTGATGACCGCGGGCCTCGTTATGGGCATTATGTTGATCCCGTTTGTCAGCTCCCTCAGTGACGACATCATCAACGCGGTCCCTCAAGCGATGCGCGACGGCTCATATGGGCTTGGGGCCACACAGTCCGAGACTATCCGACAGGTTGTTATTCCCGCGGCCCTGCCCGGCATTGTCGGTGCGATCCTATTGGCCGCGTCACGCGCAATTGGCGAAACCATGATCGTGGTTCTAGGCGCTGGCGCCGCTGCGCGGCTTAGTCTGAACCCATTCGAAGCCATGACGACTGTGACTGCAAAAATCGTCAGCCAGCTCACCGGCGACAGCGATTTTGCATCGCCGGAGGCACTGGTGGCTTTTGCCCTGGGCACCACGCTTTTTGTCATCACGCTGGGGCTTAACGTTCTGGCCCTCTACATCGTGCGCAAATACCGGGAGCAGTACGAATAATGACCGACGCAAGTATGAATACCGCCCCTGCGCAGCCCAGACGATCATTGAAGGTGGCTGACGATCGCACGCGTCGCAGAAACGCGGCCGAGAAACGGTTTCGCGCTTATGGCGTCGCCGCGATCGCCACCGGGCTTCTGTGTCTGGTTATCCTCGTCTACTCGATCCTAAGCAACGGCCTGCCTGCGTTTCAACGCACAGTGGTCGATATTGAGTTCACGATGACGCAGGAACAATTCGACGAGGCTGAAGGCGCTGTATTGAAAACGCGCGTTTATACTGATTTCTTTATTGCGTCTCTAACGGAACAACTCAGCGCCAAGGGCATTGAAACCGAATTTGACAGCGGTGCAGTTGAACGGCTGATGGGTAAAGTGGGCGGCACGCTCCGCACGTTCTACCGAGAAAGCCCGGACGCGATTGGCAGACCCATCGCTTTTGAGTTGCCGGCTGCCAGCCGTGTGGATCGCTATTTCAAAGGCACGTTCTCGCGCGACGGGATTGCCGAAGGTAACCGCTTCATTCAGGTCTCGGATCTCGATCTGGCAGACGAACTGGCACAAGCCGGGATCATCAGACAATCCTTCAACTGGGAATTCATCACTGGCGTCGACACAGGCGTGGACAACCCCGGTGGCGCGGGAATCGGTGCCTCGGTGCTGGGCTCATTCATGATGATGATTGTTGTTCTGGTCTTGTCGCTCCCCATTGGGGTCGCTGCGTCGATCTATCTTGAGGAATTCGCACCAAAGAACTGGTTTACCGACTTCATCGAAGTCAACATCTCCAACCTCGCGGCGGTGCCCTCCATCGTGTTCGGTATCCTGGGTTTGGCTGTCTTTATTCAGTTCATGCATCTGCCCCAATCGGCGCCGCTTGTTGGTGGCCTTGTGCTGACGCTAATGACACTGCCGACGATCATCATTTCGACCCGCGCCTCTCTGCGCGCCGTCCCTCCATCGATCCGCGATGCGGCCTTGGGTGTTGGCGCTTCAAAGATGCAATCGGTGTTCCATCATGTGCTGCCGCTGGCAATGCCGGGTATCCTGACGGGAACGATCATTGGTCTGGCACAAGCGTTGGGTGAAACCGCGCCGTTGCTCCTGATCGGAATGGTTGGTTTTATCGCACGCTATCCCGACACATTCCTGCAGGGTTTCGAAGGCCCCAACTCGGCCATGCCGGCACAGATCTATAACTGGGCCGCGCGCTCTGACGCCGTCTTCACTGAAAAAGCTTGGGGCGGGATTATCATTCTTTTGATCTTCCTGCTCTCGATGAACATTGTCGCTATTTTGCTGCGCCGCCGCTTTGAGCGCCGCTGGTAACCTCTGAGGTCGGTACCCATGTATGATATTCCATCCACTGCTAGTGACACAGCGACGGACGCGTTGAAAATCGCCGCCCGCAATGTGCAGGTCTTTTATGGCGACACCCACGCGATCAAAGACGTGGACGTTGATATCGTCGACAAAACGGTCACTGCCTTCATCGGCCCGTCCGGCTGCGGGAAATCCACTTTTCTGCGCTGTATCAACCGGA
>CAYODE010000100.1:0-13774 GCA_964402685.1 uncultured Aestuariivita sp. | reverse complement strand
CAATTGTCTCAGAAAGCACCTTTTAAACATGTGATTGTATATCGTGCGCCGAGATAGATCCGGATCGTGGTATTCCACATTCGAATGCGTCGCGCTCTCCCCCCACCCAGGCTCTCGCACTACCCCACCATTTCCAGTACACCTTTCGCCCACAGTGCGGTAACACCCTCCCGAAACCACCACCGAAAGCTGCCCCATGCCCCGCATCGTTCTCTCCTCCGACCACGCCGCCATTGATCTGCGTCAGGCCATCGCTGACCATCTCAGCGCCGCCGGCCATACCGTCACCGATATCGGCCCCACCACGCCGGAAAGCACCCATTACCCGATCCATGGCAAGGCTGCCGCCGAACAGGTGGCGAAAGGCGAGGCCGATCTGGGCATCATCCTCTGCGGCACCGGTCAGGGGATCATGATGGCGGCCAACAAGGTCCCCGGCATCCGCTGCGGGGTATGTGCCGACACCTTCTCAGCCCGGATGATCCGGGAGCATAACAATGCCAATATGCTCTCCATCGGGGCGCGGGTGGTGGGCGATGCGCTGGCGCTCGACATCGTGGACGCGTTTTTGGATGCAGAGTTTGAAGGCGGGCGTCACGCCACGCGGGTCGACATGATCGAATAGGGTCCGGGTGGATCTCAGCCGGTCGGAAACTCCCGCACGGCGTCGCCCGCATTGTCGATTTCCATGAACATGTCATAGATCCGCAGGGTCGGCTTGACCCCTGTCCGTTCGGTAAACGCCGCCACCCAGGCCGCGTCATGGCCCTTGGCCGCATCTTCCCGGCTCTCCCAGATATAGACACCCATCACCTTGGGCCCATCGGTGACAAAATGCTTGCGGATCAATCCGCTATAGCCCTTCCACCGGGGGATCGTGCTGCGCGCATCCTCTAATAGATCGGCATCCGTGAACCCCTGCGGCCGGTCAAACTCCACGATTTCCATGATCATCTTACCGCTCCTTCGCTCCCGGATGACCTGACGAGTTGTACTCAGTCTAGTGACATGGACGCGGGTATCAATCTGCAACAGACCCCATTGCCTGCGACAAAGCCTCGTGTTTACCCTGTGTGCATGACGTTTATTGCGGAAAACCAACTCCTTCTAATACTTGGGTTTTTCATCCTCGGCGCCGCCGGAACCGTGCTGATCTATCGCCAGCCGTCCAATGCGCGCGCCTGGAAGGTCGCGGATCTGCTGTGGGTGGTTCTGGGTGGGTTCGGTGCGTTGACCGCCGTTGTGGCCGGCGTCTACCAAAGCGATAGCTCCCAGTTGGATCGGCAGATCGATGTGGCCTATGCCGCAACAGCCGCCTTTGACCGGGACGCCGCGCGGTTCCGCTTGCGATATTGCGAAGCGGTGCAGGATCGCGAGATTGCGGTCCTATGCGACCGGGCAGAGTTTCTGTCCGCCTCTACGGCCACGAACGCGGACCTGCCGCTTTTCATCGCGATCACCGAAGCTGCGGCGCCGCTGAAGGGTCTGAACTTTGTCCTGGGCCGGTCAGATGACAAAATGGACCTGGCAGAAATGCAGACCGAAGCAGATGCCTTTAACCCGGCGGAGTTTCTTGTTTTCACGGCCCAAGACGCGGCCACGACAGCCGCGATAGACACGCTGCGATCAGACCGGCCAGAGGTTGCGGCAGATTACCAAGTCCTCGCCACCTCTTACGAATTGCTGATTACACAGGTGGCGCGCCTGAAAACCGAATGGGAGTTTCTTCAGGCCAATGCCGGTATCTTGATCCTTCAGATTGCCGCACTCTGCATGGTGGCTTTTGCCGCGCCGTTTCGTTTGGGTAAATCGCTTGCCGAAATGCGATAGGTCCATTTGGGGATGAGCGCACACGATCGATCGCAAATCACCAATTCACCGTTGCGACTAATCGGTGACTGCGTCACTCTTCCAAAATGACACCGAACGATATTCAGAACATTCTCGACGAGAACTTCGCCCCTTGGGTCAAAGCCCTGGACATAGAAACGGTAGAGGTGGCGCAGGATGAAAGCCTTTTCCGGATGCCTCTCAGCGACCACCTGGCGCGCGTGGGCGGGATTGTCAGCGGACAGGCACTTGCCGCGCTTGCAGATACCACCATGGTTCTTGCAGCCATCGCGCATGCGGGCGAGCTGAAGCTCTTTGCCACAACAAATCTCGACACGCAGTTCCTACGTCCCGGCGTGGGTAGCGCAATCCTGTGCAAAGCGATCATCGTGCGGTCAGGCAAGGCCTTAGTATTTACCCGGGCGGAAATGCGTGAGGAAACCAGCGGAAAACTTGTCGCCACCGCAACTGCCACGCTGTACGCGCCCTAGACACGTCACCCGACTTGGACCTGCTCCACATTTCGCTTCACGGACTTGTGTAGAGCACAGCATCCGCATGAACCGCAGCCCCTTGATTTCAAAATGCATTCAGGGCCCTATCGCGTTATGACGCTCCACCCATTGATAACCTTGGTCATGATTTGCGCAGTGACACTCGTCACTGGGTGTGGTCGGCCTTTAACAGAAAATGAACGCGCCTTTGCCCAGAATATTCATGGGTCTGCCGTAGATTTGGATCGTGTCCGTGTGGCGCGCGGCGCGCTTGTGGGCTCGGTCACCTTCAAACGCCAAGCCCGTTCAAGGGTCACGTGCCGGGAGCGTATTCTTCCGCCGCCAAAATCAGAAATCGTAACATCGCGTCCGGCTGCCGTTGTCGTGTTCAACCGCATTCACTTCACCCATGATTGGTACCTTGACGATTACATGCCGCGTTTCCCAGAACGGATCAATTTGATCAAGGCGATGTTGCTTGCCCATGAAATGACCCATGTATGGCAATGGCAAAATCGCGAGTTAACTGGATATCATCCACTCAAAGCAGCCGCCGAACATGGACGTGTCGAGGACCCCTATCTGTTTGACGCAAGTGTCGACAACGCATTTCTGGATTACGGGTACGAGCAGCAGGGTGCGATTGTAGAGGAATATGTTTGCTGCCGTGCTTTGGCACCAGAGGCGGAGCGAACACAACGATTGCACGCGATGCTGGAAAACGTTTTTCCTGTTTCGGACTTGCCGCAATCGCGCGCGCATGACGTTGTTCTGCCATGGAGCGAGGCAGAGCTGAACGGGATCTGCAGTTAAGCCACTAAGCTTATTCCTGAATGTCTTCCAAATAAGCGAGAAGCGCAGCAAGAGGACGCGGCGTGGGTGTCAGCGTTCCATCGATGTCCACAGGTACAAGCGGGCCGGACAGTTCCGCGCCGAACTCAGGCATAACTTGGCCGGCATGTGATCCCCGCGAAAAACCGTCAATTTGCGACAGAACCGCGGCACGTGGAAATTCCCCATCATTGCGCGCACTGATTTGTGACAGGTTCGGCGCGCTTTGCCCGCCAGCCAAGACAACTTCCTCATCCGCGCGAAACCCGTGGCAGGCCGTGCAGTTATCCGCATAAAGCTTGGCCCCCTCACTGGGTTGGGGCATTTCGTTTTGCGCCACGCAGGCAGAGAGTGCACATGCGGCAGTCCAGAGGCCAAGATAGAGCGCTTTCATTTAGATTATGTTCCGTCCTGCAGGTTCTGAAGATACGCCAGCAAATCCACGATCGGTTCACTGGTCAGAATAGGTTGGCCCGAGGGGGCTTTGATTGCAACATCCGCGCCCTGCTGAAAGAACTGCCCATAAACAGGCATTGGGCTACCATGACTGACCAGCGGATCGCGCCCGTCTATCCGCATCACGACGCGTATCGTTGGGAAAACTCCATCGTTCCTCGCACTTAGTCCCGTCAGATCGGAGGGTTGAACAAGCAACACACCTGCCATCGGGCCGTTCCCTGTCGCATCCAACCCATGGCAAGTTGCGCAGTGTTGCATGTAATACGCTTCGCCGCGTTCGGCGCTTTGCGATAACGCTGGTAGCCCAGACAGCGTCGAGCAACTGAAAGCCAAAAGCGTTGCGATCATGTGTTTCATCTTACTCTCCTCACAAGATGTGGGCGCAACTATTCCGTTTGCAGCCCTTCAAGATACCAAGCCAACTCCAACAGCGCTTCGGGGGTCGGCACCTCCTCCCCGGACGCATCTACCCACGCGACCGTTGGGCTGTTCAACACTTCGCCAAACTCTGGCATCAGCGCATGTACACTGCGGCCCTGATATCCATGGATGGTCGCCATCACGTCACCGGTCGGGAAATCGCCGCCATTTCGCGCCGCGATCTGCGTTAAATCCGATGGCGCACGTGGCAAACCAGCTGCTTCGGGCCCATCACCACGGCCCTCTGCCCCGTGGCAAGAGGCGCAATTCTGCGCAAACACCTTGGCCGCAGATGGCGCAGGCGCAGGAGCGCAGGTGGCCAACCCGGCAAGGGCCGCATAGGGGATGAGCATCATCAATTGTCGCATCAAACGGAGATTTTTTTGTTCGCTGGTGTCCCTTCAAAGGTTGCCCAGCGCGCCTCGTCTCACCATGATCCAGATCAAACATTTCAAATGCAGGATATTGCCATGGCGCATTATGCAC
Source organism: uncultured Aestuariivita sp. (assembly GCA_964402685.1). Taxonomy (GTDB): domain Bacteria; phylum Pseudomonadota; class Alphaproteobacteria; order Rhodobacterales; family Rhodobacteraceae; genus Aestuariivita. Next base: position 9,254 of record CAYODE010000100.1, on the reverse strand, counting down.
TGATCATGCTGATCGCCGGGATGGGAATCCCGACACTGGCCGCGCTGAACGCTGCGTTGGGACAGCATATCGGATCGCCATCGGCGGCCGCGGCGATCTTATTTTTGGTAGCCATGATCGTTGCTTCTACAGTTTTGATGATTACCGGACCCGCTGAAATCCTGAAGGCATCAGATGCGCCTAAGCACCTGTTTTTAGGCGGTGTTCTGGTTGCCTTTTACGTTTTATCGATCACCTATATTGCTCCGCATTTCGGAGTGGGGAACGCCGTCTTTTTTGTTCTGATCGGGCAGATGATCAGTGCCGCTTTGATTGACCATTTTGGTTTGTTCGGGGCGCAGATGAGCCCGTTGTCTCTCACCCGGGCAGCAGGATTATCGTTGATGGCGATCGGTGTTTGGGTCACGCAGCAAGGCTGAATCTCAGCCCCAAAAACCGCAGTGACAGACCGGTGTCTTTGACGCGCAGGTTTACGCCTGTCGCCATCGGACAAAAGCGCCCTAGCTCTTGCGTCAGGAAAGCCAAAGGAGCCATCCCTATGTCAGACGTCCCCATTATTGCCCAGAAAGCCCCCTACCCCGTTGAGGTCACCGAAGGCAAAACATACTTCTGGTGCTCGTGTGGAAAGTCCGAAAACCAGCCCTTCTGCGACGGGAGCCACAAAGACACCGGACTGAACCCGACAAAATACACGGCCGACAAAGACCGCACCGTCTATTTCTGCGGCTGCAAGGCATCAGCAAATTCGCCACTTTGCGATGGATCGCATAATAAGCTTTGAAGCAAAGGGCATGGCTGCGGCAACCCGCCGCTCGCCCTGCGGCGGCACAGACTTATTTGCCGTGTATGACTGATCAAACACCACGATCTGCTGATACGCGCGTGCTCTACAATGCGGAGTGCCCGGTCTGCAATTTCGAGATAAATCATTACGCGACTTATTCGCAGAAAGAAGCGCTACCCATTCGGTTCGAAGATCTGAACGCGGATGACCTCACCGATTGGGGTCTCACAGCTGATGAGGCTGCACGTAGGCTCTATGTAATGAAGGGTGGCGAGATGGTATCTGGCATCCCGGCTTTTTTGCTTTTGTGGCAAGATATGCCGCGATATCGCATTTTGGCGCGCATTATAGGGCTACCTGGGGTTCGGCAAACAGCGTCATTTGGTTACGATTACGTTTTGGCTCCCTTGATCTACCGGTGGCACAAGCGCCGTCAGTTGGGCAACAGTGCCTTGAGCTGAGAGGCATGAGCGCAAAACGTAGGAGGGCCAGCGGGCGACTCAGCACCTTGCTGTCCCAGCCACTCTGCACAGCGAGAAGCGCAGTTCGACTGACGACACCGCGTCACCATGCGACCATACTCATCTGGTGCGATCACACCAGTTGCGATTGCTTCGCTTAGACTTACACCAAGCGTGCGTGCCATTGAACGCGTAAGCCAGAAGTGTCGTTCGATCTCCGAGACACCCGTCATGAGCGTGCCTCTGCACCTCGCCGCCGCAGTTCTTCGAACCGGGCGCGATTTAAACATGTCGCTGGCGCGCAATCCTGCCCGTTATTCTTCTTGAGCCATTCATCGCATTGCGGTGCCCAACTGCACCCCTGGCAAGTGTGCACAATATCTGCCCAATCCTCTTGAGTGAGTATGCCATCCTCATGGGCCGCGGCCATGTCGAGATCCGTGGCCAGGCTCATTCGTTTGGCTAACCAAACATGGTCCATCATGCGCCCCAAAGGTTTCATGACGCATCCTCCCTCTTCAGAGCCAAGAACAACTCAGTGTTTCGACAATACGCAGGCGGTGCATCCCGATGTTTCGCTTCGGCCAGCCATCCCGCGCAATGGGACGGATCAGAACAGTCAGCACACCGCAAAACAGCGTCTGCGAGATCGTCAAACCGTGCTGAGCCTTGCAACACAGCCTCTTCCAGATCTACACCGACGGTTTGCGCCATCTGGTCCACCAATGCGGCATGTGCCTTGAGATTCTGCTTCATCGTCGTGGCCTTCTCTCTGTAGAGGAACTGCGCAGAGAAGGTACCGCGCTTTGGATGACGCGCCCTTGATCAAGGTCAATCCAACAACAATTAGCGCAGCCATTTTTATACGACGCCTAAGCGCTTAAGAAAACTCAACCTTCGATCCGAGCGAGCGTCGCGCGGACAGTCTCTTTGCGTTCCGCGTTCGGTGGGTGTGTGCCGAGAAATCTGTCGCCTGGATCCGGGATTCGATTAAAGAATTCAGCGCCGCGCAACACGTCATATCCGGACCGATGGGTGATGATTGTCCCCAATTCGTCCGCTTCAAGTTCGAACTCTTTCGAATAGCTTCTGGAGCCTACAAACGCACCGATTTGTTGCGCGGTATCAAGATCGGCCTGAGCCCCGCCTGTCAACGTGGCCAAACCCGCAAAGATGACTGCGCCCGCCTGCGCGTTTTCCTGTTGGCGGTCCAAATGTCCCAAAATGTGATGGGCGGCCTCATGCCCCATGACGAAGGCCAATTCGTCCTGGTTGCGGGCATCTGCGATTAATCCAATGGTAAAGGCGATGATCGGTCGGCCACTTTCGTCCCGGGTCTGAAACGCGTTTGGTGGCTGATTGGGGCGATCATCTACAACAATCAGGTAATCACAATCGACACCCTGCGTGCGGTTTCTACATTCCCGCTCGGCCACGGGTTCCATCGTCCGCACAACACTGATGAACGCCTGGGCCGCTTGATCCGGTGTCATCTGCGGTCCAGGCGGCGGGGCGCCTTGCACCGTTGCAGGCGCAGTCGTTGTTGGCACGTCACATGCGGCCAAAGCCATAACCGCGCAAAGCGCAAGAAACCGGGCGGCGAAAGACATTGCATCTCCCAAGTAGGGTCAAGGTTGTGTCACCCTAACCATAGCGCAGACCCATCGCCAGATCAGATCACAGAGCCGTGCGCTTGCAAATTCTTGCCCGGCGTTTCACGGTGCGGTCATGTTTACGATCGAGCACGAATTTGACGCCACCGTCATCACCCTGGTGGACGAAGGCGAAGCCCCGCTTCAGGAAGACATCACTATCAATTCCTTTGCGGAATGTGTCACTCTGGAACAGCTGGATCCGCGCACCGACCGCGTGCAAAAGATCACGCTTTCACCGGAACAGCTGCGCGATTTGGCGGCGGCGCTGGATCTGCCGGAGGGGGTCTATGCGCTCCGCCGTTCGGGAGAGGCACAGTAAGGAAGAGAAACTATGGCGACCGGTTTTTTCTGGGATGAGAAGTGTTTTTGGCATGGCGGCGGAAATTATGCGTTCACTTTGCCTTTGGGGGGGTTAGTACAGCCCCTTGCAGCAGGCGGTTTGCCCGAAAGTCCGGAGACCAAACGGCGTTTAAAAAACCTGATGGATGTCACAGGGCTGACGTCTGAGTTAGTCGCGCAATCCGCAGAACCTGCCACGCAGGAAGATCTCTTGCGGGTGCATCCCGAAAGCTATCTGGACGAGTTCAAACGTCTCTCAGACTCTGGAGGGGGCGAGCTAGGGATGCGTACGCCCTTTGCCAAAGGCGGGTACGAACATTGCACCCTGTCGGCTGGCTTGGCCAAAGCTGCCGTAGAACAAGTTTGGACGGGCGTGCTGGACAATGCCTATGCCTTGTCACGTCCTCCTGGGCATCACTGTTTGCCGGATTTCCCGAACGGGTTTTGTTTGCTCGCCAATATTGCGGTGGCGATTGAAACGGCCCAAACCAAACATGGCCTGGGCAAGGTTGCTGTTTTGGACTGGGACGTACACCACGGCAATGGCACTGAAGCGATTTATTATGGGCGCGATGACGTGCTGACGATCTCGATCCATCAGGAGGGAAACTATCCCTTGGACACGGGCGCTGTCGAAGATCGCGGTGAAGGTGCAGGCACCGGTTTCAATATGAACATTCCGCTTCCCGCGGGTGCGGGCGATACCGCGTATGCGGACGTGATGGACAAGATCGTCCGTCCCGCTTTGGAAAGGTTCCAGCCGGACATGATCATTGTGGCCTGCGGTTTTGACGCCGCGGCCGTGGACCCGCTGGCCCGAATGCTCGTCACAGCAGATGGTTTTGCCAGAATGACCCGCCAAATTATGGACGCCGCTGACGCGCTTTGTGGTGGCAAGTTGGTCTTGGTGCATGAAGGGGGGTATTCCGAGGTTTATGTGCCCTTCTGTGGGCATGCGACGATTGCCACGCTGGCAGGCAGTTCAATCACCGCACCGGATCCATTGGAGGTTAACTTGACCGCACGCCAGCCGCGCGGCCGTTTTGCGGATTTTCTAACGGCTGAAGTCGATCACCTCGCCAGTCATTTTGCGTAATGCATTAATTTCTTTGGTATTTTCTGACAGAGGGCTTTCGAGAAGGTGCGAGGCAGCTTCCTTTCGCTCCTCTCCCCCTTGAAATCCCGATAGAGATAACCGAGATACCCAGCAACAGAATGTAAAAAGGTTTCACATATGCCGGACAGAAACCAGGCGGCACTTGATTTTCTCCTCAACCGCCGATCTCGCCCCGCAAAAACGCTGCAACCGCCAGTGCCAGACCACGACACATTGCGCACACTGTTGACCGCTGCAGCTCGGACACCGGATCACGGCAAACTTGAGCCTTGGCGGTTTATCGTACTAGAGGGCCACGCATTTGCGCGACTATCATCGTTGGTGAGCAAGCGTGGCCAAGCCCTGGGTAAGTCGCCGGAAGACATCACCAAAGCGCAGGGTCAATTCGAGATGGCGCATCTTGCTGTTGTGGTGGTTGAAAGCCCCAAACCGTCTGAGAAAATCCCTGAGTTAGAACAAACCTATTCCGCTGGTTCGGTGTGCCTGGCGCTCTTGAATGCATCCCTCGCGGCGGGTTGGGGCGCGAATTGGCTGTCGGGTTGGCCCTCCCATGATGCTGAGTTCTGCGCGACAGGCTTTGGCCTTCAACCACACGAACGTGTCGCCGGTATCATTCATATCGGGACTGAGACCAGCGCGCCGCCGGAACGCCCGCGCCCCGATGTGGAGGCGATTACCGCATGGGTGTCGGAGTAGTCCTCAGCGCATTTTTCGCGGCACTCGGCCAGATCGGCGATTATAGGTTTCGACGGGTGTTGGTATTAGGGATCGCCTTGACCCTAGTGCTGTTGATCGCAGCGACGGCAGGGCTTTTGGTTTTGATCCAAGGGCTTATAACCGACGAGGTCGGCTTGCCACTGATTGGACCTGTGACTTGGGTGGATGATATCCTCAGCGTCTCTTCTGTCTTGCTGATGCTTGTCCTGTCGATCTTTTTGATGGTTCCGGTGGCGTCAGCCATCACATCGATGTTCCTAGATACGGTTGCAGATGCCGTCGAGGCCGTGCACTACCCGCGTCTACCGAAAGTCCAATCTGTGCCGTTCGGAGACGCGCTGCGCGATACTGTCAATTTCCTGGGCGTGTTGATCGTGGCCAACGTCCTCGCGATCTTCCTGTATCTGATATTTGCACCCGCAGCGCTGTTTATCTTTTGGGGGTTAAACGGATTTCTCTTAGGCCGGGAATACTACACTTTGGCCGCGATGCGACGCGTTGGACGCGCGCGGGCCAAAGAACTCAGACGCAAACACGCCGGCACAATCTGGTTGGCTGGGTCTTTGATGGCGGTGCCGCTGTCGATCCCGCTGGTGAACCTGCTAATCCCAATCCTGGGCGCGGCAACGTTCACTCACATTTTCCACCAGCTTGAAGAAGCGCGATAAGATGGAAAAAGTCGGGATCAATCCGACCCGAAGACACGATGGAACAGATCGAAATCATCCACGGTCACCAAACCCGAAAGGATGATCGCCGATGTGATCGCCCATAAAACAAAGGCAACACCTGTGGTGATCCACGCTTTCTTCTTAAGGTGATGATTTTCCGGTGCACCGGCATGTGTGCCTGGAACAATGTTCCCGAGGTCACCTTGCGTGTCGACGCGAATTGGGATCACGACCAGGAACGTCATGAACCAAATCACCGCATAGAGTACCAAAGCCGATGTGATACCCATCAGGGCCTCCCGTGAGAAACTCGTTTCTGCCTAGGTATGTCCGTGCGCGTTATGCGCAAGGGGTCAAACTTGCTCCAGCTCGACCAGGCACCCGTTAAAGTCTTTGGGGTGCAGGAACAGAACAGGCTTCCCATGTGCGCCGATCTTGGGTTCTCCACTGCCCAGCACGCGTGCCCCGGTGTCCTTCAAATGGTCGCGCGCTTCCAAGATGTCATCAACTTCGTAGCAGACATGGTGAATGCCTCCTGACGGGTTCTTTTCCAAGAAGCCGTTTATAGGGCTATCTTCGCCCAAAGGATAAAGCAGTTCGATTTTCGTATTTGGCAGTTCAATGAAAATCACAGTCACTCCGTGATCGGGTTCGTCCTGAGGCTCGCCCACTTTGGCGCCCAGAGCGTTGCGGTATTGGTCGGCTGCCGCTTCAAGATCAGGGACAGCAATGGCAACATGATTCAAACGGCCGATCATCTTGGGGACTCCTTGTTCGTTGGTTGCTTGGGTTATGCGGACTTGCACCCGGCGGGGCAAGAGCCGTTGGCCTTGTTAACCAACTGTTAGCCGTAATTACGCAAGCTCGGCGCATGACAGCCAAGGAGCCTGAGATGGATGATTCGGATCTCTTTGCAGCCCGACTGCAAAAACCAACTGCCGCCCGCCCTCTTTTGGGTCTGACCGTTCTACTTGTCGAGGACAGCCGCTTTGCGTCAGAAGCGATGCGCCTTTTGTGTTTGCGGAGCGGGGCGCGGATCAGACGCGCGGACAGTATGCGCGCGGCGCGACGTCATTTGCAGGTCTATCGACCGTCCGCCGTCATCGTTGATCTTGGACTTCCTGACGGATCTGGCCTCGATCTGATCGCTGAGTTGAACGAAGCGCATCCGCGAGTTGGTGTCCTCTTGGCCTGTTCCGGGGATGACCTGGTGGAACAAGCCGCTTTGGACGCTGGTGCAGATGGCTTTTTGGATAAACCCATTCGGTCGCTGGCAGATTTCCAGGAAGCGATCCTGAACCACTTACCAGCCAATCAACAACCCCCTGGTCCGCGCACATTGAATGAAGAGGCAATCGCGCCCGATCCCATCGCGTTTCGCGATGACATGGCCCATGCCGCCGATGTTCTCATGGACGCGGGCGACGGCGACATGCTGGATTATGTGGCGCAATTTGTGGGTGGTGTTGCGCATAGCGCATCAGACGATGCTCTCGCGCAAGCCGCCAGAAAGCTTGCTGAAACGCGGGCAAAGGGTCGCCCGGTGAATGCTGCAGCAGCGCGTGTCGCAGGGCTGGTCCAAGACCGGCTTAGCCGAAATTGGGCTATGTAGTCACAATGCGGGATCTGTTGTGACGCGAACCAAGCGGGTTAAATCGCTCAGCCGTTCGCTTTGCCGGCCGTCCGCGTCGAAATTTGACGGGGCAAGCCACATTTTGAACGCTTCGTCCAAAGCAGGCCACTCACCGTCAATGGCGGCAAACCATGCCGTATCGCGGTTCCGCCCCTTGATGACCGTCGCTTGGCGGAACACGCCCTCATAACTCAGACCCAACCGTTGCGCAGCCCGGCGCGACGCAAGGTTAAGCGCGTTACACTTCCATTCGAAACGCCGGTACCCGGCATCGAAAGCCCATTGCATCGTTAGGTACAGGGCCTCGGTTGCCGCCCGCGTGCGCTGCAAGACTGGTGCCATCGCAATATGTCCGACCTCAATGGATCCCGCGTCGGGGTTGATCCGCAAATAAGAGGCAACCCCGCCCCATCTGCCGGAATCCTTGTCGAAAATGGCCAGATAGAAGGGATCGTTCTGTCTTTCGGTATCCCTCACCCAGCGATGGTACTGCGCTGCCGATGAAAAAGGACCGTATGGCATGTAGTCCCAGACGGCATCGTGCCCGTCGAAGGCACGATACAGAAGAGCGGCGTGCTTTTCCGCCCGAAGCGGCTCAAGCTGCACGAAACGCCCATCTAGGCGAAGGGTGTCATCTGGGACGGGTGGTGAGGTCCAGTTCGGGACCCGCGCACCTAATCTGTTATCGTCTGTCATGGCGCGACCCTAGCCGTCCCGCCATCAGCCGCCAAGCGATGTTTAGTCCTGTGGAATGACCCGCAATCCCAACTCCATAAGCTGGTCCGAAGTGGGTTCACTGGGGGCGTCCATCATAAGATCTTCGGCACGCTGGTTCATGGGGAACATGATCACTTCGCGGATGTTCACGGTATCGGCCAAGAGCATGACAATCCGGTCGATCCCCGCCGCGCATCCGCCGTGCGGAGGCGCGCCATATTGGAACGCGTTGACCATCCCACCGAACCGCTTGCGGACTTCGGCCTCGTCATATCCGGCGATTTCGAACGCCTTGATCATGATCTCCAGCTTGTGGTTCCGAACCGCGCCCGAGACCAGCTCGTACCCGTTGCACGCCAGATCATATTGATAGCCCAGAACATCAAGCGGATCACCGTTCAGCGCATCCATACCACCCTGCGGCATCGAGAACGGATTGTGTTCAAAGTCAATCTCGCCGGTTTCCTCGTCCTTCTCATAGATCGGGAAATCCACAATCCATGCAAAAGCAAAGCGGTCTGTATCGCTTAGTCCCAGTTCCTCGCCGATCTGGACACGTGCCTTGCCAGCTACCCGTTCGAAAGAGGCAGGTTTGCCACCGAGGAAGAATGCAGCATCGCCCGAGTTCAAGCCAAGCTGCTCGCGAATGGCCTCAGTGCGCTCCGGTCCGATGTTTTTCGCCAGAGGTCCCGCACCTTCCGGCCCGTTTTCACCGTCGCGCCAGAAGATATAGCCCATCCCAGGCAATCCTTCGGCGCGTGCAAACTTGTCCATCCGATCACAAAACGCGCGGCTGCCCCCGGTCGGTGCCGGGATTGCGCGGATTTCTGTGCCTTCCTGTTCCAGCAGTTTTGCAAAGATACCAAAGCCACCGCCTGCGAAGTGTTCGGACACGATCTGCATTTTGATCGGGTTCCGCAAATCCGGTTTGTCGGTGCCATACCACTGCATGGCGTCACGGTAGGAAATCTGCGGCCAGTCCGTATCGACTTTGCGACCGCCGCCAAATTCCTCGAACACGCCGCGAAGTACGGGCTGGATTGTATCGAACACGTCTTGCTGTTCGACAAAACTCATTTCCAGATCCAGCTGGTAAAAATCTGTCGGCGAGCGGTCGGCGCGCGGGTCCTCGTCGCGGAAACAGGGCGCGATCTGGAAAT
>CAYODE010000099.1:4778-13890 GCA_964402685.1 uncultured Aestuariivita sp. | reverse complement strand
GATCTCAAGCGTTTCGCGATTGTACCGCGCGCCTTTGCAGGTTTCACAGGTTACATACACGTCCGGTAGGAAGTGCATCTCGATCTTGATGACGCCGTCACCCTGGCACGCCTCACAGCGCCCACCCTTAACGTTAAAGCTGAAACGGCCAGGCTTGTATCCACGCGCCTTCGACTCCGGCAAACCAGCAAACCAGTCGCGGATGGGTGTGAAAGCCCCAGTATAGGTTGCCGGGTTGGACCGTGGCGTCCGCCCAATGGGCCGCTGATCGATGTCGATCACCTTGTCGAGATGCTCCAGACCTTTGATTGTCTCGCACGGCGCTGGTGTCTGTCGCGCTCCATTCAGCCGCATAGAGGCCGTTTTGAACAGGGTTTCGATGGTCAATGTCGATTTGCCACCGCCAGATACGCCAGTCACGCAGATGAATTTGCCCAATGGGAAATCCACAGTCAAATCTTTCAGATTGTTCCCGGTGGCCTTAACCACAGTAACCTTCTTCTTGTTGCCCTTGCGACGCTCAACAGGAACGGCAATTTCGCGCGTTCCGGACAAGTACTGCCCCGTGATCGAGGCTGCATCTGACGCAACATGGGCCGGCGTCCCGTGCGAAACGACCTGTCCGCCATGTACACCGGCACCAGGGCCGATATCGAACACGTAGTCGGCTTCCCGGATCGCCTATTCATCATGCTCAACAACGATCACCGTGTTGCCCTGGTCGCGCAGGGATTTCAGCGTTCCCAAAAGCCGGTCATTGTCGCGCTGGTGCAAGCCGATGGAGGGTTCGTCCAACACGTACAACACGCCCGTAAGCCCAGACCCAATTTGGGAGGCCAAGCGAATACGCTGGCTCTCTCCACCACTTAACGTGCCACTTGAACGAGAGAGTGTAAGATATTCCAGGCCAACGTTATTCAAAAAGCCAAGACGCTCCCGAATCTCCTTGAGGATGGCGCGTGCAATCTCGTTTTTTTGCGCCGTCAAATCATTCGGCACGCTCTCGATCCATGCAAAGGCTTCGCGGATCGACATTTGAACCACCTGACCGACATGCAGACCTGCGATTTTGACCGCAAGTGCCTCTTCGCGCAGGCGATAACCGTCGCATGTGCCACAAGGCCGGTTATTCTGATAGCGTTCGAATTCTTCACGTATCCAGTTGCTGTCCGTCTCGCGATACCGGCGCTCCATATTCGGGATCACGCCTTCGAACACGCGAGTTACTTGGTAAACACGTCCACCCTCGTCATAGCGGAACGGGATTTCATCATCCCCGGACCCGTAGAGAAACACCTGCTGAACATGTGCGGGCAGATCCTTCCATCGCGCGTTCTTGTCGAACTCGTAGTGTTTCGCAATCGCATCAATGGTTTGCAGGAAATACGGCGACTTGCCTTTGCGCCAAGGCGCCAGTGCACCATCGCTGATCTTTAGCGTCTGGTCCGGCACGACCAGGCGTTCATCAAAGAACAGCTCCACACCCAAACCGTCACAAGACGGACAGGCTCCAAACGGGGCGTTAAACGAAAACAGCCGCGGTTCGATCTCGGGGATCGTGAAGCCGCTGACCGGGCAGGCAAAATTCTCACTAAACGTGAAACGTTCTGGTTCGTCTGCCGCAGTTTCCAAAATGGCAATTCCATCCGCCAGATCCAAGGCGGTGCGTAAACTGTCGGCCAGACGTGTTTCCAATCCCTCCCGCACCACGATACGGTCAACGACCACATCGATGTCATGCCGGAATTTCTTGTCTAGCGTGGGCGGCTCATCCAACTCATAGAACTGTCCGTCCACTTTGACACGCTGGAAACCCTGCTTGCGTAACTCGATGAATTCCTTGCGGTATTCCCCTTTGCGGTCGCGAACAATCGGGGCCAGCAGGTAGGCACGCGTCCCCTCTTCCATAGCCATGATCCGATCGACCATATCCTGCACCTGTTGGGCTTCAATCGGCAGGCCCGTCGCTGGGGAATAAGGCGTTCCAGCCCGCGCAAACAACAACCGAAGATAGTCGTAAATCTCCGTCACCGTGCCAACCGTTGAGCGCGGGTTCTTCGACGTCGTCTTTTGTTCGATAGAAATCGCTGGGGACAGCCCGGCGATATGATCCACGTCGGGTTTCTCCATCATGTCCAGGAATTGGCGGGCATAAGCGCTCAGCGATTCCACATACCGGCGCTGGCCTTCCGCATAGATGGTGTCAAAGGCTAAAGATGACTTGCCTGATCCGGAAAGCCCCGTAATCACAACAAGTTGGTCGCGTGGAATATCCACGTCGATGGACTTGAGATTGTGCTCGCGCGCACCGCGCACTTCGATCTGCTTTAACTCGGCCATTCTGCTCGCTCTGATGTCCTGACGTGTTAACTCTTTAGAGATATGCCGTCTCGTCTGAGTCTCCAATCAAAAAATGAGAACATATCAAGAACGGCGTCGCATCGCCATCCAAATATGCATCAGCCCGCCAATTGCAAAAACCAGCGCCGCAACAGCGATCATCCCATGATATCCGGCAATCGACAAAACCGCGGCCAGTGCGGGTGTGCCCAACGTGTTGCCGACATTTCCCATCTGCGCCATCGCCCCATTGGCCTGCGCCTGAGTGGCGGCCGTCTGGTTCAGTTGAGGGACCACCGCAAAGCTCGCGCCCTGCACCAACCCCAATGCCCCTGCGAGCGCAAGGCAGGCCAGCGGCAGACCGGGCTCAAGCAGTAACCACACAAGGCAGACAACCGTCAAAGCGAAGCCCAACATGATCTCTGCCATGGCCGAAATGTAGCGCAGTAAAAACACGCCTATCGTCATTGAGACGGAGATTGACACCAGGGGCATAGCCCCCAACACCGGTGCGCGCAGATCATCCGGCAGATAGGGCGGGATTAATGTCAGCAGCGCCAGGAAGCAGAAGGTGTAGAACAACCAGCCAATTGCCGGGGCGGAAACAAACGGCGATCTATAAATTGTGATGTGATCCCTGAGCACGGACGCGAAACTCAACTCTCCCTTGAGGGTTCCGGCTGCAAGTGCCTGAAGCGCCCCACCCAACAGAACCGCCAACGCCGCCATCCAAATCGCGTGTGCCACGAACAAGGCTGGTAAGCCGAAGCCCGCGACCAGAGGCAATCCAAGCCAAACCAACGCTGTGTAGGACACGCCGAAGAACGTACTCCACAAGGTCAGCGTGAGGCCCTGGTGGCGTGGGGCGGAGAGCTGCGCAATCAGTGTTGGCGCCGCGACGACGATCGCGAGATGAGACACCCCCTCCAATCCTCGCAGGGCAAGCAGCAGCGGCAGCGGCGGCAACAGTGCCTGAACCAAAGACAGGGCTGCCCCAAACCACAACGCCCAGATCAACGCCCGGCGATACCCGACACGCGCCACCAAAAGCCCGGCGACCACGCCAAAGACGATGCCCACAAAGCCGACCAAAGAGACAAGGAAACCCAAGCTTGCACCGGCATTGGGGTAAACGGCAGGCAATTGATCGTATATTACACTGATCTTGCCGTACTGCGCGGCAGCCCCCAGGCCAGCACACCAGATCAACAAGATAAGCCCGAAAGGGGTTCGAGATACCATTTAGCGTATCGCCATGACCCGGGCAGGATTCAATTTGACCATGCCGCATCTATGCAAGGTGCGGGGCAGCTTTGCAATCGGCTCGCTGTATAACCAGATCGAATGTCGCTCAGCGCGACCAGTGCAAGGGTTTGCCTGTAGTCCGTTACATGTGGATGACGCGGTCGTAAGCGTCCAGCACACTCTCGTGCATCATCTCGCTGAGGGTTGGGTGCGGGAAGACGGTGTTCATCAGATCTTCCTCGGTGGTCTCCAATTGCCGACCCACGACATAGCCCTGGATCAGTTCGGTCACCTCTGCGCCCACCATATGTGCGCCCAAAAGCTCACCGGTTTTCGCATCGAAGACGGTTTTGATCATGCCCTCTTGCTCACCCAATGCGATGGCCTTGCCGTTGCCCAGGAACGGAAAACGACCAACCTTGACGTCATACCCAAGCTCTTTCGCCTTGGCTTCGGTATAACCCACTGAGGCGACCTGCGGGTGGCAATAGGTGCAGCCGGCAATGCTCTCCGGTTTGACAGGATGCGGATGCCCGCCCGCAATCATGTCGGCGACCATGACCCCTTCGTGGCTGGCCTTATGCGCCAGCCAAGGCGCGCCCGCGATGTCACCAATCGCCCAGATCCCGTCGACGCCTGTCCGGCAATATTCATCGGTGATGACATGTGTTCGGTCCACTTTGACACCCAACGCCTTAAGTCCCAGACCTTCGACGTTGCCAACAATCCCAACCGCTGAAATCACGGTGTCAAAATCGTGCTTTTCCACCTTGCCGGCGGTTTCGATATGCGCGGTCACTTTGCCCTTGCCGCGATCCAGCTGCTTGACCATGGCTTTCTCCATGATCTTCATGCCTTGTTTCACGAACTGCTTTTTCGCAAATGCGCTGATTTCCGCGTCTTCAACCGGCAGAACACGGTCCATAACCTCAACTACGGTCGTGTCAGATCCGAGCGTGTTATAAAAGCTGGCAAACTCGATACCGATGGCACCAGAGCCGATGACAAGCAGTTTCTTGGGCATCCGTGCAGGTTTCAGCGCATGTCTGTAGGTCCAGACCAGATCACCATCCGCCTCAAGCCCTGGCAATTCGCGTGCGCGTGCACCTGTGGCGAGAATGATGTTCTTCGCAGTCAGTTCTTCTGTGCCCTTATCGGTTTTCACAGACACCTTGCCTTTGGCAGGAATGGACCCTTCGCCCATGATGACTGTGACTTTGTTCTTTTTGAGCAGATGCTTTACGCCACCGGACAATTGACCCGCAACGTCGCGCGACCGTTTAACCACCGCATCAAGGTCATAGTCGATTTTCTGTGCGCTGAGCCCGAATTCCTTGGCCCGTTCCATCAGATGAAATACTTCGGACGACCGCAACATCGCCTTGGTTGGGATACAGCCCCAGTTCAGGCAGATACCGCCAAGGTTCTCCCGCTCGATCACCGCTGTGTTTAATCCCAGTTGAGCGGCGCGAATGGCTGCCACATAGCCCCCCGGGCCGGATCCGATCACCACAAGATCAAAGGATTTCGCCGCCATTTTTCGCCTCTCTCACATCGAAGTCAAAATTTAGTTCACCGTTAAACTATTTTTCTCAACACATCAACGGGACGCGCCCGCGACAAATAGAACAGGGCATACTGGCCGTGTGATCCTCCGCTCGCTAAGCTGCATCTGACCGCCGTAACCTGCACGTGGAGATCGCATATGGCCACTCTGAAAAACCTCGCACTTGCGCTGCTAAATGCAACTGTGCTGTTGGTCGCGCTTTGTCTGTTCTTAGCCTTGCTGATAATGAACAGCGCAGAACGCGCATCGGACAGGTTTTCGGAAGCCGTCAGCTCACTCGCGCCGCTCAGAGCGGAAGTGTCTGAAATCAATTTGGCACTGCAGGGGCTGCGCAACGATGTACAGTCGCTGGCGCAACGACCTGGCGCAGTCTCGAACGATCAAGCTTCCGCTCTGGCGGAGCAGATTGAAACCTTAAACACCCGGCTTGACGCGGTGAATACTCGGTTGGAACAACTGGGTGAGGTGCCGGATCAGGTGGTCACGACGGCCATCGATTACGTTGCGGACAGAGTGTCCAATGGCGTTAACACATACCGCAACTGCACAGCGGAGACTACCGATGCTGATACATAGGCCTGATCAGCTGGCTTGTTGCAATTCCCGTACGGTCGCACCATAGCCGCCGGCCTCGACGTAGGATTGCTCATGCTCCGTGGTGCTGCGATCCAGAATTGTATTCCGATAGGGAAACCGTCCGAACTGGCGAATAACCTCCCGATGCGCACGCGCATGCAGCAGGTTTTCAGCGCCATAGTCCGGCATCCGCCCATGAATCAAACGCACACAACGGTCCTGATCGCACAGGTTCTCTGAATGCATCAACGGTAAGTAGAAGAACTGCCGCGCCGGTTCGTCGATCTTCATGTCCCAGCCCTTGTCGATTGCGGACTTCGCGACGGCAAGGGCCGCCTTATCCGTCGAAAATGCCTTTGCACTGCCGCGGAACATGTTTCTGGGGAACTGGTCAGTGAGAATGATGTAGGCAAGCGCGCCACTCGGATATGTCAGCCACAGCGACAATGCCCCTTCAGTGCTACGCTCCCACGTGTCTTGAAATTTGTCTCGGATCGTCGCGTCAAGATTTGCGTCCTGCTTGTACCACCCGTCCGGACCAATCTCATCTAACCAAAAACTCAATACATCTGCCGGACCCGTCATACAAAACTCCCTGCTCTACAAATCCGTTACACGAACGTTACAAAGCACTCTATCGCTTTGCAAAGTCACGATTGTTTTCATCTTCGACATATTGTTCAGGTTGCGACTTTTTTAGGCCGCATCCTCCTCTTTTGCCTCGTCGACAGCAATTTCTTGCGCAACTTCCACAGCAACGGGCGTGACAGACGGTGACATGGTCACGAACGACCCGGTTTCCTCCACGGCGACGGCGGCACGCTGTGTTGCACGATAGACGCCGTAGACAGCCAAGGCCGCGATCAAACCACCGGCAAACATCCAGAATCCTGGTGGTCCAAATACATCCATCGCCCAGCCCGTGATAAGCGGCCCTGCAATCGCGCCCAATCCATTAATAAACACCAATCCACCCGACGCTGCGGCCATATCTTCGTAATCCAGAAAGTCGTTCGTGTGGGCGATCAGCAAGGAATAAAGAGGGTTTGACGCGCCACCCATCAAAAATGCCGCCAACAGGAGCATCGTAAACACATTTCCAAACAACGCGCCGATCACCGCGCCGCCTGCGCCGATGCAGCAAACGATGACAATCAAACGGCGTCGATCCATCCGGTCCGAGATCCAGCCGATGGGGTATTGCGTGATGATGGCACCCACGAAGAACGTCGACACAAACGTCGAAATCTGGGCGATGCTCAGCTCTGCTTGAGTGCCATAAACGGCCGACATGCCGAACTGCGCCGAAAACACGCCGCCCAACAAAAACATGCCGACGCAGCCCAACGGGGAATACCCAAACAGCTCTTTCAGGCTCATTGGTTTCGTCGTGTCAAACGCTGGCGTCGGGCTGATTGACAACAGGATGGGTGTGATCGCGATGGAAACCAGGATCGACGGAATGACAAAGAGGACGTAACCAGATGGATCCGCGGTTAGAAGTAAGGCTTGTGCAACAACGATCCCGGTTGTCTGCACGATCATATAAAGCGACAACGCTTGCCCGCGCGTTTCGTTGTTGGCGGCGTTGTTCAGCCAACTTTCCGCTGTGACGTAAACCGCAGAAAAACAAAACCCGATCAGGACACGCCCCAAGGTCCAGACGACTGGGTCCACAACCGTTGGATACAAGATCATCACTGCGGATATTAACGAGGCCAATGCCGCAAAGACCCGGACATGACCCACCCGCCGGATCATGCCCGGTGCCATCCGACTGCCGCCCAAGAAGCCCAAAAAGTACGCCGAGACAATCACCGACATCTCAAGGGTCGAGAACGCCTCTATCTCTCCACGGATGCCCAACAACGTGCCCTGCATGCCATTGCCGACCATCAAAAGCCCCATCCCAAGAAGCAGAGCCCAAGCGCTTTTGAGGACCTGAATCATGCGGGTCGGCCTTTTTTCCGTGTGTCTGCCCTTACCTGAGCCAGCAACTCATGCGCGTCGCAACAAGAAACGACACAAGCGCGGCGTTTTTTGCCCTACTCACCCCGGGCCTGGCACAAGAAGCGAGCTATCGCCGTAGGAGAAGAAGCGGTATTCGGACCGAACAGCGTGTTCATAAATCTGCTTGATCCGATCCTGTCCCATCAGCGCGGATACCAGCATCATCAGTGTTGATTTCGGCAAATGGAAATTCGTCATCAATGCGTCGGTGACTTTGAAATCGAAACCGGGGTAAATGAAGATATCTGTTTCCCCTTCCCAGGCATCAATAGCGCCGCTTCGGGCGGCACTTTCGATCAACCGTAACGCGGTGGTGCCCACCGGTATCACTCGCTTGCCGGCCGCTTTGGTTGCCGCGATTTGCCGGGCTGCCTCAGGACTGACGCGCCCCCATTCTGCGTGCATCTTGTGTTCGGTCACGTCATCGACTTTGACCGGTAGAAAAGTCCCGGCCCCAACATGTAGGGTGACATACGTAAATTCGACGCCGCGCGTCCGCAACGCCTTCATCAACGCGTCATCGAAATGCAAGCTCGCCGTCGGTGCAGCGACCGCACCGGGATTACGCGCAAACATGGTTTGGTAATCGGTTTTGTCCTGGGCATCAGCTGCACGCTTGGATGCGATGTAGGGTGGCAGCGGCATCGCACCGGCCTCGGCCAGAGCCGCATCGAAATCGTCACCAACCAAGTTAAACTGCAAAAGCCCCTGGCCATCAGCGATGTCCCTCAGCGTAGCGGTTAAATCGGCTGAGAATACGATCTCTTCGCCAATGCGCAGCTTTTTCAATGGTTTGATCAATGCCGTCCAGTCACCCGTCATGCGCGGTTCAAGCAAAGTGACTTCTATCTTTGCCGAAACAGGTCCTTGCGCGCTGTCACGGTGCCGCTGGCCCGTCAGGCGCGCAGGGATCACACGTGTATCGTTCAGGATCAATCGATCCCCGGGTTCCAGCATGTCGGGCAGATCAAACACATGCCGGTCGAAGGTCTTCTCGCCGACTGCATGCAACATCCGCGCAGAGGAGCGCGGTTTCGCCGGCCGCGTGGCAATCAGGCTATCTGGCAGGTCAAAATCAAAATCGCTGAGTTTCATGGCGCGCGACATAAGCCGAGACAACAGGATTGGCCAGACCTAGCGATCCCCGCCAGCAGGGGCCTCGGGTGTTGCAACTTCAGGTGCCGCCGGGGCCTCGCCCGAACTGCTAGCAACCGGAGGCGGTTGCGTTCTGAAAATCTCGCGAAAAATTCCTGGGGTCAGACCCGAAAGCGGGTTCACGGCAACCTGCGGCGATTGTGCAAGGCCTGTCAGAGTGTAATTGAACCCGAAAAGTCCCTCGCCGCGTCTGGGTGCCAAGACGCCACCGATTTGGTT
>CAYODE010000099.1:0-4678 GCA_964402685.1 uncultured Aestuariivita sp. | reverse complement strand
CCGACCGGGCGGAGGATCATATCAAAGCTTCCTCCGTAAGCTTGCCTCAGCAAACCCGCATCCCGGAACACGCCCCCAGCGTCGTCGGACAGGACGCGCACAGCGCTTCGACCAGCATCGGGAACGATACTCCCGGTAACGGGTGTTTGACCGTTGATCGTGCCGCTGAAATTGCCTTCTAAACCGCGTTGCAAAGTGAATTCGCCTTGAAACGCGTTCAGCGCGATTGTGTCGGTGACTTGCAGTTGATCCAGATTGGCCGACAGTCTGTTATCTGCTCCACCCGCTTCTCCAGATCCGTTGGACCCGCCAAACGTTGCACGGCGTAGATCCAAAGACCCACTTAAAATACGAACATTAGGCGATCGATTTACGCCACGCCCGATCAATTGCGCGCGGACATCCATCCAGTCACTACGCCGCACCCGCGAAAACGATGCCAGTTGCAAACCACCACCGGGCGCCGCTTCGATCCGTCCGGCGGCACTTAGTCCCGGAGCCTCGAGTTCAATTCGAGGGATAACCGCTGGGGCAGCAAGTTCCGCCTCGAGTGTCAGGCGGCCGGTCCGGTCGGGTGGCTTTACCCAACCCAGCTCTGGCAGGCTCAACCGCAGACCATTCAGGTCCGAAGTGAGTTCCAAAACCGGGGGAGTATCCGGACGCAACGAGACCGTAATCTCCCCCTGGCCCACGCCGGAAACCGCGCCTTCTGGCAAACCGATATCGAATGCCTCCAGTGTTTGCGCGCTTAGCTCAATCGTGCCCTTAAGCTCGCTTCCGGCTCCGGGCACCCCAAAGATTTGCTGCCAATTGGCTATGAAGGGCACATTACTCAACAGACCCGTTCCCGAAATCTCCACCCCTTCATCCGTCGCCGCGATGTTCAATGTTGGCGCTTCGACGACTTGATTTGGCACGAGGACAGAGCTCGCAACATTCCGCGCCAGCCCGTTTGCGTAAAACTCGACCTCGTCAAAGGTAACGCGCGCTTTTAGCGGCAGCGCCATTGTGCCACTGAACACAGCGGTCCCGTCGGCGACATCCGCTGGAAGTCCCGGCCCTTTTAGCGCCTGCAAGGGCTCCCGGTTCAAAAGCGACAGGACACCGGTGATGCTCCCACGACCTTGAACCCGAACGACAGCCGGTGCGGCGCGGCGAATGGATGTGTCCGGGATAATGAAGGACGTGCCAGACACGTCGATTGCCCCGCCCTCGTCGGCCATGATTGTGCCGCGCGTGGCAGTGGTCACAAAGCGGTTCCCGATCAAGCTGGCGTGCCCCGCCGCATCCGTAATCGGCGGCATCGTCCGCATGAAGCGCACTTGAGAGCCCGCGTAATCGAAATCGATGTAGACGTTTGGTTTTTCATTCGATGCGACCCGCAGTGCGAGGTTCACGTCTGTCAATTCTCCACCAGACAGGTTGCGTTCAATCCATCCGCGCGTTTTTGGAATGGCGGCGGAGGGCCAAAGATCAACCAGCCGTTCCGGTGTCAGGGCGTCCATCTGCCCGTTCACGACCACTTGCCAGCCTTCATCTGTGGCTGACAATTCACCATCCAGATGAAGCTCATTGCCCTGATCGGCAACGTACACCTCACCCAAAGTCAGCGTGAATGGGTCGAGTTGCAGCTTAAAGTCAGCTGAGACGCCATTCAGCGTGATTGGAGCCTCATACGCTCCGTTTGGGTTCAGTTGCGTCCTTGTCAGTCGCAACTGACCGAGCAATCCCGAGAGCTGACCGGTTTCCAAGCCTTTCAGGACGGTCGTCCCTTCTGCCGTTCCGCTAACCCAATCACTATCAACAAAGATCTCATCAAAGCGGATTTCCTGCTGCGCCGGGTCAAAGGTGAAATACGCACGTGCAGCTTCAAACGGGATCGGTCGGCTTTGCTCATTGGGTTGTAAAACGCCCCGGCCAATCTGCAGCGTTGCGTTCAGCGGCAGCAGCCTGCCGTTTGAGTCAATCCCGCCCCGCAAAGCGCCGGACAAAGGCGCGCGCAAAGGTTCAAGCCACGATAACGCCACAGATTGGCTGGCGATGTCGCGAGCCGGTACATCTGTCAGCGTCAACCCAATGGTCGCCGACGGATCGCCAATGGGAGAGCTGTAGTTCAACTCAAGCGAAGACGCAAAATCCCGCCCGGTCAAAAGCGAAAGGCTCGCACCGACGCGGAGTTGACCGTCCTGCTGGTTCAGCCGAAGGCTTCCGTCATCCACAGTCCAAGCCTGCCGGGACACAGCGTCCTCATATCGGAGGTTCACCTGATCCAAGGTCACTTCGGACAAAGCCGCCAATTGCGGAATGTCGAAAAGCCCGTCCAATTGACGCACCAGGCCCGGTAGGGTCACCGCCTCTCCAAGGGCTGTATCTCCCCCGTCAAAAGCGAGCGAAAATCCTCCCTCATTGTCCCTGCGCAGCACTGCGAATGCGCCGCTAAGGGAGATTTCCTTGGGTTGTACCTCGCCTCGCAACAAGGGGCGCATCGCCAAACTGGCTTCAGCGTCTTTCAACGATAGAATGGGGCGTCCGTCCGCGTCAGAGAATTGCACATTTCGCAATGCCGCGCGCGGTCGCCATCCATTTCCAATCACAAGCTCGACAGACCCAAAATCCAACTGAAACCCGCCTAGATTTTGTTCCAGCCGCATTTCAACCCGATCGCGCAGCCAATCAGGCGCGCGCAGGGTTTGGTCAATCAAAAGAAAAACGGCCAAACCGGCCAATGCTGCCAAGGCGGACATCCACGCAATGGACCACAGGCCAAACCGGCCTGCCTTGCGCGCACGCTTCGCACGGCGCAATTTGCGCACGCGTTGTTCCCGGGTGAGGCGTCGTTCTTTGGTCACTGCTTCAGAGCCATGTCGCTTATTGGCGTTACGCCTTTATTCTTGCGGGCCTCGTTCTACTATGAAACTCACAAACCCTTAAAAATGTCCACAAATGAGTGAGGTATACCCAATGGTGGAAGTCAATGATGCGGCTCCTGACTTTACGCTGCCGCGTGACGGCGGCGAAGAGGTCAGCTTGTCTCAGTTAACGGGCAAAACAGTTGTTTTGTTCTTTTATCCAAGAGACGACACACCCGGCTGCACCAAAGAATCCATTGGTTTTTCTGAAGCAAAGGCGGATTTCGACGCCGCAGGTGCGGTTGTATTGGGCGTGTCGAAAGACAGTGTTGAAAGCCACAACAAATTTGCAGCAAAGCGCGATCTGACGGTTCCCCTCTTGTCTGACGAACACGGCACAACCTGCGAAGACTACGGCGTGTGGAAAGAAAAAAGCATGTACGGAAAGAAATTCATGGGTATCGAAAGATCGACGTTCGTCATTGATGCAAGCGGCAAGATCGCCCACGTCTGGCGCAAGGTAAAAGTCCCCGGGCATGTGGACGAGGTGTTGGCAGCGGTTAAAGAGCTGGGCTGAAATGACACTGTCCCTGGCCGAACGCGCGGTTGAGGTTCTGACCACTGCTAACGGGCGCGAAAAGACCGCAGTATCGCGCGCGCACGCGGCTGCCTGGCGCGCATATCGCGAGGGTACGGATGCAGACATCAAAGTGGGGACGGCCAGCCCACCATTGCATCCGGCTCGGCCAGACGCGCCCGAACTCCTCTCCCCGCGCGACGTGCCGCGCCGTCGTCCAGGGTCCGAGGCGGGTCGCATTGCGTTGTTGCATGCCGTTGCACATATCGAACTCAACGCCGTTGATCTCCATTGGGATATCATCGCGCGCTTTTCCCATATCCCCCTGCCGATTGGGTTTTTCGACGATTGGGTAAAAGCGGCAGATGAGGAATCCAAACACTTCAACCTGATGTGTGATTGTCTGGAAGAGATGGGAAGCCACTATGGCGCCCTGCCCGCCCATGCTGGTATGTGGCGCGCCGCAGAAGATACTTCCGAAGATTTCATGGGCCGGTTAGCGGTCGTTCCAATGGTCCTGGAAGCGCGCGGTTTGGATGTGACACCAGGTATGATCGAAATATTTCGCAAGGCCCAAGCGACCTCAGCCGTCGCCGCGCTTGAGACGATCTATGCAGAAGAAGTGCATCACGTCGCCTACGGCTCTAAATGGTTCCATTTTATGTGCGGTCGCGAAGACAAGGACCCAACCGTCGTTTTTCATGATTTGGTGAGACGGTACTTCCATGGCGGTCTGAAACCACCGTTCAACGAAGAAAAACGTGCCGAGGCGGGCATCCCGCCAGACTTTTATTGGCCACTCGTCGACCAGCAAAACTCGCAAACTGCCTAATCCGTTATCACGCTGGGCGGTCTCATTAATGGACCGCAACCCCCGATAAGTCGGCGATTTTTTGCCAATCGAAGCGGTCAGACGCCTAAGTTGTCATAGAATGGGACAACAACCTTGCCCAAATTGACGGCGATGGATAAACAACGCAGAACGGGTGGCAGGGCTCCAGGCAGGCCCTCTTTCGTTATGACTGGGATGGGACAAGGAAGGACGCGTGAGAACACGTCTGGCAATAAAACTACATCACCTGCTCGAGCGGTACTTTCCAGAACGCAGGGTATTTCTAAAATCAGATACCGATACGCGGTTCATTCGACTGCGTTCGGAAACACAAGTCATGGCATTTGCAGGCTCGGCCTTTGTCTTGGCTTGGGCAATTGTCGCGACAGCGATCATTTTGATGGATTCCATTGGCGCGGG